>JAGCFW010000015.1 GCA_017649895.1 Alphaproteobacteria bacterium | reverse complement strand
TTGTAAAGATAACTGTTTAAGAGAAAGGAGAAAGACTATGAAAAAAGTTATCATTTTATGTTCGGCGTTAGTGTTTGATTTTCTGACTTGTTCGGACGCATCGGCTGTAGCCCAAGAAAGAATTGATAATGTACAGTCTGCCGATTCAGCAACTGTTGTTACAGACACACTTTCTGAATTGAGACGGACCGCAAGATTTGCAAGTGAACTTGGCGTGCGACTTGATGGAGAACTCGTAAATGTGGAGAAGGAGTACACAGAATGTGTGAATAAGTTCAAGAGCATTAACGCTGGAAAACGCCAAATGTGGACCGGCGATCTTAAATTGAAAGTTGGGGAAAATGATAATGTTAGGTTTGAAAATATCGGAAACACCAACAAATGTCTTGGTAGAGGACTTAATACCCTCAAGGAGATTTTGAATGAAATCAATAGAAGAATAAATCGGTTAGAAAACGCAATCCATGCTGAAATACCGCAGAAAGAACAAGCTGAAGCCCAGGATAATGCATCAGCACCTTCCTCAAACGACAGCACACCTTCAAGCTCTCGTCGGTCTTCTGTAGCAAAAGGAACACATCCTGAACCTGCTAATCTTGTACCTTGGTCATCGCAAAACTCTTCGAGTGGACAAGACTATGCAGAAAATAATCGGATCGAGGGAAAAACTGGCACACTAGCTCTTCCGGCTCCTGATAATCGAACCGAAGAGGGAAATAGCAGACTAGCTCTTCCAGCTCCCCAAGGCAATTCTGAAAATCAGAGACATCAGGTCGAGGAAGGAAATATCGAAAACTCCGAACCTTCCTCAAACGACAGCACACCTTCGAGCTCTCGTCGGTCTTCCTTAACCAACAGTGAATCTTCTGACAGCATGAATGAGTATAATTACGACGACTATATGCGTGAAAGGAGAAATCAGGAGGATGAAGAAACCCAGGGGCAGCAACAACCTGAAGACCAGAGACGGCAACGATCTGAAGCCCAAATACGAGCCGGACAGGCTGCAATCCTGAGACAGCAACAAGCCAGAGCGAGACAAGAGTCGGAGCAACAAGCACAGGGACAACCTCAAGCTGGAGACCAGGGACTGCAAAAACCTGAAGACCAGAGACGGCAACGATCTGAAGCCAAAATACGAGCTGGACAGGCTGCAATCCTGAGACAGCAACAAGCACAGGGACAGCCTCAAGCTGGAAACCAGGGACTGCAAAAACCTGAAGACCAGAGACGGCAACGATCTGAAGCCCAAATACGAGCTGGACAGGCTGCAATCCTGAGACAGCAACAAGCCAGAGCGAGACAAGAGTCGGAGCAACGCAGACAGCAAGAGGAAGAAGCCAGAGCTCAGCGAGAAGCAGAGCAACAGGCACAGGGGCAACAACAAGACGGAGCGCAGCCAGAGCCAGCCCAGGGGCAACAACAAGCTGAAGCCCAGGATAATGCATCAGCACCTTCATCAAACGACAGCACACCTTCAATCTCTCGTCGGTCTTCTGTAGCAAAAGAAACACATCCTGAACCTGCTAATCTTATACCTTGGTCATCGCAAAACTCTTCGAGTGGACAAGACTATGCAGAAAATAATCGGATCGAAGGAAGAACTGGCACACTAGCCCTTCCGGCTCTTGATAATCGGACCGAAGGGGGAAATAGCAGACTAGCTCTTCCAGCTCCCCAAGGCAATTCTGAAAACCAGAGACATCAGGTCGAGGAAGGAAATAGCGAAAACTCCGAGGCAAACAGCAGTACTCCTTCAATCTCTCGTCGGTCTTCCTTAACCAACAGTGAATCTTCTGACAGCATGAATGGGTATAATTACGATGACTATATGCGTGAAAGGAGAAATCAGGAGGATGAAGAAGCCCAAGGGCAACAACAAGACGGAGCGCAGCCAGAGCCAGCCCAGGGGCAACAACAAGCTGAAGCCCAGGATAATGCATCAGCACCTTCCTCAAACGACAGCACACCTTCAATCTCTCGTCAGTCCTCAATTTCTTTTGACAGTAATAAATATCCAACCGAAGAGGAAGAACCAAATGCAGATGCCACTGGTACGAAGAATGGAGAGCAGGAGACACAAGAAGATTCTGCGTCTTCGGAAAATAATGGAACTAACACAAATAGTTTTGGTCAGGATTTTCTCCGCCATTACAGAGAAGAATTTGGAGATTTCCCATCTTACGACCTGAGCAGTTCATCTTCTCGGCGGTCTTCTGTTTCGTCAACCAATAGTAAATTTTCAAACGCTGATCATCAGTCTGATAGCGGCAATGAATCTTCGTCAAATGACGCAAATGGTTTTGATTCGACTTTTTCGAATCATTACAATGACTCATTATTTGACAATTAAGCATTGTCGTTCAACATCTTGTCTAAAAAAGCAAAACAGCCCTCCATTGAAAAACAGTGGGGAGCTGTTTTTTATGAACCGCACACACCTGATCTATCCGAACAACAATATCCTCCCCTATTTCGTATTCAAACAACCCATTTTCTCGATTGACTTTTTGCGCCGTCGTAGTATTTTATTAGCAGTGGGCCTGTAGTTCAGCGGTTAGAGCCCCCCGCTCATAACGGGGTAGTCGTAAGTTCGAATCTTACCGGGCCCACCATTCTGTATTTTCGATCGAAAAACTATTAAAACCCTTAAAAATTGAGGAAAGTTTATGTATTCCAAACTTTTTCTCTCTATCATAAGAAATTGACTCAGAAAAACACAAGTTTAGAACCTCCCTCCTTTGTTTATGGCTTCCGATCTTCCAAACCAAGGCAGGATTTCTCACAAATTCTAACGTTCTCTCAATTTTTTCTGCAATAGACTTAGTAATCAAGAGCTCTGCTTTTGAACCTTTTTATTATTTCTGTGAAATATCAGTCATAAAATAACTTCCCAAAAACGCTTTTTGATTTCCTCAGTGCTTCTGACTTTTTCTGCGATTGGTTTTATTTTATCCAACTCTTTTGTTGGAGAGGTGGAATACAAAAGTTTTTGATCTGCTTCGAAATGTATTCCGCTCAAAATAGCCTGACCTTTTCCGCATTTACAACGTATTACTGCCGGTGAGTTATTTTCGTCCGCATATTCAGCCAAAACTTCTATGTCGTTTTGGTTGATTTTATCTAAAATAAAGGTTGAACCTCCATTGTGATACGAATAAAAAATACTTCCGTCGGTTAAAGATCTAATTTTCGCCGCACTTGCTCCATCTTCGCTGTCGTAAACATACGGTTTTAACATTGGACCGCGGGCAACTCCCGGAAAAAATGCAAGTTCTCTGTATTCATTGACCTCCAAATCCGTCCCCAACGCGAATTCGACTTTTTTGCAGCCGAAATATCCTCCAGCACAAATGCCTATATATGTACCTCCGTTTTCCACGAACTTTTTTATGTTGCGACAACCTGTACCTTTTAGCTTTTCATGATATGGACAATCTGCACCGCCCGGAATAACAATTTTATCGTATTGAGTTATCCATTTAGTATCATTAATCAGGAAATCTGCATTCACATCTTTTACCTCATCCCCTCTGTTTTTGAAAAAAATCGACACCCATTGTAGACTGGACCAATCTACTCCATTGTCGTTGTACACAAGAATATTAGCCCCGAATGTCGGAATGAATACCAATAAAACTACAACTATTGAAAAATATTTAATCATCAGCTCGCCTGTCCAATGTCTTCATAATGAAGCCGAATTGTACAACAAAATCGAACTGAGAAACATTGGCAGCGCACTAATTTTTCCCTATAATCCGCTCGAGTTAACCTAAAACGGAGGACATAAAAATGAATTGTTATAAAAACACATTTGTTGTTAGTCTTGGCACGCTGCTTGAGTGGGCAGAATTTACGTTTTTCGCGTACATGGCCGACTATCTGTCGCAGATATTTTTTCCTGCGGATAACCCAGATCTCGCTCGCTTGAAGATCTACGGAGTTTTTGCCGCAAGCTATTTTATGAGACCTGCCGGAGCGATATTTTTCGGACATATCGGAGATAAATACGGACGAAAGCCTCCGATGATTGCCTCCCTCTTGGTTATGTCCGTGGCGACATTTGCGATAGGTATTCTGCCGACATATGAATATTTGGGAACGATTTCGTCTGTCCTACTCGTTATCTTCAGAATGATTCAAGGTTTCGCCGTCGGAGGAGAATTCAACGGTGCCACCGTGATATTAACGGAACACGACAAAAAACATCCGTTCCTGGCGGGATCATGGACATCTTTCGCATCTGCCGCAGGTATGGTCGTCGGAGGAATAATGGCCACCACCGTAACAAAATTCGATCCTGCCGCCAGCTTGGGTTTTTGGAGAATCCCGTTTCTGTTGAGTTCGATATTAGCGGTCATTTCGATATACCTGCGTAAGGATATGCAGGAAACAGAAGATTTTCGCGTTGCGAAAGCCAACAATTCTCTTTTTAAATTTCCGATAATCGCAGCCTGGAAACACAACAAAGTCGGATTGCTATGTACGGCGTTTTTTTCGATGTTTGTGTCGGTGTATGTATACACGGGAAATATCTATTTCAAAACCATCGCCGTAAATATCGGCCATCTCGCGCAAGATCAGGCGGCCTCTGCCATAACTGTCGGAGTAGGATTTAATACGTTGCTCATTCCGATTTTTGCAGTCTTCGCAGACAGAAATAACGGATACAAACTGTGCAAAATCGGATTGCTGGGAGCTTTGTTCCTCAGCCCTATCATAATGTATTTGGCAAGCAGCGGAAATTTCCGCCATGCCGTAGCGGGACAATTGATATATGGCTTAATCGACGCAATAGTTTCGGCAACATTTTTTACAATCATGGTGAAATGTTTCAAAACAGGCACGAAATACAGCGGAACAAGTTTCGCCTGGTCAATCACGACGGCCATTTTCGGAGGAACGGCTCTTATCGCGAACGAATTTTTGATACATCAAACGCAAACGATACTTAGCAACGGCTTGTATATGTCGGCATGCGCTCTTTTGTGTTTCATGGTCGTCAGGAAGATAAAATATACGGAAGATGAAATCGAAACTTCACTCCCGCGTGCCGCATAATCAAAAAACAAGAGAAAATAGAGGGGAGTTTAAAACTCCCCCAAGAAGGAATTGGATATCTTTTCAAAAATTTCAGAAACGCGAACGTTACGAGAAACAAAGCAATTTCAGTGATATCATCACCACGATCGCCTCAAAGATTTTTTCCACTAGTCCCTCGCCTTTCTTGATACTGTAAATAGCTCCAAGATATGTTCCGAATAGCGAGGCAACGGCTAGAACGATTCCGTAATGCCAATGGACCGCACCGGCATTAGAGTAAATTATCAAAGATATTGTTGTTATGAAAAATGAAACAATAACCCGGGTGCCGGCGGCAACTATGAAATTCATTCCGAAAAACAGTGTTAACGTGTACACGAGCAATACTCCTTGACCGCCGAAAGCACCCCCAATTCCCCCGATTATAAAGAACATGAAATAACCGAAACACTTTTTCCACTCTGAAAGCGATGTTTTCTCCTTTGAACTGTTCTTCTTGAGAAAAGACACAATCAAAAGGAGCAGCATTACGAATCCCATAACTTTTTTTGCTAATTCTTCGGAAATCAGCAAAAGCATATTCGACCCGAAATAAGCGCCGACGCAGGCAATTAGTGATCCTATTATCCCCATCCTGTAATCGATTTTTTTGTGCTTCGAAAATCCGAAAAACGCCCCGAGCATAGAAAAAAACGCGCTGAATCGAGTTGTAGCAACGGCCACATGCACCGGGAACCCAAGAAAAATACATAATGGTATGGTAAACATTGCACTTCCGCCAGTGCTTGCTCCGACAAATGTAACAAAAAAGGTAACCGCGAATATAATAACAGCTTTAAAAAAAGAAAAATCTAACATGCTGCCTCTTTTGTTATTACGGGAGAACCTTTCTGATTCATAAGACCGTAACTGATAAGCCCCGTTGCCCTGCTAAGAGCGGTAAACAGAGGAATAAGCTCCAAAAAATCCTCAATCGCAGCCGATCGACAGAAGTTATTATACAGATAGATACTCCAATATCCATCGGAATTTACCGGCAGGTATATTTTTTCACAACATCCTTTTTTATGTAACATACCTTGTCCGCATATCTCCCTGCTCAAATTCAGTATATTCAAAAGATCTGGTGGGCATTTTTGGGCCTTTATTGCCCTTTGAATCAATTTTATTCGCGGATCTATAAAAGGTTCAGGTCCTTTGAAAAAATAATGACCGAATCCGTATAGCAAATTGCCTTTTTCCAATTCGCTCTGAAAAAAATCCTTTATGATATTTTTACATCTCCGCATCGATGTAATACTGCAGCAGTCTACTTCATGTTTCACCAGAATTGATTTCAAAATCAGCAAATTTTTGAGAACTTGCGTACATGCGGAAGTATGTTTCAATCCGCTCATAGCTCCGATTGCCGCACTTAATGAGGTTGCCATCGTCGTTTCCAGAGAGCGATTGAAAACAAAAGCTGCTGCGGAAGGCGTATTACCGGCATCCATCCATGCTATCATCATTTTTTCAAACAAAGCATCTTCAGGAAATTTTATAAGTTTTTGAAAATTTTGAATGAGTCCCTTCGACATATCAAGTCTCAGTTCAGTCGGATTATGTAATCGTTTGTTAATGATGCTAATCACAAATGCGAATATCATACCAACTATTACGAAAGGATCCGTATTTTGGTCGATTTTCAATTTCAAAACCAGCGCCTGAAAAGATAGCATTGGCGCTGCACGCAATTTTGCATCGGAAACTATATATACTCCTTTCTTAAACCCTTCGTTTATCTTTGTTTTGCAAAAAGCAAGATCCTCGGCATCCGGGAAATAATTGTAAAATAAGAAAAACAATACTTCTTCATAACTTTTTGAAATTAAACCATTTTGATAATCAAGTATATCAACTCCTTTCATTTGAATACGAAATCCGTCATCATTCTTGTACACAAATGTCATATCTTCGAGAGGGATTTTTATTGTTAATTTTTCCATATCAATTCTCCAATGTTCGAAGTCTGCTTCTGACCGCGCTTGTTTTGGACATTCTCGTTAATTTTCACAAAATCCGAAGCACCTGCTATATTTTCTTTTTCGGAATTTCCAGTTTGCCTCAACAAATTATCTCGCCCTACTAAAATCGGTGTCCTTTCATTCATTTCTTCACAAATAAAAATTGCGCCTACAGCTACGCATATCGCCATGCTTTTCATATAGATTTCCCCCTGAAATTTTTAATTTATATATTTTTCACTAAACGATGATTGTTTTTTCTCCTTTCGACAGATTTTAATTATCATAAATAAACCTATATTTGCAACAAAATATTTTTCAAATTTTAATATTTTCTGTTTTAAATCAATAAATTGAGATATATTTTTGACACAAGCTCACTCCTTCGCATTTTTGTTATGCGATTCGAAAAAATGAATTAGCTGCTTTCAGTGAAAACTCTCGTTTATAAGTTTGTAGATTGATAAAATAACGACAAATTCACTAAATTATTCTTATTTAATAAAAGGGCATTAGTTCCTCCATATTTGCAACACGTTCCTGATCCAAAAGAATCATTCTTTCGGGCATGAAACGCCTAAAACACAAATACTACAAAAACTAATGGAGGCAATTTAACAATCTATCTCAAACTTGTCTATAGTCATTGTTAATATTTATTAATATTTTATTAATATCTTACGGTTCTTGTTTTTACATAAAGCAATTACGAAAATACTTCCATATGCATCCAATGATTTTCTCATCCGACTCAAATTAATTCATCCTCAAAGTTGATTTTACAGTAAACCGAAAATTTAACTAAATATTAAACTTTATATTCTAAAATGGACGAAGATATTAATTGGAGAGTTTATATGACTGAAAATAATCAAGAAAAGAAAAAGCCGATGAAAAAAGTGGCTATAGCCATGCAGGGCGGAGGAGCACACGGAGCTTTCGCATGGGGAGTCATGGACAGATTGCTGGAGGAAGATGATTTATACTTTGAAGGTGCTTCCGGAACCAGTGCCGGTGGAATGAACGCGGCATCACTAATAGACGGAGTTATTCACGGAGGCAACGCCGGAGCGAGAGCTAAGTTAAATGATTATTGGAGAGGCATGGCGGAGTTGTCTAAAAGTATTTCTCCTTACCAACTGAATCCGATAGATAAGTTTAACAAATACTACAATCTGGATCGCTCTCCCGGACCTCTGATGATGAATTTTTTGGGAGAGTTTTTGTCGCCGTATCAAATGAACCCAACAAATTACAATCCATTTGAGGACTATTTGCGCGATTTCTTTGATTTCGAAGCCGTTAGCAAAAACAAAGAGCACAAGATTTTCTTGGGAGCAACCCACGTGAAAACGGGTAAAATCAAGATTTTTTCTAATGAAGAATTCTGCCCGGACGCGTTGATGGCATCTGCTTGTTTGCCTTTCATGTATCAAGCGGTAAGGGTAGGCGGAGAATATTACTGGGATGGTGGTTATATTTCCAACCCGGCGATTTTCCCTCTGATCGATAACTGTGAAACAACAGATATTATTCTGATCCAGTTGACGAGAACTCATTGTTCGGAAATTCCTAAAACAAAGGCTGAAATTACAGACAGATATAAGGAAATTACTTATAACAACTGTCTTGTCCGAGAAATGAGAGCAATTTATCTGATCACTAATATGATAGATAAGGGCATTATTAAGGATCCGTCCGTAAAAAGAATGAATATCCATTTGATAAAGAATGAAGATGCCTTCCGCGGATTGAATTTAACCAGCGCTTTGAATACCGATTGGGACTTCTTGCAGATGCTGAAGGAAGCGGGAAGATCAACAGCGGACACCTGGCTGAAAGCTCATAAGGAAAAAATCGGAACAAAGCAACACTCCATTGATGAAGAGGTGTTTAGTAATTTCGAATAGAAATTAAGCCGATAATTCAATATCTACTGAGACAGGTCTTTGATCACAGGGACCTGTTTTGGTTTTTGAGGATCATTCCAATGACACTGTGAAATATTTTCAACATCTTGCTTACGTAAATATCAATTAAAACTGAATTATTAATCAGCCCCCCTATACGACAACTTATTTAACTTATCTCAGATAATTAAGACTCTTATGAAAACAATTATATATTTTTATCGGCTTACAGATATTTTGGGGAGAAATTTTCGTCCCAGCAAAAATAACATACTGATTTTTCGGTATTTTGATATTTATATCGACATCGGACAGAGCATAATTTTCGGATTTTTTATCCACATAACTATCTGGAACCATCGTCTGAACAACACCACAACTAAAAACTTTCTTTTTATATCCTATTTATCCTTAACAAACCACACTACATTCCGTTTGATCCGCCCCCCACCCGTACGACAGAGAAATTTCTGAAACTAGATATCCCCTATACCAACAAAACTAACTAAGATTTAACACCAAACAAACTCTCCCTTTATTTAAAACAAGGGAGGAATAAAAACCCGGAAACAGTTTTGCATAGAAAACTTCTACACAAAGTAAATCGTTAACCAAGGTTGGCCGAAATATTATTTAGCTGTGCCAAAATCTTATTACCTATTAACTTCATACCGGAAATCGCCACAACCGCAATCAAACTTGCTATAAGAGCGTACTCAATCGCTGTCGCACCCTTGGAACTTCTCAAAAACCTCGCTAACTTGGTTAACATAATATTTTCTCCTATAAACTATTATTATTTTCATTAAACACGACTTTGGTTACTAAATTGTTAACAAATTAAAAAAAAATTGAAAATTTTAGAAATAGTCAGAATCACAGAGTACAAACTCCCTGAATAGCCTTGAAACGTTTAAGCAAGACATTCGGAATCTAGAGAAAAGTTCACCTTATTCGATATCCTCCGAGTTGTTCTAAACTCCGCTGCAGTTTCTACACAAACCATTTCGCATAGAGCGCCTAACTTTGTAAGATTTTTGACAGCAACTCAACGTCGTCACGAATCGCCCTGTCTTTTTGCATTACATCTTGAATTTTTCGTATAGCATGAAGCACGGTAGTATGATCCCGTCCTCCGAAACCTTTGCCAATATCTGGCAGTGACATCGAAGTCAATTGCTTGCACAGATACATGGCTATCTGCCTCGGAACAGCAATATTTTTGGCCCTCTTCGATGAATACATGTCGCTGAATTTCATATCATAGTGATTTGCTACCTTTTTTTGGATTTCTTCGATGGTCAATACTCTGTCACTGGCACGTACAAGGTCAGAAAGAACCTCTCTTACACTGTCAACCGTAATCTCCTTTCCGAGAAAAACCGCACTGGCAATGACTCGATTCAGCGCACCTTCCAACTCTCTTATGTTACTGGTAACTCTGTGAGCAATGAATTCCAAAACCTTAACCGGTATTCTCAATTCCGAATTATTTAAACAAGCTGCAGCCAACTTGGACTGCAAAATCCCCAACCTCAGTTCGTAAGTGGTCGGATGGATATCGGCAACCAATCCCCAGCCCAGTCGGGACTTTAACCTTTCTTCCATATCTTCCAGATCCGTCGGAGATTTATCTGCCGAAATTATGACCTGACGATTATTATCCACCAACGAATTAAAAGTATGAAAGAACTCCTCCTGAGTAGAATCCTTACCACATATAAATTGTATATCATCGATCATCAGCACATCGACTTCGTTGAATTGCTCTTTAAACGCAACTGTATCCTTGTAACGCAACGAACGAACAAACTGATGCATAAATTTTTCAGCAGATATATATACGATATTTTTCCCTTTGCTTCGCTCTTTGATTCTCCAAGCGATGGCGTGCATCAGATGGGTTTTACCCAACCCAACTCCCCCGTAGAGAAACAGCGGGTTGTAAACTATCGAATCCGATTCTGCGACACGCTGAGCTGCAGCATAAGCCAACTCATTCGGCTTACCCACGATGAACTTTTCAAAAGTTAAATCCGGATCCAGCGGAAGCCCGAGGCCGTCCTTTTCTTCCGCAGCCTCAACAAACTGAAGTGCTGCCTGCGAAAACTCCGTATTTTCTGACAAAGACTCTTTCTCATCTCCCACGGAAATCTCGATGTCTTTGACCGGAATCTTCTTTTCGGAACAAATTTCCAAAATTTTAGCAACATAATTGCTTTTTACCCAATCTTTCAGAAATGCGGTCGGAGCCCTCAGGTACAAAACACTTTTGGCGTACTTTTTAAAACGCAAAGGAGCGATCCAGCTGTTTATGACCGGATCGCCAAATTCTTTTTTCAGCTCAGAACAAACAACACTCCAGTATTCAAAAATATTGCTGTTCTCTTCTGACATTTTATTTTACTTCTGAAGCCTTGAGCATCTTGTTGAGACGAGAAATCTTCCTGCCGGCTGTATTCTTGTGCAATACTCCCTTGGTAACGCCCCTCTGAATTTCCGACTGCGCTGCCTTGAAAGTAGCATTCGCGTCTTTCGATCCCAAAGAAGAAATAAATTTCTTTATAAACGTCCTAATACGACTGATTCTATCTTTATTTCTTGCTGTTCTTACTTTAGTTTGCCTTATTCTCTTTAAGGCTGACTTATGATCTGCCATTTTACCCCTATGTCCTATCACAAAAAATGTCGAAACACCGCCTTCGGGCCAAAACTAACCCCTAATGTAAAAGCTATCAAAATCTTTCGACACATTCTCTAGGAGGATTTTATCAGAAAATATCGGATGTTCAACAATATTTTCATTTTTATCCCGACATTTTTGCAAAACCATCTTGCGTACCCCCATCTGACAGAGCTCCCTTAAAACATCGACAGCAGTCTCCGTTTCAATGGACTCATGCATTGTCATACGAACCTCGTAATCCTTATTAGATTCCAACAATATTTTCAAACTCTCGAGAGCCTTTTCCCCACTGCCATGAATATTGGTGATGAGGTTATAATCTTTGAACGAACGCTTTACATCGAAGCCAATCCAGTCCAAAAGGGATACAACTCTGGCAAACCTATCCGGATATGATCCCGCGGTATGCAAACCAACATTGAATCCTAAATTTTTCACATCCTCGATTGCCGGCAACAACGCCTCCTGAAACAACGGCTCTCCACCGCTAAATATAACTCCCTCGATAAACCCCCTACGAGTGTTCAATAAGTTCAACACGTCTTCCCAGGGGAGTGATTCCTCGGGTGAAATTGTTTGCAAATGTGGATTATGACAATAGACACATCGCCAGGGACATCCCTGAAGAAACACAACAGCTGCCAAATGGTCGGGATAATCAATAGTGGTCAGAGAGACAATCCCTCCAACCAACAACCTACTACTGTCCATGGGCAACTACTAACAAATATCGCAACAGGTTGACTTTTCCTCGAAGTGAACTCTCTCCTCGTGTTCACCCTGCTTTCCGATGTTAAAGAAAGAAGTCGGGCGATAATACCCCATTACTCTCGTCCAAACTTCACACTTCTGTCTTTCTTCTTCTTTTAACTCAACGCCGTCGACGATTTTGTTATCACTTTCCGTCATCTTACCCTCCATTCACAAAAACTCCACTCTATAAAAATCTAAACAAAAATACGCGGATAAATCAAGCCACTAATCGAAATGAGTCGTCAATTCGTTGAGTCAGGCTGCTTCTCGGCTTTCTTCATTTTTTTTTCGAGCCGCTATCTCCGCATCGCACTTTGGACAGAATTTATGCTCCCCCGCCAAATATCCATGCACCGGACAAATCGAAAAAGTCGGCGTAATGGAGAAATAAGGGAGCTTGAAATTTTCCACCACTTTCCGCACCAACTTTTTGCAAACCGTCGGACTGGAAATTTTCTCACTCATATACAGATGGAACACCGTACCCCCGGTATATTTCCTCTGAAGATCATCCTGCAACTTTAGTGCTTCAAAAGCATCATCACTAAATCCAACTGGTAGCTGACTGGAGTTAGTGTAGTAAGGCTTCTCAGCAGTTCCGGCATGAAGAATGTCTGGGAATCGCTTCAAATCCTCCTTCGCAAACCGATAGGTCGCTCCCTCACCTGGAGTCGCCTCGAGATTATACATATTCCCCGTCTCCGCCTGGAACGCAAGCAACTTTTCCCTGGCCTTGTCTAAGATACGTAGAGCCATTTGCTGACCATAGTCGGTAGTAATATCGTGCTGGTCATCGGTAAAGTTCCGAATCATCTCGTTTATACCGTTCACTCCGATGGTGGAGAAATGATTCTTCAAACGTCCCAAATACCTTCTGGTGAACGGGAAGAGCCCGTTGTCCATATACATCTGAATGACCTTCCTCTTGATTTCGAGACTCTTCCGAGCGTAATCCATCAACTCATACAGCCTCGCCACCAAAGCATCTTCGTTGCCTTTGTAAACATAACCCAACCGAGCGCAATTTATGGTAACAACACCGATAGAACCCGTTTGCTCCGCGGAACCGAATAGACTATTACCTCTCTTCAGCAGCTCTCTCAAATCCAACTGCAAACGACAACACATAGAGCGAATCGACGCAGGATCAAGATCTGAATTCACGTAATTCTGAAAATAAGGCAATCCGTATTTTGCGGTCATTCCGAACAAAAGATCAGCGTTCGGAGTGTCCCAATTGAAACTTTTCGTGATGTTGTAAGTCGGGATTGGGAAAGTGAAAACTCTGCCGCGACAGTCACCTTCCGTCATAACCTCCATAAAGGCACGATTGATCAAATCCATCTCCGCCTGAACATCGCCGTAAGTAAAATCTACTTCCTCCCCTCCGATCAATGGAACTTTATCCTTGAGATCGTCCGGGCAAACCCAATCGAAAGTCAAATTGGTAAACGGAGTTTGAGTCCCCCATCTCGACGGAACATTCAAGTTGTAAATAAATTCCTGCATATTCTGCTTAACCTGATCGTAGGAAAGCTTATCGACCTTCACAAAGGGAGCAAGATACGTATCGAACGAGCTGAAAGCCTGTGCTCCTGCCCATTCGTTCTGAAGAGTTCCCAAGAAATTCACCATCTGACCCAACGCGCTGCTGAAATGTTTAGGAGGCCGTGCTTCCGCCTTACCCGGAACTCCGTTAAACCCTTCATTCAGAACTGTTCTCAGAGACCAACCCGCACAATATCCGCTGAGCATATCGAGGTCGTGAATGTGAAAATCTCCGTTTCGATGAGCCATTGAAATATATTCCGGATAAACTCTGTTCAACCAGTAGTTTGCAACCATCTTTCCAGAAATGTTAAGAATCATTCCACCCAAAGAATATCCCTGGTTAGCGTTTGCATTAACTCGCCAATCGAGTTTGTCGAGATATTCATTAACTGCCAAAACTACGTCCACCATATTTTTCTTATCGCGACGAGCTTCACCTCTTTTTTCACGATACAAAATATATGCACGAGCTGTCCTAAAATAATTTTCATTGATGAGAACTTGCTCCACAATGTCTTGAATCTTCTCGATTTCCGGAGTCTGTCGGTCAAAACGATGAGTCAAGATTTTTTTTACAATAAAAGCCAAATGACGAGCCTCTTCCTCATCGAATTCCTTCGTCTCAACACCTGCCGCCTTTATTGCGTTAACTATCTTCTCAATATCAAACGGAACCTTCGCACCGTTTCTCTTGAAAACATATCCCAACTCCTCAAATTTCAAATTCTTATTCTCCGACGACACAGTTCATTCCTCCGAAATTATTTTACGATTATTATACCCTTGCACATAGTATACATGATTATTTTGAAAATAACACAGAGGATTTTTTATTTTTTATTTATCATTTGATCTTGATTTTAATTTTTGTCGAATTTTATTCTTGATATTCCTAATTTAAGCCCCTTTGCAAAGCGCTAAAAAGTCTTTTTATCGATTTTTTGGTTATAACGTGGTCGGAAGATTTTCTTCAAACTCTTCAACACATGAATAGGTTGCCACTGACATACAGCAAGGACAAACGGAACGCCACTTTACCGAATGGTCTCCGCACTTTGAACATCTCCAAAAAAACCTCACGGGCTTAGCTTCGGACAGGTCCATCAGATTCTCGCCATTATTTTGCAGAGCATTAATTCTCGCCAATTCATCCGCGATAAAGTTATAATGAGCCAGATCGTACGCTCGAGATATATACTCAAAAGCCAATGCCGGCATCTCTTCTTCGACGCAAATTTTAGCCAAGCAATAGTACGGAACCCAGGATTGCGGAGCAGCATTAAGCAACTTTTCCCCTCTTTTTATCTTATCCTCATCCAACGAAACATATTTGTTGAAAATTTCAATCGATGGAGATAGTTCAAAGTTTCTCATCAACGCTTTTCTCGCTGATCTTTTCTCATCATTCTTCAGAAGCTCTTCGGCATAAGCAACGGCAATATCCGAAATTTTTGGAGCCAATTTATGAGCCTTTTTTAAATCCGACAGATCTGAACTTTTCTTCCATTTTTCGAAGTACACCACCGCCTCAATATTTCGCTTATTTTCGTCTGAAAGTTTGCGCAAATAATAGAAAGCGTCATCGATATTCCCGCTCTTGATACTTAAACTTACGATTTGATTTAAAAAATTCTGAGCATCCGGGTACACTTTCAAAACGGCCTTAATGGATTCAATAGCTTCCTTGTCTGACTTATTCTGTAAAGATAGTTGCGCCAAGCTGTACGCACCCAAAACTGTATCTTTTTCTCGTGAACTCAAATTAAAAAACAAAGATTTTGCTTTATAAGTGTCTCCGTTTATCAGGCACAGCTGCCCCTCCAGCCACGAAATGAAAGGAATTTCTCCCAAATGCTTTTTCGCTTTGTTCAGAGCCTTCCAAACCACTTTGTGATCCTTTATTAGCATGCCAGAAAAAGCCTCCTGCAGATAATCAACTCCCTTTCTGACATCTGCCTTCAGACCAAACATATAAAACAATTTATCCAGGAGACTCCCGCACTGTCTGAAAATATACACAACGAAAAAAAATAGCGCCAAAATTTCCCACAACGGAAGTGACCAAGATCTCCCCACAAACGATACGGAGACTTTTATATCTAAAAAAAACGCACTAACAACTAATAAAAGTATAAAAACTAACTTAATGACTACCATATACTACATCTGCGGAGTCTGCGAAACATTCTGCGCGACATCTAATACGCTTTTCATATTGTTCATAAACATTTTGATAAAGTCTTGAATTTGAACCTCTAAATTGGCTACCAACTTTAAAAACCAAGGCCAATTCCCAGTGAAATATATAGCCACCAATATCAGTCCGACGATAAGAGCAAACATCGCAATGTCACCCAACAATCCCCGTTCCTTCGTTCCTTCACTCATTTGCTCCTTCCTTTCTTATCGACAATAATAACACATAACCCGTTATTTTATCCAACTCATTATCATTTATATTACGTATTTTAGCAAACCTTAGTAAATTATTTATTAAAGAATTGTCTTCCGCTTCAGTACGTTCGTGAGCAGCAATAGAATTCACCATCTTTAATAAATCCGGACAATCCGAAAAGGTCTTGCGAAATTTTAACAACTCCTCTAAACACTCATCACCTCGGAGCAGCTTATTTTTCAGATCACACCAGCAATTCCAACGATCAAAATCCACGTAGAAATTTGAACTTACTTTATGCACGGAAGGAGAATTTTCCAATTTCCGCAGACGAGATTCAAGATTTTTCACAAGCTCGGCTAGATGAGCATTTTGTTTTTGGAAACCCGTTGTTGCGTTATTGATTTGCTCATGAATCCGCGCGTCAATAAACTTCGGTAAATAAAACCTCGCCCCACCAAGACTACAAACACATATCACCAATAACACAAAAACAACGTTCTTCAACAAATTCTCCTAACTGTTTAAAAGCTCTCTCAAAATCTCGTTAAGCATTTTCGGATTCGCCTTACCTCCCGTCTTTTTCATCGCTTGACCGATAAAGAATCCGAACAATTTCTCTTTTCCGCTTTTGTACTCCGCGACTTTATCCTGATTTTCATCCAGAACAGCTTGCAACGACTTCTTAATCTCATCCGTCGAGGTAATTTGCTTTAACCCCTTTTCCTCAACAATCACTGATGCCTTTTTTTTCTCGTTCCACATTAATTCGAGGACTTCTTTCGCGATCTTTCCCGAAATAACGTCGTTTTTAATGAGCATAACCAGCTCAGCGAGATCTTCCGCTGAAATATCGCTTTCGGAAATGGATTTGCTCGACTTATTCAATTGAGCGAACAGTTCTCCAAGCAACCAGTTGGACAGCAACTTTGCAACAGATTTATCTGACGTTTTTGTCGCAGCCAAAGCTTTTTCATAGTAATCAGCAATTTCCATTTCAGATGAAATCAGCTCCGCGTCATACTTCGGAAGATCATAATCCTGTTGCAGCCTTTTCGACTTCGCATCGGGCAGCTCCGGGATCGTTTTCTTCAGCTCATCAATACGCGCTTGCTCCAAAACCAAAGGAGGCAAATCCGGTTCCGGGAAGTATCGATAATCTTGAGCGTCTTCCTTCGAACGCATTGTCCTGGTAACACCCTTTGCGCTGTCGAACAATCTTGTTTCCTGATCGACCTCTCCTCCGTTCTCAAGAATTTCGATTTGTCTTTCGATTTCATAATTTACAGCCGTCGCCATAAATTTTATAGAGTTCACATTCTTCACCTCGGCACGAGTTCCATACGGAGTACCCGGACGATGAACCGAAATATTTACGTCCGCTCTCATACTGCCCTCGTCCATATTCCCGTCGCAAGTTTTCAGATATCTAAGAATCGATCTCAACTTTTGTAAAAACATCGCGACTTCCTCGGCGCTGCGCATATCCGGCTCGGTCACGATTTCCATCAGGGCAATTCCCGAGCGATTCAGGTCGATAAAGGACTTCGTCGGACTTTGATCGTGTATACTTTTTCCCGCGTCTTGCTCTATATGAATGTGATGAATATTGACCCTGCGAGTTCCACCGTCTTCATTTTCGATGTCTATATATCCACCACTGACAATCGGGTGAAAATACTGAGTAATTTGGTATCCCTGCGGCAAGTCTGCATAGAAATAATTCTTTCGATCGAAGAAAGACACCTTATTTATTTTCGCGTTCAAGCCGAGTCCTGTTCTGATTGCTTGATCTACGCAAAAAGAATTGATAACAGGAAGAACTCCCGGCAATGCCGCATCAACATAGGATACATTTTCATTCGGCCCCGCTCCGAATTTCGTTGAGGCACTTGAAAATAATTTCGACTCGGAAATTATCTGCGCGTGAATTTCCAAACCGATAACGACCTCCCATTTTCCTGATTCTGTCTCAATGTACATTAGTCAATCTCCTTTAGTGATGGAAATTTCGCTCCCGCTTCCAGAACGCTTCCAAGTTGAATTAATCTTTCCTCCATGAAATGAGGTGCCAACAGTTGCAACCCCAACGGTTTTTGCTCTCTATCCAAACAAATCGGAACGGACATCCCCGGAACTCCTGCAATATTTGCCGTAACCGTTAAGACATCATTCAAATACATCGTCACAGGATCTTTCGGTTCATTGTCCAAACTGAATGCGCTACTCGGAGTAGTCGGCGCAAGCAAAGCATCAACCTTTTGGAACACATCGTTAAATTCATGGTAAATAATTTTTCTGACCTTCAACGCCTGCATGTAGTAAGCATCAAAATATCCCGCCGACAAAACGTAAGTTCCGATCAAAATCCTTCTTTTCACCTCGTTGCCGAAACCTTGGTCTCGAGTATTCTCGTACATTTCGTTCAGAGATTTTCCTTCCGCTCGAAAACCATATCTAACTCCGTCGAATCGAGCTAAATTCGCCGATGACTCTGCAGGTTGAATTATGTAGTAAGCCGGCAGAGAATATTTGGACGACGGCAAAGACACATCTACTATCTCCGCGCCGGCATCTTTCAAAATCTGCGCTCCTTTTTTCCACGCGTCCACGATATCCTGCTGAATTCCGTCAACTAAAAACTCTTTCGGAATTCCGATCTTCATTCCTCTTACAGACTTGCCTGCAAAAGATTCGAAATCAGGAACAGGAATGTTTGCGGAAGTTGAATCTTTTTCGTCATATCCCGCAATTGCTTTTAAAAATACCGCAGCATCTTTAACCGTTTTTGTTAAAACACCGCCCTGATCTAAAGATGAAGCCATAGCGATCATTCCGTATCTAGAACATCTTCCGTAGGTTGGCTTCAACCCGACGATTCCCGTAAATGCTGCCGGTTGCCTGATCGACCCACCGGTGTCTGATCCTGTTGCCGCTGCGCAAAGATGCCCACAAACCGCCGCTGCCGATCCTCCTGACGACCCGCCCGGGACCAATCTTTCACTGATTTTCCACGGGTTGAGAACTTTTCCGAAATAACTGGTGGAATTCGTCGAACCCATCGCAAACTCATCCATGTTCGTTTTGCCCAAAAACACGGCGCCGGCATTCAACAACTTCTGAGTAATAGTCGACTCGTAAGGCGGAACAAAATTCGACAACATTTTCGATGCGGAAGTCGTGCGAATTCCCTTTGTTATAAACATATCCTTGATGCCCAACGGAATTCCCTCAAGATCTCCTGCCGTATTATCCGCAATCTTTTCATCAGACTGCTTAGCTGCTTGTAAAGCCTTATCCGCGCAAACTGTGATATAAGCATTCAGATTTTTGTATTTCTCGATTCTTTCCAAAAAACATTTCGTCAGTTCAACTGAAGAGAATTTTTTCTTCAGCAAATTATCCTTTATTTCACATAACGATAAATGATACATAAATTAACCTCTGCAAACTTCCGCTATGATAAATAATTTTGCAAAAAAATGAAAGGTGTGTATCGTTTTTGAGATTATCTGACAGACTTTCTTGTGAGATGTTTATCACTTAACGGATGATATTCATTAACCACCTCTTTTAATCTCGCCCGACTTACGTGGGTGTAGATTTCAGTGGTCGATATACTTTCATGTCCGAGCATTTTTTTCACACTTAGAAGATCCGCGCCGTGATCTAAAACATGAGTTGCAAAAGCGTGCCTCAGAACATGCGGAGACACTTTTTCCGGATCCACTCCCGACATCGCAGCAATATCCTTTATTATTTGAAAAATTCTCTGACGAGTAATGTGTTTTTCTGGATTTTTGGAAGGAAACAGCCAAACCGAAAATGGCTTTATCTCATTCCATTGTTTCAATAATTCAATAACCTGGTGAGTAACAGGAACTATTCTTTCTTTTCTGCCCTTTCCGAATATGCGAATAAATTTATCCTCCACAAAGGAATTCATTTTCAAAGAAATCAGCTCACTGACTCGCAATCCGCTGCCATACAAAAGATACAAGATCAGGTCTGCGCGTATTTGCTCTTCCAACGGCAAAGTCGAAGTCGATTCCCGAAGCTTTTTCACTGAATCTTCGCTTATTATTTTCGGAAGAGCTCGACAAGATTTCGGCTGACGAATAAAGGTCATCGGATTTTTTTCAATCAACTCTTCCGCCACCAAAAATCGAAAAAATTGTTTCAAAGCCGAAACTTTTCTTTTCACCGTAGATACCTGAAAATCCTTGTTCTTCAGAATTTCGAGATAACCGACAACTTTTTCTTCCGTAATCTCCGCATTTATATCGACATGAGCCAAAAAATCCTGCAAATCCGAGAAATAAGACTCAACCGTATTCTTGGAGACGTTTCTCTCGCTTTTCAAATATTCCAAAAACAATTCAAGATAGTTATGCATTTCGCTGTATCTTAATTTCCTTGATGACTTCGCGAGAATTCGCAGGAATTCCAATGGACAGATAAATTCCCAATCCGATCAAGGCAATCAGCCCAAGCGCTCCCAAAAACATAAAAAAAGATTTCATCTCTTTACCATAATATAAATAAGCCGTATAATGACCTTATTATAGTATGAGGAACAGAAAAGTACTACATGCCAGAATGTCGATTATGTAATTTTTTTGTTTTGACTGGTTTCAATGTTTTCCATTTCAAAAAAGAGAGCTTCGAATGATACATGTGTTGTTCATCGTTGTAACGATGGTATTGTTATGTACTGCAGCTTTCTTGTCCGGATCGGAAACGGCAATTACCGGGGCTTCTCGAGCTTATTTATTTCATCTCGCTAAAAAAGGAGATAAACGAGCCAAAAAGGTACTCGATTTACAGGAAGATATGTCGTTATCGATTGAAACGATTTTAATGTTGAACCAGATTGTTCTGTACCTGATTCCGATATTTAACGCCTGGTATTCTTTTCATTTAACCCCAGCACTAAGTGCCATCTGTATGTCAATTGTTCCTATCCTGATTATAGTTTATGCCGAAATCTGCCCGAAAATTCTCGCGATAAAATTTATAATTCCGTTTGCTCTGTTTGCCGCACCTGCCATCAAAATTTTGGTGACGACATTAAAGGGATTAACCCGAATTTTGGAAGAATGCGCAAAAATTTCCCTTCGACTTATCGGAATTAATATCGACGTCCAAAAAGTTGTAGATCAGTCTGATGAGGAACTTCGCGGAGCAATTGAAATGCATTCCTCGGAAGGTGATGAAGAAGAGGAAGAACAAAAGAAAACAATGCTGAAAAGCATCTTGGACCTTGAAAATGTCTACGTCAATCAGGCGATGGTTCACCGCAGACATATGAGAACCATAGACATATCCATGCCGACAACAAAGATCGCGAAAGAAATTTCAGGCTGTCCTTTTTCAAGAATACCTCTTTGGAAAGACAGTCCCGAAAATATTGTCGGAGTTCTGAAAGCAAAGACCTTTTTCAAAGCTTTACAGATGAACAACGGAGATTTTTCGAAAATTAAGATTTCCAATTTAATATCACCTCCGTGGTATATTCCGGAAACAACTTCTCTCATGGATCAGCTGGAGAATTTCCGAAAAAAGAGAGAGCATTTTGCATTAATCGTGGATGAATACGGAGATCTTCTCGGATGTATTACGTTGGAAGATATTTTGGAAGAAATCGTCGGAGAAATCGTAGACGAATATGACAACAAAGAAATCGCCGACGACGTAAAAATCCAGCCGGACGGAAGCTTTATGGTAAACGGAGCCACTCCGATCAGAGATTTGAATCGTCAATTTGGATGGAATATTCCTGAGAAGAGCGCAACCACTATTGCCGGATATATCATGTATGAGATTAGAAAAATTCCGGATATCGGACAGGTTTATGTTTTGGCTGGACTAAAATTGGAAATTCTGCGCCGCCAAAGAAATCAAATTGTGTTGATAAAAATAACACCACAGACTGCACAACAAAATACTTCAGAAAACACTAAAACTGTTGAAAATTAATTTGTGAATATCTATAATTGAATTGCGGCGTTTTGGGAATTTACTTATGATCGTGGTCTGTCCGAATTGTTCCAGTAAATATTCCGTGCATTCTGAAGCAATTGGCGGAGGAAAGCTGGTTCGCTGTGCCGTGTGTGGCTTAACTTGGCAGCAGAATCCCATTAAAGAGAAAGAACCAAAGGATTCGCGCGGTCTGTTCATGTCGATCTTTTACTGGTTTGTCGTTTTTATCACGATATTTCCGATTCTGTTTGCTCCGAAAACCATATCAAAGTATTGGCCGGCGTCAGCGTCTTTTTACAGAATCATTGGAATGAGTGATTCGCAAAACCAAGAGGCTTTTTCGGTGAAAAATGTCTCCAGCTTTTTTGTAAAAAGAAACGGTAATCTCTACATGGGAATCAAGGGAGAATTGAGCAACGTTTCCAACGAGGTACAAATGGTTCCGAGATTGGTCATAAGCTTAAGAGACGATAATACCTCAAACTTATCCTTCCAAACATCGTGGACGCACAGGTTAAATTATAAAAAATTACTTCCAAATCAAAAAATAATCTTTGAAACGGATTTGAAGAGTGTACCTTACACGAACTTGATTTGCGATATAAAATTGAACACATTGTAAGCATGCGACAGAATCAGTATAAAATTTTTTCTTTGATCTCGAGTTTATATTTCAGACTAGTGGAGTTTTTTGGGGTTTGTGTATTTTTCGTGGCACTGGCCACCCTGGTTGCGCTGGTTTCATACTGTCCAGAGGATCCTTCTCTAAACACAGCAATTGACGGATTTGTTTCGAATCTGCTTTCTTCCCCCGGAAGTTATTATTCCGACCTGATGATGCAGTTTTTGGGAAAATCATCCTATTTATTTTCATTTATATTGATGTCATTTGGATATCAGCTGATCGAGTATCATATCGTTTCGTATTTCAGAATTATCTGCGGAATTTTTTCCTGTATCCTCGTTGCAACTTTCTTCAGTTTGATTCACTGGAACAGTTTTGCCGGAGTAGTCGGATCCATTTCAAAAAAATATCTGAATGTATACGGCGGCGAAATTTTCAAAACATACGAGATGTATTTTACCATCTTAATCGGAATTTTATTCTTGTGCTCGTTTTTGTTGGCTGTCAGGTTCCATTTTTCAACCATAAAAGGATGCTTCCAATATTTCAAAAATTTGATCACGGAAAGTGAAGAAAAAATACAAGAACTCTCACCTTCGGTTCAAATCATCAGAAAGTCCGAAACAAAAAAACCAAGTCTGAAAAAGAAACCGAAAATTTCCCAGGCGATTATAAGTAAATTTGCATTACCTTCCATTAATTTACTGTCGGAGCCGAAATTTAACGGGGAAAAACTATCCGATTCCGATCTTAAGGCGCGTTCCGAAAATCTCACAAAAGTTTTGGCGGATTTCGGAATAAAAGGAGAAATTGTCGGAGTCAGTCCCGGGCCTGTCGTAACTCTATACGAATTGACCCCCGCCGCAGGAATAAAATCATCTCGCGTGATCGGATTAGCCAGCGATATCGCCAGATATATGAGTGCGATTTCCGCTCGAGTTTCGGTAATTCCGGGAAAAAATGCTTTGGGAATCGAACTTCCTAACGTGAAAAGGCAGACGGTGTATCTCAGGGAAATTTTAGAATCGAACGCTTACAGTCGAAGTACCGCAGCGTTACCTATCTCTCTGGGAAAAGATATATCTGGTGACCCGATAGTAGTAGACCTCTCAAAGATGCCGCATTTGTTGATCGCGGGAACAACAGGCTCGGGAAAGTCCGTCGGTATCAACGCCATGATTATGTCCCTACTCTATCGATTGCCACCGGAAAAATGCAAATTTATCATGGTCGATCCGAAAATGCTGGAGTTATCCGTCTACGATGACATCCCTCACTTGCTGACTCCAGTTGTAACCGATCCGAAAAAGGCTGTCGTTGCACTAAAATGGGCGGTGAAAGAGATGGAATCGCGATACAAAGCGATGTCCAAAATCGGGGTTCGAAACATCGAAAACTATAATGCAAAATTGGCATCACTGAAATCTTCCGGAGAAGATATCACCAGACGAGTTCAGACCGGATTCAATCCGGAAACGGGTGCGCCTGTTTATGAAAATCAGAAAATGGAAATGAAACCCTTTCCTTACATTGTTATTATCGTTGATGAGATGGCAGACTTGATGCTGGTCGCGGGGAAAGATATCGAGGTCGCAGTTCAAAGATTGGCACAAATGGCGAGAGCGGCAGGAATCCACCTGATCATGGCAACCCAAAGGCCGTCGGTTGATGTCATCACGGGAACGATCAAAGCGAACTTCCCGACACGAATAAGTTTTCAGGTCAGTTCCAAAATAGACAGTCGAACCATTCTGGGAGAGCAAGGCGCGGAGCAATTGCTCGGACAGGGAGACATGTTGTATATGTCGTCTGGAGGCCGAACAACTCGTGTCCATTGTCCGTTTGTAAGCGATGGAGAAGTTGAGAAAATCACAAATGCACTGCGAGAACAGGGAGCGCCGGATTATGTCGAGGACATTTTGGAAGATGACGAAGGGCTGTTAAATGATTCTTCCGACTCGGGAGCAAATGAAAACGATCCTCTCTACAAAGAGGCTGTTGATCTTATTATGAGAGAGGGAAAAGCCTCCACCAGCTTCATCCAAAGGCATTTAAAAATCGGGTATAACCGCGCGGCACGAATTATCGACATGATGGAACAAGCTGGAATAGTTTCTGCCGCGAATCACGTCGGAAAAAGGGAAATATTAGGACGATGAAAATCTTATCTTTATTCATCTTGGCTTTTTTGCAGATTCCATGCTTTGCTAAGGATTATCAGAAACCGAGCGAACCGAAAGTCGATTGGATCGCAAAAGTAGAAAACTATTTCAACACAGAGCTGAATTCCGTTCAATCAGACTTTAAACAGACGAACAGTCGCGGCGAAGTCTCTACCGGCAAGATATTTTTGAAAAGAAAAAAAGGCTTAATGAAGTTGTATTATAACGACCCGAATCCAAATGTCGCGATCGTAAGAGACTACAAACTCACACATTTCGACCGAGATCTTAAGGAAAAAACAGTTGTATCCGTCTATTCGTCGCCACTTGCATTTTTTCTGGAGAAAAAAATAGATTTGAAGAAGAACGTAAAAGTAACAGCGTTGATTGAATTTCCCAATTCGGTCGCGATAACTCTGAAAAAACAGGGAGATGAGGACGAAGGCACGATCGCATTGGTATTTGCAAAGAAGCCCTTTCAGCTCAAAGGCTGGGTAATTTCGGAGAACAATAATTATGGCCGACAAACCCAACTGGTCCTGGAAAACGCGCAATTTAATGCCGCGTTTTCCGATAAAGAATTTGATAGTTTTTCGTTAGCCGCCAACACAAAGAGATCTCTCTACTTCCCCTCTTCACCATCTGATATTACGGTTGCATCACGTTCATTTAGTAATCAGTATCTCTGTTACATTACAAACTAAAGATCTTCCGAACACTTTTCCGCTTGATCTGAACCACGGAAAATTGTAGTATCTCATCGTCGGTAAAAAGTTAGTGATATGATAGATCCGTTGCATCAATTTGCTATATCCCCTGTTTTCAAGTGGAGTTTTTGCGGGATAGATCTGTCTTTTACGAATTCTTCCCTTGCTGTTTTGGTCGCGGTTGTGCTGGTTTTTGTTTTGTTCGCTTGCGGATTGAAAAAAAACGGAATGATCCCGAGTCGACTTCAGGCTTTCATTGAAATGATGTACGAACTTGTTGCGGGAATGATCACGGGAAATGCGGGAAAGGCGGGATTGAAATATTTTCCGTTTGTTTTTTCGATTTTCTTTTTCGTGCTGCTTGGAAATTTGCTGGGAATGGTCCCGTATATGTTCACTTTTACCAGCCATATAATTGTTACTTTCACTCTCGCGATGATTGTATTTTTGTTCGTGACAATTTTGGGAATCGTACTTCACGGATTTCATTTTTTCTCGCTGTTCATGCCGAAAGGGGTATCGATTTTCTTGGCGCCGATTTTGATTCCGGTCGAGATGATTTCTTACATGTCCAGACCGATTAGTTTATCAGTTCGTCTTTTCGCAAACATGATGGCAGGACATACCATGATGAAAGTTTTCGCCGGATTTGTTGCGATGTTGGGAATTTTCGGAGTGGCACCTATGGCTGTTAACGTTGTTCTGACCGGATTTGAGGTTGTTATCTCCATGTTACAAGCTTATATATTTACTGTGTTAACTTGTGTATACTTGAATGATGCGGTACATTTGCACTAGATTTTAGAAAGTTTTAGGAAAGGGAGTTTTGAGATGTTATCAACAGAAGCAGTACGTTACTTGGCAGCGGCCATTACCGTTATCGCTTTGTACGGAGTCGGTGTCAGCATGGGAAATCTGTTCTCAACTTGGTTGAACGCCGTTGCGAGAAATCCTGAAGCAGACGACAAAATGCGTTCCGTCGGTATGTTGGGTTTTGCTCTTACTGAGTCCATCGGTTTGTTTGCTCTTTTGATCGCATTGTTGATTTTGTTTAAATAAGTTGGCGTAAATTGTTACCTCAATTAGCTGCGGAAACTTTTCCGTCTCAGATTTTTTGGGTGGTTCTCGGATTTTTTTGTGTTTACGGAATTATGGCTTTTTTTGCCGTTCCAAGGCTAAAAAAAATTTTGGATAAACGAGAGAACCATATAAATGGCTTGTTGGATGTTGCGCAAAAGTTAGGTGAAAAATCCGCCGAAATCGAAAAAGAATCCGGCGAGTTGTTATCCAAGACTAAACAGGAAATTTTCGATGCCGAAACAAAGTTAATTGAGGAATTGGAGAAAAGAAATTCGAAGGAAAAACAGAGACTTTCCGAGGAAATTCTAGAGAATACAAGTAAAGAAATATCCTCGCTGAAGGTTTCGTCCGAGGAGGCATTCAAAGACATATCTTCGGACTTGGATGAGCTCTTGGATTTGGCCTTACAAAAGATAGGAAACCGAAAATCATGACGATTTCTAACATGGCAATTGCCGAACTATCTGTTTTAGGATCTTTTTTGTGTTTCCTGGCTTTGATCATCAAAAAAGTTTGGCCGTTGTTGGTTAGCCGTTTGGACGAGCATATCGAAAAGGTAAAAAATCAAATAGATTCCGCTGAAAAACTGAGAGAAAATTCGGCTAACGCATTGAATCAGGCAAATCAGATAAATCTGAATATCAAGAACGAGGTCGAGGGTTATAAAAAAAGATCTAAAGAGCGGATCGCGCAACTGGAAGAAGAAAATCGGCGTTATATTCAAAATTTGAAAGAGAAAGCTGCTCTGTCGTTGAGCGCTCAATTAAACGCGGAGCTGTCAAAGCAGAAAGATATGCTGGTGGACAAATTGGCTGATCTCATTGCAGAGCGACTTTCAGAAAAAGTAAAAGATCAATCTTGCGAAGCAATTTTTTCAAAAGAAGATCTGAAAAAGTTGGTACAGTGACTGTTCACCAATAATTCTCAAGTTCTCTAGAGCGTCTATTTTATTTTCTGGTGTTTTGTGATATTTTCTTCGTGTATTTTAATAAGGGAAATTGTGATGACTGAAAATGTGGCAGACAAAGTAAAAGCTATTATTGCTGATAAGTTGGGTGTTGATCCGGCGAAAGTGGTTGATGAGGCACGCTTTGTTGATGACCTGGGTGCAGACAGTTTGGACACTGTTGAGCTGGTCATGGCTTTGGAAGAAGAGTTTGGCGTTGAAATTTCCAACGAAGAAGGTCAGGAAATTCAGTCGGTAAAAGATGCCGTTTCTTTCATTGAAAAAAAATCTAAATAAAAAGGAATCATAATGAGAAGGGTAGTTGTCACCGGAATAGGGATGATGTCTCCGTTAGCCCCATCGGCAGGAGAGTCCTGGTCTCGATTACTAAATTGTGAATCGGGTGTCAGACAGGTTGTGTCTTTCGATGTGAGTGATTTGGCTTCGAAGATAGCTGGACAAGTTCCAACAGAGGAAACAGCACCGAATGCCCCTACCCTTTTTGATCCGTTAAAATATGTAACTACAAAAGAGCTTGGAAGAATCGATAAATTCATTCTATTCGCGCTGGCGTCAGCAACTGATGCCATGGAAGACTCAGGATTGGTTGGAAATTTATCGGACGAAGAAAAAGAACGTTTTGGTGTGATAATCGGATCGGGAATCGGAGGATTGCCGGCGATTTATAACACTGCAATAAAGTTAGGTAACGACGGAGCGAGACACATTTCGCCGTTTTTTATACCGTCCTCGTTAATTAATTTGGCATCGGGACATGTATCGATCAGGTTTGGGTTGAAAGGACCTAACCACGCAGTCGTTACCGCGTGCGCTTCAGGAACTCATGCAATCGGAGATGCCGCCAGAATGATCAAAGTCGGCGACGCAGATATGATGGTCGCAGGTGGCGCAGAGGCTGCCGTTTGTCGTCTGGGAGTGGCAGGATTTTCGGCTGCTCGTGCTTTAACTACTCACAGGAATGACAATCCGCAAGAGGCGTCGCGTCCTTGGGACAAGTCGAGAGACGGTTTCATTATTTCCGAAGGTTCAGGAATCGTGATCCTAGAAGAGTTGGAGCATGCCAAAAAGCGCGGAGCGAAGATTTACGGAGAGTTGGTTGGCTACGGAATGTCGGGCGACGCGTACCATATGACGGCGCCATGCCCGGACGGAGACGGTGCGTTCAGGTCAATGCGCAACGCGTTGAGGTCGGCACAGATAAATCCTGACCAGATTGATTACATTAATGCCCATGGAACTTCGACCCCGGCGGGTGATATCGGAGAGTTGAGGGCAGTTGAACGCGTACTCGGGGAGAGCAGCAAGGCGTCAATGTCCTCTACAAAATCTTCGGTTGGACATCTGCTCGGTGCAGCAGGAGCTGTTGAGGCAATTTTCTCATTGTTAGCGATTAAAGATCAAGTAGCTCCGGCGACTTTGAATTTGCACGATTCCGAAGACACCTTCCTGGATTTGGTTCCGTTGCAACCACGCGCCAGAAAAATCGATTATGTTTTATCCAATTCATTCGGATTCGGAGGCACTAACGCAAGCTTAGTGTTTAAAAAGTTTTGATAAAGGAAGAAGCTCAGTGCTGTTTGAAAGGCTTTGCGATAGGCTTTCTTGTCGGCGCTGTTCTTTTCGTTTCTTACGGAATATATTGCGTCACGAAAGATTCTGACTATTTTCCTTCAGAGGGTTGTTGTTTGATTGTAGATCAACCGTCGAATCTTTCTGCTGTTTCAGAGCTTTTCGTTACAAACAATATCTCCAGTGGAGTCCATAACAGCTATTTTTTCACAAAAATAGTTGTAAAATTCGGACGATTGCTGGGATATAGACTCAAGTTTGGAGAGTACGACCTTCCCGTGAAAGTTTCACTCTGGGATGCGATAAAAATATTATCAGCAAAAGAACCTGTTCTACACAAAATATGCATTCCCGAAGGATTTTCCGTTCACAGAACTTTGGAACGAATAAACAATAATAAATTCCTGCAGGGTGAAATAACTGAAATTCCTGAGGAAGGCTCTTTAATGCCAGATACATACTGTTTTAGATATCCAACAACAAAACAGGATATTATTGACCAGGCGCAAAAAGCAATGTCTGATTTTCTGAAAAAAGAATGGCCGAACAAATCCGAAGATTGCTTTTTGGAAACGCCACAGGAAGTTTTGATTTTGGCGTCTATTGTCGAAAAAGAATCTAATATAGAGTTGGAGACCATTGCAGGAATGTATTTTAACCGTCTGAGAATCGGCATGAAGTTACAAGCGTGTCCGACAGCTATATATGCTAGAGCAAAAGGACAGAAATTTCCTAGAAATTTAACTATCAAAGATTTGAAATACGACCACCCGTACAATACTTACGTTCATAAAGGACTTCCGCCCGGCCCAATCTCCAACCCCGGCAAAAAATCTATATTGGCAGTACTTCACCCGAAAAAATCTAATTGGCTGTATCTGTATTACGATGGCCGCAGAATGTCCAAACCTGTTTATTCCAAGACATATCAGGAACACAGGGAAAATATCGCACGAATAAAGAAAGTAAATGTATCGAAAGTTAAATAACCGATGGATAAATTTCTATCAACGTTGTAAAATGCGACGTCATATTTGGAGTTTAATTTTATGAATATTTCAGGTTTTGAGTTAGCAAAGCGGAATAACGAAAAGAAGGCTGTTGCAATGATTGTTGATGATCAAATTGTGGATCTTTCAACAATGGTGCCTGAAACAACAACTGCAGAATTCGTGACCAAACAGCATCCGAAGGCGTTGGAAATATTCAGACACACGACTGCTCACATTATGGCTCAGGCAATCAAGGAAATTTGGCCATCCACTCAACTGGCGATCGGGCCTGTAATCGAAAACGGATTTTATTACGACATTTCCTGCGACCATCAACTGACCCCCGATGATTTTGCAAAAATCGAAAAGAGAATGAAGGAAATCATCAAGGAGAATTACAAAATCACAAGAGAAGTTCTCACAAAAGATGATGCGCTGAAACTTTTTGCAAACGATAAATTTAAGATCGAACTTATCACCGATTTGGACGTAAAAACTGTCAGCATCTATCGTCATCAGGATAAGTTCGTGGATCTTTGCCGCGGACCTCATCTTCCGTCAACGGGAACAGCATCCCCTCATTTCAAGATCATGAAACTGGCGGGAGCTTATTGGCGCGGTGATTCAAAAAGAGAAATGCTGCAACGAGTTTACGCGACTTCTTGGTTCACGAAAGAAGAGTTGGATACTTACATCAAAAATTTGGAAGAAGCCGAAAAAAGAGATCATCGTAAAATTGCGAAAGAAATGGATTTGTTCCACATGCAAGAAGAATCTCCCGGCTGCATTTTTTGGCATCCGAAAGGCTGGACGGTTTACAATGTCCTCAAAGATTACATCAGGAAGTGCATTTTGAAAGACGGATATCAGGAAGTTTGCACGCCGCAGCTGGTCGATAGAACTCTGTGGGAAGCATCGGGACACTGGGAAAAATATCGCGAAAATATGTTCATCGCAGAATCCGAAGACAGGATTTTGGCGGTGAAACCAATGAATTGCCCGGGAGCTATCCAGATTTTCAAGCAGGGAGTAAAAAGCTACCGCGATTTGCCGTTGCGCCTGGCGGAATTCGGTTATTGTCACCGAAATGAGCCGTCGGGTTCTCTTTACGGAACAATGCGAGTCAGAGGATTTACTCAAGACGATGCTCATATTTTCTGTACACCTGATCAGATCAATGGTGAAACGAAAAAGTTCTGCAGCCTGCTCGCGAAAATTTACAAAGACTTGGGATTCGAAAGTTTCTCGGTAAAATTTTCCGACCGTCCTGAGAAGAGAATCGGTGCAGACGAGATTTGGGATCTGTCCGAAAAATTGCTACAGGAAGCTGTGACCGAGGCGGGTTTCGAATATACGTTGAATAAAGGAGAAGGTGCTTTTTACGGTCCGAAACTGGAATTTTCGCTAAAAGATAAAATCGGCAGAGAATGGCAGTGCGGGACCTTGCAGGTTGATTTTCAATTACCGCAAAGATTAGGCGCTTATTACACGGGTGAGGACGGGGAAAAGCACCATCCGATCATGCTACACCGCGCGGTGTTGGGATCTCTCGAGAGATTTTTCGGAATTTTGCTCGAAAATTACGCCGGAAGACTGCCGATGTGGTTGGCGCCGGTTCAAATTGTGTTTGCGACCATTACAAACAGTTTCGACGAGTACGCTGAAGAGGTTTGCAAAAAATTCGAAACCTCTGGAATTCGTTGCGAATTAGATACTCGATCGGAGAAAATTTCCTACAAAATCCGCAGCCATATTATGGAAAAAGTTCCTGTCATTGCTGTGATAGGAGAGAATGAACAAAATAGCAGACAGTTGACTTTCCGCTATGCAAACGGAAATCAGGAAACCTTTTCGGTTGACGAAGCGCTAAAAGTTATGCTGGAGAAATGTGCGTCACCGAAAATTTAGATTGCTGGCACGAATTTAATTTTATATTATTGGCATACGAGTTTAGGAGTGTGTTGTGTTGTTAGATCTGATAGCTCAAAAGATTTCGGGGTTAAAGGATGTTCTGCCTCTCGTAGAAGGCGGTAAGGGGATCTCGGTGTCCAACGGAGAAACCTGCGGAGCGTGGGCCGCGGCCGGCGCTGTCGGGACTTTTTCTGCCGTCAACGCTGATTCCTACGATGAAAAAGGCAACATTGTTCCACAAATTTACCACGGAAAAACGAGACAGGAACGGCATCGCGAATTGGTTGAGTATGCCGTCGCCGGAGGAATCGCTCAAGCGAAAATCGCGCGCGAAAGATCCAACGGGAAAGGACGAATTCACATGAACGCCCTCTGGGAAATGGGCAGTAGCCAAGAGGTCATAACACGAATTTTGGAGGGTGCAAAAGGATGCATCCACGGAGTAGTTTGCGGAGCCGGTATGCCCTACTCTCTCTCTGAAATTGCTGCGAAATTCGGTGTCCATTACTACCCGATCGTTTCATCGGCGCGGGCTTTTTCCGCCCTATTTCGCCGATCATTCAAAAAATGCGTTGAGCTTTTGGGAGGCGTGGTTTATGAAGACCCGTGGCTGGCGGGAGGTCACAACGGACTTTCCAACGCCGAATCTCCGAACAACCCGATAAATCCGTATCTGCGGTTAGTCGAGCTACGCAAAGTCATGAATTCATTCAATTTGATTTCGATTCCGATAATAATTGCCGGAAGCGTTTGGTGGCTGTCCGAATGGCAGGACTATATAAAGAATCCTGAAATCGGAAATGTCGCGTTTCAGTTCGGAACTCGCCCAATTTTAACAACGGAAAGCCCTGTTGCGAAGGCATGGCAGCCGAAGTTGATGTCGCTAAAACGCGGAGATGTCAAATTGACGACCCTCAGTCCGACGGGATTCTACTCGTCCGCAATCAATAACAAAATGATTTCGAATTTATTGGCGCGGCAGGAAAGACAAACGCCAATAGTTGAAAATTCCGAGCTGAAAGTGAAAGTATTCGGTCGCGAAGTTTGCCTGGACAGCGATTGCACAGAGAAAGTTAATCAGTGGATCGCAAACGGTTTCACTACGGCAATGTTAACCCCGGAAAACACCGTTGTTTTCGTGAGGCCTGAAGAGTCCACAGCGATCCTGAAAGATCAGAGAGAATGCTGCGGATGTCTGAGTGCGTGTCGTTTCAGCAGCTGGTGCCAAACAAAGGGAACGACAGGAAAAATGCCTGATCCTCGGAGCTTTTGCATCCAAAAAACGCTGCAAAGCGCGGCTCACGGAGGAAATTTGGACGAAAGCTTGATATTCACGGGTCACTCAGCTTATCGATTTGCGGAAGATCCTTTCTATGAAAATAATTTCATCCCGACGACTCAGCAGCTGATCGATAGAATTCTTACGGGATTTTGATGCGCATCGCAAAAAAGATTGCCGAAAGCGGCGCGGCGTCGCGTCGAGAAGCAGAGAAGTTGATCGTGGAAGGACGGGTCTGTGTTAACGGGGATGTCATAACAACTCCAGTGTTTTTTGTTGATGACTCTCACAAGATCACGATTGACGGCAAGCCAATCGGCAAGAAATCTGAAAAATTAGTCGTTTGGAAGATGAACAAGCCAAAAGGATATCTCACCACAAAACGTGACCCGAAAGGAAGAAAAACAGTGTTCGATTTGTTCCCTGAAACAGATGATCGCCTACTTTACATCGGACGGCTGGATTATAACTCCGAAGGGTTGCTGTTATTCACCAACAACGGAAATTTTTCGCGCAAATTGGAACTTCCCGCCACGGGATTGGCGCGATCTTACAAAGTGAGATTTCACGGCAATTTATCCAAAGAAAAAATCGAAAAATTAAAAAACGGAGTAATTGTCGACGGAATCAACTACGGTCCAATTGATGCGAAAATCATAAAACAGGACAAGTCGAACAACTGGGCGATTTTAACTCTGAAAGAAGGAAAAAATCGAGAAATCCGCAAGGTTTTGGAATCCCTCGGATGCATCGTCAATCGACTAATTCGCATCAGCTACGGAACCGTATCCCTCGGTAATCTGCAACCGGGAAAAGTCGAGAAGTTATCCGAAAATGAAGTCCGAAAATTGGTGAAAGCTGCGGATAAATCCTAAATTTAACTGTTTTTTAACCTTCGATTGAAACAATATATCCGAAATTGGAGAAGAAACATGTTAAATCTCAGGCAAAACAGTAAGAATTTTTGGATTGTTGCTTTAATATCCGCTCTGATGCTAGTACTGATTGCTGAGCAGCGCAGCCATCGTAAATTATTAAATAATATCCGAAATACTTTTGAAGCGATCGGGGAAAAAAATAATCTCGATAACCGTAGACTGCTAAATTTCCTCTCCATGCCATCGGATAAAATTGTCAATATAGGATGTGCTAAATTTTATGTTCCCAATTACCCCATCGACCTTATTCAGTCAGAAATAGTTGATGACGGAACTTTCTATGAAGTAGGTCTGTTAGAAGAATTACAACCTTATATCAAGAAAAATGCCGTGATTTTAGATATCGGAGCAAACATAGGAAATCATTCGATCTATTGGGCCGTGAAAACCGATGCTAAACGAATTTATTCCTTTGAACCGGTAAAAGATTTTTTTAAAATTCTCCAAAAAAACGTGGAGATTAATAACCTGACCAATAAAATAAAGATCCTCAACATAGGTTTGAGTGACAAAAAAATTAACGGCAGTATCTCTTCCTACGATAGAACAAATATCGGCGGAACACACGTTAAGCAAGATCCAAACGGGAATTTGTTATTGGATAAGTTAGATAATATAAAAATCGAAGAAAATGCCGTAGATTTTGTAAAAATTGACGTGGAAGGGCACGAATTGAAGGTATTACAGGGAGCTCGTGAGACCCTGCTGAAATACAGACCGACAATCTTTATAGAGACCTTTCCCGATAAAAGACTAGAGGTCCATGAATATCTAACAAATTTGGGATATCATTTGGAAAAAAGTTTTGCGGGAAGTAATTATTTGTACGTTTCTAATCTACCCCGGTAAATCGCTTTAGTGTTCCTTCAGTATGAAGGATTTATCGACAATCTTTTCATATTGAAATTTATTTTAGGATGATAAATACTGAAGTGTCGTACGATAGAAGGAATGTCATGTTTAATGAAATCAACTTACTTGACGGAAAGAACAGAGACTTGCGCAAATGTTTTTTGTTCTTTTTTGTTGTTGGAATTTGCAGCTATCTGTCCCTTATGGTTTCGTTTTGTCCGTTCAGTGACGACGTTTGTAGATATCTGATAAATGTCAACGTTGGAACATTTGCGTCTAATCGAATTTTTACCTTTCTGCTTGAAACTCTCGTATATTTATCCAACGTCATCACCGATGTGGCACCTTTTTCACACGTTTTAGCATGTGCGTTTCTTGCTTACGGAGCGATTATTTGTCTGAAAATTTTCAACGTAAATCTGTGTAGTAAGTTGGAAATCGCATGCTTTGTTCCGGTCGTATCCAATCCGTACATGTTTGAAATAATGATGTTTAGGTTTGATAATCCGTTCAGTACATTGGCTTTGCTTTTTTGTATTATCTCGGCTTATATATCGGCACGGAACAGCAGAAAATTATTGTTTACTCAAACGGGAATATTTTTCCTTTCGTTGTTCATGTATCAGCCAGCATCATCTGCCTACTTTATTTTGGGAATATATAAATTTCTGGAAGAAATACGAGCAGGACGACCTCTTACTCAAACAATTTCGAAAATGCGATACTGGCTATATACAGTGCTGATTTCAGTTATTGCATATATCCCCTTCACTTACTTATTTAACTATCGCGTTACAGAAGACGGAACAATGCTGGCTCTTCCTTTCAATATTCAAAATATAGATATTATTTTAGGAAACATTGGTACATACTATTCAAACTTGTACACGGATTGGTCCCAAAATACTGCTGGAATTTTATTCTTTTTCATTTTTTTCATCTCCGTTTTGTACTACGCAACAAAAATCAAAAAGTTTTCTTCCATTTGTGTTTACTTAACAGGAGTTTTTGTGCTCACTTTGTGTCCTCTCGGAGCAAGTACAGTACTCAAGGACTTAATTTGTAATGAAACCATTCCTCCGCGAAGTCTCTACAGTACGGGAATTTTGATTTCCGGAATGTTATACGGAGCATGTGAATTATTTAAAACTTCCAAGAAAGCATTCGCATTTTACGGACTCGTTGTGGCTTTTCTTTGTACATGGAGTACTGTCTTTTTGAATTCTGCAGGGAACATTATCCATAGTTTACGCCTACTACAACGACACGTATTATACGACGTCGCCAAAGATGTCCATGAAATAAGAGAGAAAAATAGGAATTTATCGGGGTTCTGTTGCACAGGAAATCTGCAGACTTACTCCATGAATAAATTTGCTGATTTGTATCCGATCATCTATAGAATTATCCCTGAACAGTGGTATATTCCTACTATGTGCCAAATCGCGCTGATCGATTACAAGTTTGCCGAGAGCTTTACAAAATATTTCCCCGTAGATAAATTTTTTGATCAAAGTAAATACAAGAACAAAAACCTGGTTAAGTCTCACGCTCTGTATGACGTCTTCATTTTGGACGGCAAAGTAATTCACGTTAATTTCAAAAGCGATCGAAAATTCAAAGTAAAGGACCTAAACTACGCTCAAATAGGAAACGAAAACTAAAATTGAATCAAATTAGTGAATTATTAACCAATTTTCTATACCATAGATGTAAGATTAAAGGAGAATATGATGAAAAAAATAGCATTGAGTGCGTTATGTTTATTAATGGCGGGCATGTTCAACGGAAAAGAATTGCTATCGAGAAAATTGTTTTATCACTGAAACTGAAATGACGGCGGACATGCAGAAAATCCGGTCGATTTTGTTGGAATACATCCGAACATTAGTGAAAAACCAACAGGAATATGACTTAAAGTTCGCTCAGGTTACCAGTAAGTTGTTCGGCAAAAATAATAAGCAGCTTAACAAGGAGATCGATAAATTACAAAAATTTTACGAAAGCAAAAAGAAAATAAAAGAGAATAAAAAGTTAAGAGATGATTTAGAGAAATCGCTAAAAGGTCTTAATCTTGATTATAAACAGGTGCTTTGGCTTGCCAAAGCAATAGAAGTCGACTATGCGAAAATTTCAAAAGAAAATGCGGTAAAATTGGCTCCTTATAAAGCTCGAGCGCATGAGATTGTAAAGTATATCGATGATCAAGATCATAAGAAAGATGAATGGAGTTACGGTCATTATGAAGACGGATTAAGATGGGAAACAAAATTCGACATCTATTACAGAATGAGAAACATATTGGACGATCATTATAACAAGTTCGCATCTTATAACGAATTGATTTATACTTTAGAAGAATTTATTTCAAAAGGTGTCCTGGTGGATTCGTTCTTAAAAGACCACCCATCCTCAATTGTACCTAAAGATGAAAGTTCGTTAGGTCTGTACTTTTCCTTGTATGGTCTTACTCCGCCAACTACCAAAAATGGAGAAGTTATATTTGATGCCACACGAAAAGCAGTGTCCAACCAAAAAATCAATAAACAAGATTTATCTGATTTAGTAGGAAAAGTATCCAATTATTTGAAAAGATTAGCTTCTGTTATCGTAGAAATTCAAAACGACGTTACTGACGAGATTGATCACAGTACGGAACAATCTTCTTATGCCGAAAGTAAATTGGATAATTTTTACTCTAGCGAACGATACACTATTACGAATTTAATAGATAAAAATCCGAAATTTGAGGACTTCGATCGTGAAATAGATAAACTGTCAACACGCCTTGCTTATCAAGATTACTACAAAGTGAATATTTCAAGATTCCTTTATAAAGAGTGGAGAGACATGTATTATTCTCAGATAAAGGAGTTTTTCGATAACGCTGTTAAAGTCGCGGATAAATTACAAGAGATGACCAAGGATGATGTAATTACCGACACAACTCCGGACAAACGCAGATATGAGTACAAAAGTAATGCGAAAAACATCTCCACCATAAAAGAAATTGCAAGAATTGGCGTCGAAAAAATTATTTCAATGGCTGATTGTTACATTGATTCTCAGGAAGAAATAAAAGACTCGATCCGCAAAAGCTTTTTGCAAACTCGAGACGCTTACTTAAAAAATTTGGGCAAGTGAGTTTTTAATAGGATCAAGATTCAGGCACGAAGCATTTCCCAAAACAAAGGCAACTTTTATATACCTGGTTAATTATTCCATCCTTTAATAAACTCGGAAAGCTCTTTAGTTCTTTCCTTATTTTCAGATAAGAAAGAATCTATATCATTTCTGAATTTGTAATCCAAAGAATTAATTATCTTATCTTTGTAATTGTAGTATGATGCTACTAAATTTATGATCATTTTCTTGGTGTTATCGTTTAGATCCTTGGACAAATCTCCCGGATAAAAATGCAACTTAAATGCCTTGATGATCTTATTATCTGTCAGATCAAACACTCGGCCGTTTTCACCTCGGTTATATCCGTAAATTTCTAAAAGTTTTACATAATCCTTATCCGTCAATTTCGAAAATTTATCCAAATTAATTTCTTTACACTTGGGATAATATCCGGCCCCATATTTCTCAAAAATCTCTTTATACGGGAACATCGGTCCCGGATCTAATTTTTTTTCGATAGCAACGTCCGAATGAGTTACGACGTTGCGTCCGGGAATTCGATATTTCTTTTGCAATGCGAAAATTAACTGCCCCGTTGATTTAACTTGTTCCCTAGAAAATTTAAACCACTTACGGTCATCTCCCGGCAACTGAACAGGCTGTCCGAACTTTTCATAATCATATTCTTTTTCACGAAATTTTTCGTAATACCCCCACATATCTTGCTCAATCCCAATGAAACATTTGTTTAAATAAGTATCACCATTCCAAGCAGATTTTCCGGCATGGAAAGCGATACATTCGGGATCGACGAACTCAAAAATTTCTCCGTCGAAATCAACGTCGTAATGCGAAGATACTGCCCTAAAATAGAATAAGGCTTCAGTACCATCTGCGTTAGGACTTACAGAATAATGAAGAACAATTCCTTTTATATCTTGTTCATCCTCTTTCCGATCAAGAAAAACCGCTTTTTTCCCTGTAATCAGATTAACTTCAGTACATTTATCGTTATCCAAATGTCGAAGCGTAACCTCTACTTCACCAATTTCCTTATGGCAAGTGCAAGCCGTTATTAACAAAAAACATCCTACTAACAACTCATATTTAGAAAAAGACATTGTCATTCCTCTCTGCAACATCGAGGATATAACAAAAGTGTAAAATATACATTAAGAGACGAGAAAATCTATCTACAGCAATAACACCAGAAACTTAACAAAAGAATAGTGCTGCTAAATAAACCTCATCATGGTAATTATATCTGCCAATTTGCAATTTTTTGTTTCTTTTATATTTTTCCCAAAATCGGAGGTTGTAAGAACGGTTTTTCCAACGACGTACCTGCTTTTTTGATCCGAAGTTTTTGGAGCTCCCCAAACGTTATGCAAAAATACTGGTTTATTTCTATATTTTCCTACATATAGCATAACGTGTCCTTTATACCCGACTAAGGTAAGAAATGGCTTTCCGTGCCTTGATATAAATGCTGCACTATTTTTTGAAAGATTTACACGACCTTCTCCGGAAAGTTGAGCATTTCCATTTCGTGCCAGCGGAATTCCAAACGTTGTACAATAGTCCATAGTAAGCATGGAGCAATCTCTCAGATTCAGATAGCCACCCCATCCATATTTTTGACCGAGGAACTGCTCCGCTATTTTTATTGCATTTTGAGCCGTAAATTCCAAAGGCTTTTGGGAAAATCCCGACGCATTACAACTTACTAACTTTGCGTAACCATCGAAATTTTTGTGTGGACAAAGCAATCCTTTTTTATCTCTGACAAGAACTGTTCCGATATCGGCTCTATTTAAAAATCTGCCTTTGTGCCTTATTACTATTCCATCTTTAACGGCCACTACTTTCGGATTAGCCATATAAGTTTTTATGAACGACTCATTTACATAAGCGACATCGTGCATCGAAATCCAACCTGAAAACACATAGGAAGACACAAATACCCACAGTCCATCTTTGGAAACTGCAGCAATTTTCACTGGAGTTCCCAATCGCATTAAACTCTGAATATTAGAATCGAAAGGATAGCTATCGCCCGGATTTTTTAGATTAGAAAAAAGCTGAGACTCTGTCGGCCACAGTTTAGCCATAGTATTTCTGATAATGATACCTTTCTCCCTAATCGGAGAGCGATATTTTATATTGTTTCTGATATATTCCACGTCCTTCCGCGACAACTTATGCAGATTTTCTCCGAAATAATTTCCCGAAAACGACGCAGGAGAAATTTCTTTATTTTTGGATGTCCATGGATAAAAAAACAGTCTATCGAATTTTTTGTTCAATTCTTTCTGTCGACTTCTTAGATCTTTTTCATTAATTTGAGATGTAAAAAATCTCAGATTTTGTGGCACATCCAAAATCGCATCATAAGACTCGTCAATAAAACACTTTCCCGATTTATGCGTTATAACTAATTTGTTCGAATATTCTGTTTCAGGAGAAGTGCAGGCAGCAATCAACAAAAACACACTCACCGCCAGTCGCCTGTATTTAGAAAAAGCCATCTTTATTCCCTCCGCAACAAAGTCAAGGGTACAACAAAATAACAGGATCACGCAAGAAAACAAAAAAACACCCCGAAAGCGCATGACTCTCGGGGTGCATTTAAATAAAGCGAATTAAATAATTATTTCAATTCGACTTTTGCGCCGGCAGCTTCCAACTTCTCTTTCATGGCTTTCGCATCATCCTTGGAAACTCCCTCTTTGATCGCTTTCGGAGCGGCTTCGACCATCGCTTTCGCTTCGGTCAATCCCAATCCGGTGATTTCTCTTACGACCTTAATCACACCGATCTTGGAAGAACCCGCGTCCGTCAAAACGACGTCAAATTCGCTCTTCTCTTCAGCAGCAGCGGTTGGAGCAGCACCGGCGGCGGCAACAGCGACAGGAGCAGCAGCGGACACGCCCCATGCCTCTTCCAACTTCTTGCTTAATTCAGCAGCTTCCAAAACGGTTAAAGCTGATAACTCTTCTACGATTTTATCTAAATTTGCAGCCATTTTTTACCTCCATATTATTTTTCTGAATAGGCCTTTAAAACACGAGCAAGTTGAGATGCAGGTGCTTGCGACAATGTTGCCATACGCTGTGCCGGAGTCTGAATGACAGCGACGATCTTCGCGCGCAACTCGTCCATAGACGGTAATGAAGCTAAAGTCTTCACTTCAGCAACACTCAACATTTTACCTTGATATCCTCCGCAAACGACTGAAAGCTTCTCATCGCTCTTGGATGCGTACTCAGACACGACTTTTGCCGATCCCGTAATATCTTTTGAAAACACCAACGCAGTCTGTCCGCCCAATTTTTCGGTGACACACTCGAAATCGGTATCTTTCACCGCCAATCTTGTCAACGTGTTTTTCGCGACAAGATAAACAGATTGTACCGCACGAAGTTGTTTTCTAAGATCCTCTGTTTCAGCAACAGTCAGCCGATTCTGGTTAACTACAAAGACAGCTTCACTCTCAAGAAAGCGTTGCTTAATCTTCGCAATCAAATCCGACTTCTTGTTTTTTTCCACAGTTCTCTCCCAAACAATTTAACGAGAGAATATCGAAAACCATAGATCACAAATAGAAAGTCATCTGCAACGGCAAATTTAAGCTACTCGCACCGATGGTCTACGATAGACTCAAAACAATCAGAAAGTGAACACCTCAGCGGTATCCAATTTCAATCCGACACCCATGGTACTGGAAATCGCCACGGATTTCAAGTAGGCGCCCTTCACATTAGCAGGCTTTGCTTTCACAACAGCCCCAATGTAAGCTTTTAAGTTCGCTTCGATTTTTTCCTGATCGAAACTCAACTTGCAAATTCCGGCATGAACGATACCGTCCTTGCTTAAACGATACTCGATCTGTCCCGCCTTTGCGTTTTTAATCGCAGCGGCGACATTAGGAGTAACCGTTCCCAACTTCGGGTTCGGCATCAATCCCTTAGGACCTAAAATTTTTCCCAAACGACCGACAACACCCATCATGTCAGGGCTTGCGATACACATATCGAACTCAATGGATCCGTCCTTGACCTTCTCCGCCAAATCATCAGCTCCGACGAAATCAGCTCCGGCCTCTTTCGCGGCGTCAGCAACGGCACCTTTTGCAAAAACAGCAACTCTGACTGTCTTTCCGGTACCTTCCGGCATGGAGACCATTCCACGAATGTTCTGATCTGCGGAACGAGGATCTAAGTTCAAGTTGATCGCGACTTCAACAGTCTCGTCAAACTTGCAACTGCTGTTCTCTTTCAAAAATTTCACGGCCTCGGACAAACTGTAAGCTCTGTCCTCAACTTTCTTCGCAATATTCTTGTATCTTTTACCTGAACGAGCCATTATTGAACAACCTCCAATCCCATTGCACGAGCAGAACCAATGATCATCATGCTTGCCGCATCAACGTCGTTTGCATTCAAATCTTTCATTTTCTTTTCCGCAATTTCACGAATTTGAGCCATGGTAATTTGACCAGCCTTCGGACCTCTTCCAGTTGTGGATGATCCTTTGGTAATTCCCGCAGCTTGCTTCAAGTAGTAAGTAACCGGCGGTAACTTAATGATGAACGAAAATGTCCTGTCAGCATATGCCGTGATAATTACAGGAAGCGGCGTTCCCGCATCATAAGACTGAGTCTGTGCATTAAACGCTTTACAAAACTCCATAATATTCAAACCTCTCTGACCTAAAGCCGGTCCGATCGGAGGCGACGGGTTTGCTTTCCCGGCAGGTACTTGCAGTTTAATATACCCTACTATTTTTTTAGCCATATAACCTCTATAACATGAAATCAATCGGTTCCTTCTAACATAAAAACGGAAGTTTTTCAACAAATTTCGGAGAAAACAGTATCGCAAAATACCCGGTAATGTTCCAATATCTTAACGAATTATTAACGAATGGCTGAAAAAAATGCTTTTGTAAGGATTTTTGTGGCAAGGAGTAACCAGTGAATCAATCCGACAGAAAAAAGAGAGTAAAATCAAGCAATTACTTACGAACGCTGTTTACAAATACCAAAAAATTGAATCAAACAATAAAGTCTCGTTTAACCTTGCGATCTATGGCACAAAACATACTTATCGGTGTCTTTTCGTTCGTAGTTACGTGTTATGCATATTTGCTTGTACAAACAACAAGCCCCCTAAGCGATGTTTTTACCGCTGGACGCATCAGCATTTTGAAAGATCGACCTGCCAATATTACGAGAGACATAATTGTCGATATGTCTGTTCTGTGTGAGAAGGGCGGTATCCTGACTTTGACTCAGGATTTAATCTCGGATATTTCGAAAAAACGCCTAAATTGGAGATTGTTGGTGCTTGTGCCGAGAAGTCAAAAACGTATGTGCGATCTACCTGAAAGTAATAATATAAAATTAATAGAGATCGATAATTCTGTTAATCCATTTATTTTTGCGGAACGAATATTAAACCCTGAATGTTTTGGTATGTTTCACGATAAATTGACACAGTTGTTATATTACGATCAAATTTTTTGCGATCGGGACTGTGATTTGGTGTGGGATCCGGTGGGAGATTCCTGCTGTTGCAACTTCGTGAATGTGCCTAGAATCTCCACGATTCACGACTTAGCTTGTTTTGATGTTTATCCTGAATTTTTTGCAACAAAAGGTCATCGATTGCGAGCGTATATTTGTACAGAGAAAGCCATTCATTTTTCAAAAAAAATCATAACGGTCTCTGAGTTTTCGCAAAAACGAATTTACGATCACTTCCATGTTTCAAAAGACTTTGTAAAACACATTCCGATTCAATTGGGGACGCGTGTATATTCGCAAGGCAGTCCTGAAAAATCCGCGAAAATCTTGAGCAAATACAATTTGAAACCGCAGAAATATTTCATATTTTGCTCTTCTTGGTGGAAAAATAAAAACCATCTCAACTTAATGAATGCATTCAACAAATTCGCACAGAAAAATTCCGACATAAAATTAATTTTGGTGGGGAAGCATCCTAGTATATTCGAGTCGCGTCCGATCGAAGAATTTTCTTCCGATCGTGTAATTATCGCGGGATTTGTTCCTGACGAAGAACTCGGAATTCTTCTGAAAAACGCGTTGGCCTTTATTCATCCGTCGGTTTACGAGGGCTTCGGAATGCCGATCATCGAGGCGATGGCGAACGGAATTCCCGTTGCGTGCAGTAATGTCGCCTCCCTTCCCGAAGTCGCAGGTTCAGCGGCATTATTTTTCGATCCATTCGACACGGACAGCATAACCCAGGCCATGCACCGATTGGCGGCCGATCCGCAGCTTAGAAAAGATCTCATCCAAAAAGGATACGAGCAGGCGAAAAAATATTCCGACCGTGACGCAATGGTCGACGAATACATCCGCGTTATGGAGGAAGTTATGCATGAGAATGATTTGAAAAAACTCTCGTCACAAACCAATATCTTAACGAATTATTAACGAATGGCTGAAAAAATAAGCGGGTATAAGTTGCTGCGGTAGGAGACAAAGGATGAAGCGAGCCAACAAAAAAAC
>JAGCFW010000014.1 GCA_017649895.1 Alphaproteobacteria bacterium | reverse complement strand
AATTCTTCAAATCAATGTGGTCCAGATTTACAGATTCCAGATTGGGTCGATTCCTGAAAACCATAGGACAAACTTTGTTCAGTAATCGATAATTTAATCGTTTTTGACAGGGGCATCCCACGTGGTACCCCTCTTTCTCACGGCGCGCCGCCTGTTTTCGCAGCAATTTTACGAAATGTAAATTTTTTTTTGATTATTTACAATTTTTTTGTATTATTATCCGTGATAAATGTTTTTTATAGTAAAAATGAGAAAAAAAATGAAAAAAGCAATATTTTTGGCGACAATGATGTTTGCGTCGGCAACTGTTTTTGGAATGAACCCTTCATCCCGTGGGTTCAATAGAGAAGAAAAAGTCCAAAAGGAGGAATTCAATCAATTGATGAAAGCCGTAAAAAGCAATAAGCCGGAAAAAGTAAAGGAAATAATTGGTAAACATGAGGAATTCAATCAATTGATGGAAGCCACAAAAGGCAACCGGAATCCTTATCTTACTAAGTTAGTTAATTTTTCTGAAAACGGACTTTTTCCACTACTTATAGCTGTACAAAATGAAAACAAAGAAATCGTAGAATATCTGGTAGACCACGGTGCGAAGGTTAATCAAGACAATCTTTATGGACAAACTCCGTTGTCTGAGGCTGCACAAAACGGAAACAAAGAAATCGCAAAATATCTGATAGACCACGGTGCTAATGTTGAGACTCTGTTGTTTTTGGCTGCACAAAAGGAAGACGAGGAAATCGTAAAATGTCTGATAGACTGCGGTGTTAGTATTGATATAGTAGATAGGTATGGGCAAACTCTGTTGTCTTGGGCAGCAAAAAACGGAAGCGAAGAAATCGTAAGATGTCTGGTAGACCACGGTGCAGATGTTAATAAAGAAAATGATTATGGACCGACTCGGTTGTCTCAGGTTACACGAGCTGGAATAAATTATGGACCGACTTCGTTGTCTAAGGCTACACGAGCTGGAATAGTAGATAAACGTGTGCGAACTCCGTTGTTTGGGGCTGTAAAAAACGGAAACAAAGAAATCGTAAAATATCTGGTGGAAAAGGGAGCAGATGTCAATAAAGAAAATATTTATGGAGAGACTCCGTTGCTTTTTGCTGTAAGTGCGGGTGCTGCTCAGTGGATAGGGGGAAATCTTTTACTTTCGGCTGTACAAAAAAGAAACAAAGAAATCGTAGAATATCTGGTAGATCATGGAGCAGATGTCAATAAAGCGGATAGTTCCGGGACAACTCCATTGCATCTAGCCGCAAAAAGCAGAAATAAATCCCTGATAGAATATTTAATAGAGAAAGGTGCTGATATTAACTCGAAAAATGAGATAAAAAAAACACCATTGAGCTGTGCGATAGAGTATTACACAAAAGATCCCAGCGTGTTAACGTATTTGTTGGATAAAGGAGCCGATCCTAATATCGGAAATTCTCTGGAGCAAGCTGTTCGTAATGCGTGTTTGTTCGGTGACACTAGAACGTTGGAATATTTGATAAATTATGGTGCGGATAAAGAAAAAATGTTAAGTGAGGCGATTAGAGAAAAATCCGTTACCATAACGAAATTGTTACTGGATAGGGGAGCAGATCCGACAAAAGAACTTACTCGGCTAAGAAGATCACTATCATTGATGGAAAAATTGTTAGAAGATTATGAACCAGAGGAAAGCAAAGAAAAACGAAAAATAGAATTGATGCAGGAGGTAAATGAGGAAAAGCAGAAAGAAAAAGAAAAATTCTTGCTTCAGGCTGTAACTATCGGAGATAGTGAATTTGTCAAAGTTCTAACAAAAGACGGAATAACCGAAGAAAAAAGAAATGTTTATTTATCAATAGCTCGGAAAAAACTCCCAAAATCTTCAGATAAGAAAGTCAAGTCTCTATATGAAGAAATTATCGATATATTGTCGAAGACACAAACAAAGGAGTCCGATGAACGAAAATCGTAAACCGGTAGACGGCATTTTGAGTTAATATATCCCAAACACCTGCTGGGCTTCGTTTGGTGCGGAGTGATTGGCGGATTCATCTCCGTCATTTACTCTGTCGTCCTCACTTTTTAACGGATTTTCCAGGACGTCTTCGTTAATGTCTTCGTCCTGCTTGAAGGCTTCGGTAATGGTGATATCTCCGCACGGCGCGCAGCCTGTTTTTGCGTCGATTTTTCGAATCGTAAAATTATTTTCCGATATTTAACAAAATCTTAACTTTTTTATAATATCATCTACAATGGTATTGTGCTTAATGAAAGTGAGAAAAAAATGAAAAAGACAATATTTTTGGCGACTTTAATGTTTGCATCGGCAAGTGTGTTCGGAATGGATTCTGCACCAGATACCGGATCTGAAAGAGAAAAAATCCAAAATAATGAGGTAGCGCCAAACCAGAAAAAAACTACCATGAAAGAGGAATTTTCCGAATTAATGGAAGCCGTAAAAAGCAATGATCTGGAAAAAGTAAAGAAAATATGTAACCATGTAGATAAAGTCGCCGTTCTTAACCTTTTAACACGACGCAGCGAAGAAATGTCTAATGATCAGATCAAAGAACATCATAAGAAGATTTTCCAGAATCCTTATTTGACTGAATTAGTTAATCTTTCTAATGAAAAAGGAAATTTTCCATTACTTATAGCCGTAGAAAACGGAAACAAAGAAATCGTAAAATATCTGGTAGATCATGGAGCAGATGTCAATAAAAAAGATAAATCTGAAAGAACGCCATTGATTTGTGCTGCACGAGACGGAAACAAAGAAATCGTAGAATATCTGGTAGATCATGGAGCGGATGTTAATATAGCGGATTCTGACGGGGAAACTCCTTTGTTTTGGGCGTGTGCCCTCAACAATAAATCCATTGCGAAATATCTGGTAGACCAAGGAGCAGATATAAATACTGAAAATACTCCATTGTTTTGGGCTGTACGAAACGGAAATAAAGAAATCGTAGAATATCTGGTGGAACACGGTGCGAATGTTAATACAGGTGATGAATATGAACCGAATTCTTGGATTATATATAATGAAAATGAACGGAATCCGTTGATTTTGGCGATAGTACGTAGATATTTTGAAATCGCAAAATATCTGATAAACCAGGGCGCGGATGTTAATATATTAGATGTATATGGAAACACTCCGTTGATTGAGGCAATACGAAACGGTGAGGATGTTAGTATAGAAGATACTTCGTCTACTAAGACGATAAAAAATGGATATTTTGAAATCGCAAAATATCTGATAGACCATGGTGCTGATGTTAATAAAACGAGTTCTGACGAGAAAACTCCATTATATATAGCCGTACTAAAAGGAAATAAAGAAATCGTAAAATCTCTGGTAGATCATGGCGCAGATGTTAATATAGCGGATTCTGACGGGAAAACTCTATTATCCATAGCTAAACAAAAAGGATTCAACGAAGTCGTCGAAATTCTAAAGAAAGCTGGAGCAAAATAGGATTTTTATTATGGTGAAGCGCTTTCTGGAGCGCTTTTTCATCTGCAGAAATTTCTAATATATCCCAAACACCTGCTGGGCTTCGTTTGGTGCGGAGTGGTTGGCGGATTCATCTCCGTCATTTATGCTGTCGTCCACACTTTTTAACGGATTTTCCAGGACGTCTTCGTTGATATCTTCGTCCTGCTTGAAGGCTTCGGTAATGGTGATATCTCCGCACGGCGCGCCGCCTGTTTTTTGCAGCAATTTTACGAAATGTAAATTTTTTTTGATTATTTACAATTTTTTTGTATCATTATCCGTGATAAATGTTTTTTATAGTAAAAATGAGAAAAAAAATGAAAAAAGCAATATTTTTGGCGACAATGATGTTTGCGTCGGCAGGTGTTTCCGCAATGGAATTGACTTCTGGTGCAGGCAAAGGTGGAGTTAAAAAGTCCGTGGCAACATCCGCCCCTCGTAAGCAAGTTATGAGAAAAGAATTCAATCAATTAATGAAAGCCGCAAGCGAAAATAATTTGAAAAAAGTAAAGGAAATAATTGCCAAGCATGATGAAGATATATCTACAATTCGTGATCTTATAGTAGCTCAAAAAAACAAGATAGAGATGTCCGGCTCTCAACTCGAACAATCTCGTGAGCGTATTTCTTATGTTACCGAGTTAGTTAATCTTTCTGATAAAGACGGAGATTTTCCATTATTTATAGCCGTAAAAAACGGATACGGAGAAATCGTAAAATATCTGGTAGATCATGGAGCAGTTGTCAATAAAGCGGCTGCCAATGAAGCTGTTGTCAATGAAATAGTAGATAGATCTGGAAATACTCTATTGTTTAAAGCTTGCTGCAGCGGTAATGAAACCTTCGTGAAAGTTCTAGTAGAGTATGGAGCAAATGTTAATCAAAAGAATTTTAGAGGAGAAACTCCTTTGTTTTGGGCGTGTGAAGGCAGTAACGAAAATATCGTGAAATATCTTATTGATAAAGGAGCGGATGTTAACAAAAAAAGTAAAGGTGGACAAACTCTTTTATTTTATGCGAGTCAACAAGGCAAAATGAATATAGTGGAATATCTGGTGAAAAATCACGGGGCAAATGTTAATGAGGCAGATAAGAGGGGAAGGACTCCTCTATTTGAGGCATGTCGATCAGGCAATTTGGATCTAGTGAAATATCTGGTAGAGCATGGCGCGGATATTAATAAGGAAAATGACCAGAGAGACACTCCTTTGTTGTGGGTGTGTAACCCCTGCAATGAATCCATTGCGAAATATCTGATAGACAAGGGAGCGGATGTTAATAAGGAAAATGACAAGGGAGACACTCCTTTATATGATGCGTGTATATCGGACAATGTAAACGTTGTTAAATATCTAGTAGAGCATGGCGCGGTTGTTGATAAAGAAGATAAATGTGGAAGTACTCCTTTGTTTGGTGCATGTAGCAACAATAATGTAGATCTTGTTAAATATCTGGTAGAGCATGGCGCGGATATTAATAAAGCCACACATGCAAGAGAAACTCCTCTTTCTTTTGCCTGTAAATTAGGAAATTGGGATGTTGTGAAATATCTGATAGACCATGGTGCTGATGTTAATACGGATGCTTTCTTCGGGGGAACTCCATTAATTTGGGCTGTACTAAAAGAAAATAAAGAAATCGCAAAATATCTGATAGACCATGGCGCTGATGTTAATAAAACGGATACTTCCGGGGGGGGAATTCCATTAATTTTGGCTGTATTAGAAGGAAATGAAGAAATCGTAAAATATATGGTAGACCATGGTGCTGATGTTAATAAAACGAGTTCTGACGAGAAAACTCCATTATATATAGCCGTACTAAAAGGAAATAAAGAAATCGTAAAATCTCTGGTAGATCATGGAGCTGATGTTAATATAGCGGATTCTGACGGGAAAACTCTATTATCCATAGCTAAACAAAAAGGATTCAACGAAGTCGTCGAAATTCTAAAGAAAGCTGGAGCAAAATAGGATTTTTATTATGGTGAAGCGCTCTCTGGAGCGCTTTTTCTTCTGCAGAAATTTCTAATATATCCCAAACACCTGCTGGGCTTCGTTTGGTGCGGAGTGGTTGGCGGACTCATCTCCGTCGTTTACGCTGTCGTTCGCATTTTTCAACGGATTTTCCAGGACGTCTTCGTTGATATCTTCGTCCTGCTTGAAGGCTTCGGTAATGGTAATATCTCCGCACGGCGCGCCGCCTGTTTTCGCGTCGATTTTTCGCAGCTTAATACCTTTCGGAATCCTAAACGGTTTTGCGGTCAGGTATTTTTTCGCGTGGGTCATGAAATCGATAAAGATCGGCAGTGCCGTGTTGGATCCGCTCGCGTTCTTGCCCAGAGACTTCGTGTGATCGTCGAATCCGACAAAAACTCCAATGGCGATATCCGGAGTATATCCGATAAACCAGGTGTCGCGGCTGTCGTTGCTGGTTCCGGTCTTTCCGGCCATTGGGAAATTCAAGAAACGAGCCGAGGCGCCGGACCCGCGCTGCATAACTCCCTCCAGCAAGGACGTGACCTGATAAATACTTTGTGCATCCGAAACTTGAGAACGTATGTCGTTCAGCTTTGGCGGATATTCGGTAATTTCGCCTTCTCTCACTTCTTCGTCAGGAATTTCATCGTCATATTGCACGCCGCGCTCGTCCGATTTGAATATAGGATTTCCGTTTTTGTCGAGGATATAATCGACCATGGTCGGCGAAATCTTCTTTCCGCCGTTTGCAAGCATAGCGTAGGCAGTGGTCATATTCAGCAGGGTCGCCTCCCCCGCTCCGATCGCGTAGGAAAAATATTCCGGCATGTGATCAAAAATTCCGAAATTTTTCGCAATTTGTGCGATTTTGCGCATGCCGACCTCTTTTGCAATGCGGATTGTTGCGGTATTTACCGACTTCTCGATTGCCTGACGCAGAGTGATTTTACCCAGAATTGCTCCTTTGTAATTCTTCGGTTTCCAAACTCCGAGATTCGGGCCCAAATCGATTTCGACAGGACTGGCGTCGAGAATGGAGTTCGGCGCAAATCCGTTTTCCAATCCCGCGAGATAAACAAACGGTTTGAAGGAAGATCCGACCTGCCTTTTGGCCTGGGTCACGCGGTTGAACTCGCTTTGCGCAAAGGAATATCCACCTTGCATCGCCAAAATTCGCCCGTTGTTGATGTCGATCACGACTATTGCCCCCTGAACTTTCGGCATTTGCTTAATGATGTAATCATTTTTCGATTTCTCGACCAGCACAACGTCGCCGACTTTAATTTCCTTCGCCCATTTCAAATCTTTAGAGGAAATTTTCCCGAAATGATCGTCCTCCAATAGGATTTTTCCGTCTTTGTTCAGCAGGACGGCTTTTGTAAAATTCTCGCCGCCTTTTGGATTTTCTACCTCGCGAAGCTTTTTCAGGATTTCACTTTGCTGCATCGTAACATCTATTTTCGTGAGAGAACCTCTCCATGCGAATCGGCGGTCTGCGGCTTCCAACCCGCGGCGCAGCGCATCATAAGCACACTTTTGCAAAGTAGGATTCAGAGTCGCGCGAACGACTATCCCTTCCCTATTCAGGCTTTCAAAAGGATGTTTGTTGATGAGATATTTGCGTAGCTCTTCCGAAAAATATTGAGCCGTATTTTCTTCAGAATTTTGCGGTACCATGACCAGATCTTCCTTAACCGCCGCGTCGTGTTCTTCCTGAGTAATAAATCCATTGGCCAAAAGCCGGGAAATCGCCCAATTTCGACGGGTCAACGCCTTCTCCTTGTGTTTGACCGGATGATAGTTGTTCGCTCCCTTCGCGAGGCTGGCAAGGTAGGCACACTCTGCAACGGTCAATTCGTTCAGTGTCTTGTCGAAATAAGTTTTCGCGGCCGTCGCGACTCCATAAGTTCCTAACCCCAAATATATTTGATTGAGATAAAGTTCCAGAATCTGATTTTTGGTCAACGCCTGCTCGATTCGGTAGGCAAGAATCGCTTCTTTTAACTTTCGAATATATGAAACCTCATTGGTTTTTATCAGGAAAATACGCGCAATTTGCTGGGTAATTGTCGAGGCCCCCTGCGGACGTCTTCCCGACCCGAGATGCTTGAGATTGTTGACGACTGAACGAGCAATTCCGAGAAAATCAATTCCATTGTGCTGGTAGAAATTCTTGTCCTCGACCGCGATAAATGAATTGATGACCTTGCTCGGAATCAAATCTATAGGAATGAAATACCTTTTCTCGCCCGAATATTCGCAAAGCTTGCTTCCGTCCTGCAAAAACACGCGACTGGAAAGTAATGGCGAGTATTGTTTCAGAGACGTATGGTTTGGTAAATCGGCGGAAAGAAAATACAGAACTGCCACTGCCGCAACACTTCCAAGACCAACAATCGCGAGCAAAGAGCAAAAGAGATACAATATGGATCGGCAAATAAATCCGAAAAATCTCGCGAAAAAACCCCGCTTTTTTTGATACTGAACAGGCTTGTAGGAATCTTTTTCTTTCGACTCCTTTTCTTCCTTTCTTGAATTGGCATCAGATAACTTGCTACCCTTTTTGAAAATATCTTCTTCGCTCATTCTTCCTCTTACCGAACGACCTGGCGTCTCGAAGCCTCCTTCTCTTTATTGAAGAATTCATCTAACGCGTACAAAATAGCATAAATGACTTTTTTACGAAATAATTTTGATATCAAAAGCTTACTGTCTTTGGAATTTGAAATGCAGCCCAGTTCCACGAGAACCGACGGAACATTTGTCCTCAGAATTTTCAGATCACTGCTGCGACACGCCTGATGTTTTATTTTACAAAGATTGGGAATGTATCCCATCAACGATTTTGAGAATCGCTTGGATTTGCGCAAGATGTCGTTAAATTTTTTGTCAGACTCACTGAACCCGTGCGACGGCAGAGTATATACGGAAATCCCTCTCAGATTTCTATCCTTGTTGTAGTCAGTATGGAGCGAAATCAAAATATCGCCGTTCACGGATTTTGCGTGTTTAATTCGATCGTCAAGGGAAATAAATTCGTCTCTGTCTCGCGTCAGAACAACATCGTAATGGCCGGTTTTCAGCAGCGCGCTACGCAATTCAATCGCCGTAATAAGAGCGATGTTCTTTTCCAGATATTTTTCATACGGAGACTGAGTACCGGGATCTTTTCCGCCATGCCCCGCGTCAATTATTATTGTCGGCTTTTTTCGAAAACTGATCTTGATTGAGTCCTTTGTATATTTCTTTTTTATGAACTTAACCTTGTGCTTCAGGGCCATAATGAACATCAGCGACGAATTTCCGAATTTTTCAAAGAAATACCCTTTAAGAATTCCCTGATTTTGTTTGCTGATTTTCGGAAGATTTATCGGCCTTTTGAAGGACAAAAACATCTGAATTCCGTTGGAAAGAATATGAACTCGCGGAGCAAAAGCCGCTTTTTTATGAAATTCTATTGTTAAATTGTAAAGATCTCCTTCCTCAATCAACGAAACAGATTTCACCGCATCTAAACCGATTTGATCCTTTGCTTCAGCTCGAAAACCGCAAAACATCGCGAAAATCACAACCAGAAATAATTTTATTGTATTTTTTATCATCCCAAATGCTATTTTTCTCAGGCATTATACCAAAGATTTATGCGAAGTGCAGTCTATTTTGCAGAAAGCATCACGGCAAAAAGTTAACAAAATCTTTATATTTATTAAGATTTTTTCATAATATGTTGCAATAAAAACACAATTGCAAAAAATTATAATGCACATGGTTTGAACATAAAAAAATCTTTAGATAGCATGGAAATAGTTTTTGTTAGGAGTGTGTTTATGTTTAAGAAGTTTTTGGTTTTTTCATTGCTTCCATGCGTTTGCTTCGCGCAAGCGGACGTTGAGGATTCGAAACTACTGGGAGAGTTCATCAACGAAAAGACGCAGGGAGTTCCTCTGTTGGAAGATCTATCCATCAGCGGTGATTTAAAGTTGGCCTTTGTAACTTCGAATCAGTATCTTTCGAAAAAAGTAGATATTCCATCGTTCTCTTTGGATGGAAATGTTTACATTGACTACAAAAAAGTAGCTGATGACATCGGATTTGGTTTTAGAATCGGAACGAAGACGAGATCAGGTATGATGAAGCGTGGTGCGGCGATTGTCGATACGTCTTATTTGTTCGCCGAAACCGACAAGCTTGGTCAGTTCAGGTTTGGTTATTCGAAGTCTGCCGGTAGCATTTTCTCGTTGTCTTATGCGGATGTTATGACCGGATACAACTTGGTTGACAGCGGATTTACGCCGATTTTCTTTGCTCAGCCTTCCGGATCGATTCTCGGCACAGGATTTGATAAAGACGACGGTAAATCCTTGAAGTTCGTTTGGTTGTCGCCAACAATTAAGGGGTGGTCCATCGGATTGTCTTACGCACCGGACAGTCGTGACGCACACTTATTCAAAGAGAAGAAAAACAAGTATGAATCAGATTACAGCATCGCGCAGAACTTTGCGGATAAGACTTCTTACATTAAAGACAGCTTTACCGCGGGTATTTCCTATGAATACGGAGACCCAGACGCGTTTAACATGAAGATCGCTGTTGCCGGTTGGTTAGCGCAAGGTAAATCGAGCTCGTCTAGCCCTCGCAGAGTTCAGGGCTACAATGTCGGAACTATTTTCGGGTACGGAAAGTACAAGTTGGCTTTGGGTTACACGGACAATATAAATTCCATGATTCCGAAAGTGTTATCGAACGACGTAAGGGATGACGCCGGTAATATCGTCGGAATGGGTCCGGGTGCCGACAACGGAAAGGCTTGCAACATCGGTGTAGGATACTTCGGCGATAAGTGGGAATTGTCCGCCGGATACTTCCACGCCGTAAAGAAATGGTCTAGCGACGATCGAGTAACTTCGAACATCGCAACGGTAGCGGTACAGTACAATATGGACAAGATGATCAGCGCCTTTGTCGAGTACAACAACATAAGGGCGAGAACATCTGACCGTATATACAATTCGGAGCTAGATGAGAAACATGGTGGTGACGGATTTGCGTTTGAGAGTAACAGAGCGAATTTGTTCATAGTCGGAGCGAAAATTAAACTTTAATTTTTCCCCTTTGTTTTTGCTGCCCGCCGAAGGAATCTTCGGCGGTTTTCTTTTTGTAAAAATTATGTATAATTTGACAATATTGTTATAATGGTCGGGAGAGCAAGGTGTTTGTACGATTGATTAAATTCTTAAGTATGTTGTTGATTATAATCCCAATAACCCTTCTTGTTAGCTGCCAAGATTCAGATTTATCAACCACTTTGAAAAAGTCAAATTTCATTCCCTCAAAAAATCATTTAGATCCTGAAGAAAATTTACCCGTAAAATCCATCTACATCGGAAAGCGCACGAATTTCCAAGAAATTTTAGATACGCTTGAAAAATACGGCGCGAACGCTGTGGTAATTGATGTCAAAGATGATTTCGGAAAACTCCTTCCTGATCTGCCGGTAACTTATAACGAAAAAAATCAATTTATGTCCAACAACCATTTCAAATCATTAATTCAAAAACTAAAAGAAAATAAGATTTATACAATTGCCAGAATTGTCGCGTTGAGGGAATCAATAAGAGATGATTTATGTATCAAAAAAGAAGACGGATCCATTATGGTCGACAAGGAAAAGATGTCCTGGATGGACCCTAAAGACGAAAGGGTTTTACAATATCTCGATGAAATTTGCTCCGCTGCCGTAAAAATCGGATTCGATGAGGTGCAACTGGATTATGTCAGATTTTCCTCGTATTTCAAACTTTATAAGGACGGAATTAAAGAGCACATACCAAATCGGTCACGGATAGACGCCATAAATAATTTAGTAGCCAAAATAAGCGCTTCTGTACATAAGCTCGGCGGAAAGGTATCTGTATGCGTATTCGGCTGCACAATAGAAGGCTCGGTAGATACTCCAGACAAAAGAAGTCGAACAGAAAAAGACTCGGAAATTCTGGGTCAGGACTACATCGAAATCGCCAAAAGAGCAGATTACATATGTCCGATGATTTATCCGTCCCATTACCCAAAAGATACTCCATGCGGCATTAAGGATTCCGATCTGGAGCCATACAAAACCATAAGTACCTGTATGGAATTGAGCAATAATATGCTCGAAAAGGCGTCGGAGAGAAGGCTTAAAGCAAAGGTGCGACCATACCTGCAAGCTTTTACTGCAAAATGGCTGAAAAATCATCTGCAGTACGGAAAAAAGGAGATAGACGACCAAATCCATGCCGTAATAAACTCCGGGACCACTAAGCAATGGGGACTATTCCACATGGGCGGAAAATATCCTTAATCTGCTTATTTCTCGCAATTTGTATCGTAGAAACAGGAAGATATCTTCAATTTGCTTCCTTCCCGCGGTTTGTATCGCGGGAATTTGTTACACTGGTACGAAAACTCCCCGCAAATATTTGACTGCAATAATGTAGCGCTTTGGTATAACGAAGATACATCTTCGCAGAGAATTTTTCTGAACTTATTAATCCTTCTACGTATTTCAGACATATCCTTGAGGTAAGTCATGTTATCGATATTTCTCACATACTCAGATAAAATTTTCTGATATTCATAGGATTGTTGCAAATCAGATTGCGATGCCAAAGATTGCCTTAACTTAGCAAAAGATTCATCAATTTTTACTTTCAAGGAATTAGCGTCTCGTTGCGATTCAACAGTTTGCTCCTCTATCACCGATTCCAACCTCCTAATATGGTTAAGTGATCCATAAAAATACTCATCAACCACCATATTGAGTTGCCTGACTTTATCGCGCAGTTCAACTCCATATTTGCTATACAACCTATCTTCACGCATAATACCCATTTCCTTTAACAGAGCAACTATCCTATTTAATTTACATATACATTCTGTCAATTTATACACTTTACTGTGAAATAAATTTCTGGACTCTTCAACATCTATGCGCAAATAAAACAAAGGGTTAGCTATTTTTTTGCAAAATAACTCTTTGGTATGACCAATGTTTGAATACAAATAAAATAAGGGATCCGCATCGAACCGTTTGGATTCTTGCTCATTATCTACTATTTCGAAATATTCCTTCCAGTATGTCCTTAAATTCCATTCCTCCCTTTCAGCATTGACTTGTTTCGCCACTTGCTCATCAACCAACAGTTCTATTTGCCAAAAATGTTGACGCAACTCTGATGTTTGAGCGAAAATCTTCGACTCAAGTGACTGGATAATTTGATAAAAATCAATTATTTCATCTTTCATGTCTTCTTTGAGACATTGAACATCTTTGCCTAATCCATACATAATTTTATTGAGAGACATGTTCGCATACTGGGGATTTATTGAATTATTCGGCATATTGAAACACATTGCATTTGCATCTGATATAATCGCGAACCCGTATAAAATTCCAATAACCAAATTGACCAACTTCACACTATACTCCTTTCCTATCAAACAATAATCACCAACGCCGCTCAACCGCTGATTCCATTAAAAATTTAAAATCACTCTCTCGGGCGAAGCTTACGAGCAGTAGCATTACAACTATGGCATTTGACACAAAAAATCAAGGTATTTAGATTTTATTTTATTCAATATCCAACGGCAATTTTCGTTAAAAATTCAAATTTTTGACTAAATTTTGTATTTTTCAACAGATTCACAAGAAGCTAAAAATGTTGAAAAATTTACGAATAATTAATCAGTTTTTTGTAGACTGAATATAACAATTGAATAAAGGGAATGAGAAATGAAATCTAATTTAATAACTTTGTGTTCGGTCTGCTGCGCGTTGTTGTGCGAAAATGTTTTAGCGGAGGCTGGTAATAAGCCTGAAATATCAAAAGAATTATCCATAAAAAAACTTAATTTTAAGGATGAGCGGCAAGTAACACAACCTATATCAGATCGCGACAAATGGTTTGCCGCCGTGGAGTCAGAAAATCTTGAAGAAATGGAATCGATACTTAAAAAATCTAAACCCGACTTTATTTATGTGGAAAATGATGACGGAAAAACAGCTCTGGAGGTCGCAATAACAAATGGTCGCTGCAATGTGGTAGAATGGCTGGATTCTATCATACAGAAATACGAAAAGGAAATGGGAGGTCATCGGTTCAATTTAAGAAGTTCAAATGCCGATGGCACACCGATGATAATAATTGCAGTGGAGAACGGACACGAAGATATAGTGAAGTATATGCTATCGAAAGTGATGGATCCAAACATTGCTATCGATATGAAAAAAATGTCTAAGAAAACCCCTCTGATTGTAGCAGTGGAAAAAGGATTAATAGAGATAGCGAATTTACTATTAACGAACCCATACTCCCGCAAAGCAAATCCTAACTTACAAGACAGGTTTGGAAAAACCGCGCTGATATACGCAACTGAAAAAGGGAACGTTGAGATTGTTGAGCTGTTGTTAAAACACGATGCAGATACTGAAATAAAAGATAGATACAAAGTAACGGCTCTGATGTATGCGGTAGAGAGTGGTAATTTAGCTATAGCGAAGCTGCTGCTGGATCATGGCGCAAAAATCAACAGAACAGGTGAAAACAAGAAAACGGTGCTGGATTACGCCGAAGGAAACAAGGAAATGACTGAATTGTTGATGAAATACATCGATAGACCAGAGAACCAAAAGAAGGTTAACATATTTAAGCGGACATTGAACAAATTTACCAGAAAAACTGGAGATCCGAGAATGACCATGTCTGATTCTAATTTGACTAAATATGACACTGATAAAACCAGCGGTCTGACCAGAAGCCAGTCCGATTCAAATGTAACTCAATACGATGACATCACTGAGGAAGCGAGCAATCTGAAGAGAAGCGAGTCCGTGGATTCGGATACGACTTTCCATAATGACGACATACAGACCAGTCAGGACATCGACGATGTGAATTCGAGTACGGATACGATAGCCGCTCAATAGAATATCTGAGGCAACCCGCGCAGTTGCCTCTTTCCTCGTTTAATCCAAATCCATCACGGTGATTTTTCCGAATTTTGCAGAAAGGTCGTCGATGTGATGTAAGATATAGCACATCGGGTCCAGGTCCTGAACGTCCAGGTCGAGCACCGCCCCCCATTCCGTACGACTATGGTGCGCCGCTATCATCTTTGCGACAAGATCAAATCCCGCAGCCATACAGGTGGAAAATCCCCACTGCGAATGCGTCAACCATTTTTTCTGGAAATCTGTGTTGAACCCGATCACTCCCGAATTCAAATCTATAGTATATTCCCAAATTTTCCCGAAGTCGTGCAGGATGCAAGCCGCATAAACCGTGCCTTTGTCGATTTTTGGATGCTTTTCCATGAAATCTTTCGCGATCTCGAGGCACTCGAAAGTGTGTTCCAAAAGTCCGCCCAGATAATTGTGGTGAATGGACTTTGCCGCCGGTGCTATTTTGAAAGCTTCAGCGTATTCCTTCAGGAGTTCGGAGACGAAATTTTTTAGCTTGTCATCTTGAATCAACTCAACATATTCCAAAACCGCCGCAAAAATTTCCTCGCGCTGCTGTTCGGAAAGCCCGACTTTTCCTTCTTTAATCAGAACAAAATCGTGGATGACGTAGTCCGAATAGTTCGCCGGCAGGTCATATTTCATCAGCTTTATTGTATTCCCGCTCCTGAAAATTTTTTCATCAGGATATTTTCTCAAGTCGTTCGACCACATCACTGCCGAAAAGTTAAACTGTCCGTCTGCGGATTTCAAATTCAAACGGCGATAATCATCTCCACGCTTGGTTTTCTGCAGAGAGGAAGAAACTATCATCAATTCAGCTAATCTCAAATCAGGCCTTTCAAAATCTTTAAAGCTATCCATTTTGTCCTCTTTTTGCTTTTATTTCGCTTTGTACTTAAACGATCTCAATTTCGGATCGATATCTATCAACAGCTCTGCAATTTGCACGCTGTTAAGGGCGGCACCCTTTCGCAGATTATCTGTTACTGCCCAAAACATCAATCCGTTTTTGGTGGTAAAATCTTTCCGAACTCGACTTACGAAAACAGCATCTTCGCCTTGAGCATCCAATGGCGTGGCAACAATATTTTCGTCTCTGCGATCCAGTGTAAGAATTCCGTCAAAATCGTCGAAAGCCTGGTATGCCATTTCATCGGAAACCTCTTTCGTAAACTCGCAAACAACTGACATTCCGTGACCGATAAACACCGGAACTCGAACGCAAGTGACCGCGATTTTCACATCGGTTTTCAAAATTTTGCAGATTTCCGAAGAAATTTTATCCTCCTCATCCGAAACCCCCGAGGTGTAAAGATTACCGATGGACGGAATCACGTTGAACGCTATTTGCTTGGAGAATACATCGTTAACAATTTCTCCCGAAGCGATCACCGATTTGGTTTGGTTGTACAATTCGTCGTTTGCTGCTTTGCCGGCGCCAGATACCGCCTGATAGGTCGAGACCACAGCTCGTTTAATCGGAGCAATAGAGGCCAGAGCTTTTAGGGTCATTGCCAACGGAACCGCCACACAGTTCGGAGTCGAAATAATCCCCAACGGTGCCCCCTTTGATAAAGATTTCGAGTTTACTTCCGGCACAACCAAAGGAACTTTCGGATTCAGCCTAAAGTATGAACCTTTGTCGATAATGGTACACCCAGCCTCAGCCACTTCTTTCGCATGCTTTTGAGAAAATTTGGAACCGGCGCAAAATATCGCCAAATCAACTTCCGAAAAGTCCACCGACGAAAAACTTTGCACCTGCAGACTCTGATTTTTAAAGGACACGCTTTTGCCGACCGACTTTTCCGAGGCTACCGCAAAAATCTTCTCGACGGGAAAATCTCTCTCAGCCAAAATTCTCAGGGTATTATTTCCGGCGTTTCCGGTAGCTCCCACGACCGCAACGTTGTACCTTCTTGAATTTCTCATGCGTTCCTCTAACAAAAGCTCTCGTTGATTTTAGGCTTTATTTTGGATAACATAAAGTGGTTTGTTTGAAAAAATTCGAAAATCGTTAAAGGCAGAACTTGCAGTTGTTTGAAACATTGTCTCCGTTGGCTGACAGAATTCGTCCTGGAGATTTTGATGAAATTATCGGGCAGTCGTTGGAGAATCAGATTTCCGCGATCGGTGGTCTTCAGTCGCTGATTTTATGGGGGCCACCGGGGTCGGGCAAGACCTCTTTCGCAAAAATTCTCGCAAAGAAAAGCAAGTTACATTTCGAGGAAACCTCCGCAGTGATGCATTCGACTGCGAAGTTCAAGTCGATTTTCGAACAGCTGGATTCCAATCTTTTATCAAAAACCATTTTGCTCGTGGACGAAATTCATCATCTCAACAAAAGCCAGCAGGACATATTTTTGCCGCATTTGGAGAACGGTTCACTGATTCTGATCGGAACAACAACAGAAAATCCGTCTTTCGAGCTGCGCCCTGCCCTTCTCTCTCGGTGTAAGGTCATAACTTTCGATCGATTGCAGCTGGGCGATCTGGACAAAATACTGCAGCGCGCCGAAAAGTTCATGCAGAAGGAACTACCGCTCACTCCTGAAGCTCGGCAACATCTGTGTTTAATGTCGGACGGAGACGGAAGGTATCTGCTGAACCGCGCCGAGGAACTTTTCAATTTGAACACCTCCGAAAAATTGGACGTCGAGCAGCTGAAAAAATTTTCGCCGAAGCGCGCCGCTGTTTACGACAAAGGAAATGAGGAACATTACAACCTGATCAGCGCGCTGCACAAGTCGCTGCGAGGGTCGGACGTAGATGCGGCACTATACTGGATGCACCGAATGCTGCAGGGAGGTGAAGAGCCACTGTACATTCTGCGCCGCTTGATTCGATTCGCGAGCGAGGATGTGGGAATGGCCGATCCAAATGCTCTGGTACAAGCATTATCGGCGCATAAGGCTTACACTATTTTGGGATCACCCGAAGGAGATCTCGCCATCGCCCACGCGGTAATCTATCTGGCAACGGCCCCCAAATCCAACGCCGCGGAAGTCGCTTTTTTCAAATCGCAAAAGGCCGCAAAATTTTACGGATCGCTTCCCGTGCCGAAAAAAATCCGCAACGCTCCGACAAAATTGATGAAAGAGTTGGATTACAACAAGGGATATGTCTACGACCACGACACCGAAAATGCGTTTGCCGGAACAAATTTCTTTCCGGATGAACTTTCGCGCAAGAAATTCTACGAACCCAACGAGCGCGGCTTCGAGCGGGAAATCAAAAAACGCATCGATTGGTGGGATAAGAGGAGAAAATAACCCTATCGACAAAAATATTGACAATAAAATTTTTTTTGTGATATTATCCTTTTAGTAGGTGAATTATATTAAGAGGGAAAGATGTCTAAGAAGGCTGAAAAATCTTGCGAAACGGAAGACAGAGGTCGCTATGAAGCAGAATATTTCGAAAGCGAAGAGGAATATTATATAAAAGCCTTTAAACGCCTAGATGAAACGGGGAAGCACACCTGGAATTGGGCTGCATTTCTTTTCGGAAGTGCATGGATGGCTTACAGAAAAATGTATCTTTATACGTTATTTTTCACTCTCATAAGTAGAGTTTTTGAGCTGTGTGTTCTTTTGTATCTCTCGTTTAGTGTATACGGAAATTTGTCATTATTTCGTTTGCCAAAAGATGAGCATACAGGTTTATATCCTTCTGTTTTAATTTGCACCTGGCTTGTTAGTAGTTTATTTACAGGATATTTCGGAAATGCTCTGTATTATAGAATAGTTAAGAAAAAGATTCAGAAGGGATATCATTTGCTACAAAAATATTGTCCGACATCCATTCCTTCCATTTTTTGTTGGCCATTTATTTGCTTTGCAGACTGGATATCTCGCAAGTTGCAGCAAAAAACTAAGGTCAAAAGCGAAATTAATGAAGAAACCGTTAGGGCTTATCTAAACCCGAACAAGAAAAATCACTTATCAGTTAAAATCGCAAATGTCTTAGGATGCCTCGTTTTTATTACAGCTAATTTGATAATAATAGCATCGACTCTTATAATAAGGTTGCAACTCAAATAACAACCGAGGAAAAATCTAATTTTTGATGAGATAAATAAAAAGGGTAAAAGAATTGTTCGAAAAAACTAGAACGAGATGTTACGAACAGGCTTTTGATCGTCTAGAGAAAACAGGAAAGCATACCTGGAACTGGGCAGCGTTTTTCTTTGGAGAGTTGTGGATGGCTTATCGAAAAATGTATCTTTACACTTTCTTTGTTTCAGTAATAGATTTAATTTTTTCGCTTTGTGTATCGTTTTATGTATATGGGAACTTTTCATCATTTTATTTGTTGAGAAATGATCATCCCAACCTATTCTTTTCTATCATCCTTTGTTATTGGCTTATTAGCGGTGTTTTTACAGGATATTTCGGAAATGCTCTATATTACAGAACGATTAAGAAAAAAATTAAAAAAGGTTATCACTTACTAGATAAATATTCCCCGACATCCATCCCTTCTATTATTGGTTGGCTCTTTATTTGCTTAGCAGATTGGATGTCACGCAAATTTCAATTAAAAACAGAAGTTAAAAGCGAGGTTAATGAAGAAACTATTCGAGCTTACTTGAATCCAAATAAAAAAGACCACATTGTAAACAAAATTGCAAATGTTTTGGCCTGGTTTGTATTTTTTATAGTATAGCAAAAATAATTTTAGAGCTTTCGAATTTTGATAATCGAGTTTTTCAGAAGCCATATTAGCATTCAATAGAGACATAACGGGAGAAAGAAAGGATGTCCCAAAAAGGCATAATACAATATTACGAAAAAGCTTTCGATCGTTTAGAAAAAACTGGAAAACATACTTGGAATTGTGCTGCGTTTTTCGGAGGAATTACCTGGATGTTGTATCGAAGAATGTATCTCTATGGTCTTGTACTTACCCTTATATATTTTGGAATGGATTGGTGTTTAATTGAAAATGCTGCGCACTGGAAAGGAACAGATGCGGGAATGGGTATGGTGATAGTATTGGCTATGGATCTGATAGCACCTAGAATGTGCCTAATGTTTTTAATGTTATGTTTGAGGGATGTTCACCGTGAGTCAGCACGTCATCTTGCAAACGGGTGGATGAACATTGACCCCTGGGAACTATGGACAATTACTGCCGTTATAGGCTTTATCATCACAAGAATATATCTAGGATATTTTGGAAATTCCTTATACTACAGAATAGTGAAAAAGAGAATCAAGGAAGGTTATTATTTGATAGATGAACATCCAACATCCATTCCTTCATGTTTTGGGAGCATTTTTTACCTTTTTGGTTTAGATTCTCACCCTAAGTTAGAATCCAAACATGTTGTTAACAAAGAGAGCATTCGGGATTATTTAAATCCAGATAGGTAAACTTTAGGTCATGTATAAACGCATCGATTGGTGGGATAAGAGGAGAAAATAGGACCTCGCCTGCTTTTGGTAAAGAACATATTTGTCAACAAAATATATTGTGATACCACATTGATTGTCCAATTATTTCTGATATGCTCATCTGCAAAGAATAAATAGGAATACGACATTATGAAAAAGATTATGTTTTTAATTGGCTTGTCTTTCATATCAAAAGATGCGTTCAGTATTGGGATTGAACGAACAAGTGATAATATTCACTCAACTGCACTTACAGCAGTGACAAGCTCAACTGAAGATCAGATTCTCCAAAATTTACAGAGACAAAACAATGCTTCGGCCATGAATGATACAGTTTATCCAACAGCCCGAGAGCAACTTCAACAAGAAACTTCGTCTCAGCAAATGTTGTCGAACTCATCAACAGACACCAGTTTTTCCGAAGAATCTACAACGGTTTCTCAGACTAATGAACAAGAGGATATCGTTCACACATTGGCACCAATGTTAGAGCAGGAGGAGAATTCCATAATAGAATTAGTAAACGGATCCTTGCGAATACGGATTATTGACCACCATTTTCCGATAGATTCGTTAGATCAAGTGAAGAATATATTGGAATCAGATGATAACAGCTCACGCATTTCTCCGGACTCAACACAAGAAAAACTGGGGAAATACCTTAGGTAGATTTGAACTTAATAACTGCTGTATTTTAGTGCTTATGATAACAGAAATCTGAGTAATTTACTCTTTGCAGTCTTTTGCTGGCTTTGCGTGGTTTCTGCTAAAAAAAATACTATTGGATAAATCAACTGACGGGTGGCTTAATCTTGCAAGGTCTATTAACGAATAGGCCGTTTTATCGGTTACATATTTCAGATTCATATCCCAACTATTGATAAATTCGGCGTTGGTTTTGCGATATTTTTCCGACACCCACACGACAAAAGGAACTTCATATCCGTGAGGCCAAGTCCGAGCTGTTAGTATGCATTCCTCTGTGTCGTTTATATCCTGTCCATGATCTGATAAATAAAGCATAGCGCTAGTTTCACCGCTTTTTTTGAGGCTTTTTATAACTTCGCTCAAAATATGATCCGTATACAATATGCTGTTATCGAAAAGACACACACCGAGAGCCTTCTCTCTATCATAATATTTCTGAGGCAACGAAAATTTTGCAAAATCAGGAGGATATCGCATATCAATAGGATAATGAGATCCATTCAAATGTAGAACGATTAACTTTTTTTTGGCGGAATCGCTCAAAGCTTTTTCAAAATATTTCAGTAAATTTTCATCCCACAATTTTAAACGTCGTTGTTCGTCTTCAAAGGTTAAATTGTAATTTTCAGAAGAATAAATGACGTCTTTTCCGCCAATAAAGGCGTATTCGTCGCAACTTTTTCCGAAACGCATTATTGAATTGTCAAAGAGATGTGCCTTACCTTGATTAGAAAACCAAAAAGTTTTAAATCCAGCACTCTTAAAGAATTGAATGAGTGAATAAATCTTTTTCGAATTATCTTGTATCAATAACATCGATTTTACCGCCGCCGCCGTAAATACATGAGCTGTCGTAACATCTTTAAATACGAAAAGTTCGTTTTTGATTTTTTCAAAATAAGGAGTAGTTGGTCGATTGTAGCCATAGATTCCCATATGTTTTCTGTCGACACTCTCCCCTATCACAAAAACATATGTTTCTTTTCCTTCAGATTTTGTTTTTATTCCCTCAATTGGTGTTTGCATTTTACAAAATCGATCAATATCTTTCAGATCTTCAATATGAGCAGAAAACGCCGATATTATTTTGTTGAAAGATTGCCACTCTGAACCAAAAATCGAACAAGCTAAAAGCATCGCTGCGCAAATTGAATACTTTTTATTCCAGTATCGTTTTACTGGTTTTAGGCAAAAGGCACAGACAACAATCGCAAGACTTATCAAAATAAAAGCGAAATATTCCTGAATTATAAGCAAAGTTTCTCGGAGATGAGTGTTAAAAATAGCAAACATAAAATCGTTTGATAACAGTGCTCCTGTAATCCGTACACATATAAGGTCAAAATTAGCAGGAACGTATAATATCAACAGCCAAAATAGTACGGAAATTTTTCTAATTGTTCTGGAACTTACGGTAATAAACAGAGCGTAAAGAGAGACAAAAATTGAGAATAATTCCAATACTTTTTTAACAGTTTGTATTGGGTTATAAACAACCAATTTATAATAAGATTCGTGATAATTTAAAGCAAGAAAAAGCTCAATAAAAAAAGGTAACCCTAAAACAAGAAAAGAAATTAATGTATTTATTTTGTTACGTGATTTTATTGACTTAGATTTGTCTAAAAGAGTTTTTTGTCTACCCCCCCCGTCAAATATCATATTGACAAACCAGTTCATATTGCGACCTATTACACAAAAACCTAACAATGACATTTTAATGGGGCTTTGTTAACAATTGATTAAAATCATACATGGAAAAATTTCTCTGATTCAATATTTACCTTTAATTTACTTGATCGCTCAAAATTCATGGTGTATCATTGAGCAACTTTTGGGGTGTAGCCAAGTGGTAAGGCAACGGGTTTTGATCCCGTCATTCGTGGGTTCGAGTCCTACCACCCCAGCCAGCAGAAGACTTTTTATGAATATCGATTTTATGCATCTTGCTCTGTCAGAGGCCCGGAAGGCTTTCGAGAGAGGTTCTGTTCCGATCGGAGCCGTTATCGCACAAAATGACAACCTGATAGTCGCGACCGGAAATGAAGTCATGAAAAAAAAAGATCCCATTGCCCATGCTGAAATTTTGGCGATTCAGCGCGCTTGCGAAATTTTAGATGTGCGGATTTTAGACCAATGTGACATGTATGTGACCCTCGAACCTTGCGCCATGTGCGCCCAGGCAATTTCGCTGGCACATATCAAGAATTTGTACTTCGGAGCCTACAGCCCAAAATACGGAGCGGTTGCCAACGGTGCGCAAATTTTCCAACATTCCACTCATAAACCGAAGGTCGTCGGGGGTATTTTAGGATTCGAATCGGAGCTCTTACTAAAAAATTTTTTCAAAAACAAGAGATCTTAACATTTTTTTTACAAAAGATCTTTAAAGATGAGAGCTGTTACTGTATAAAGTATGTAAAAGAAATTTTGGAGGAATAGTGCTCGTATTTGTACGTGACAATAATGTCGATCAAGCTTTAAGAGCTTTGAAAAAGAAAATGCAACGCGAAGGGATTTTTCGTGAGATAAAATTACGCAGGCATTTTGAGAAACCATCAGAGAGAAGAGTGAGAGAAATGTCTGAGGCGATTCGCCGCACCAGAAAATTGCTCAGAAAGCGTATGGAGCGCGAGGGCTATTAGTTCTCTGTGAAACTTTCGTTTCACTTTCAAAAACATTGGGGTCGTAGCTCAGTTGGTAGAGCGCGACGTTCGCATCGTCGAGGTCAGGGGTTCGACTCCCCTCGGCTCCACCAGTGTTTGTTCTCTTTAAAAAAGTTCTCCCTCAGTACTGCAGATTTTTGTTTTCAGGTTAGGTTTTGCCCAAAAATCTAAATTTTAGGTTATAACCGCTGAATTTTGTTGATTTTTCTTTTCCAGACGTGTAGCTTGACGTTATGGATTGATTATATTGAGCAATGCAAAGATTCATTTTTTTTGAAGTATTGTGTTTTGGAACAATTTTGTGTCTCAGCGGGTGCGAAAATCCCGGAAAGAGTGTTGATATAGGACCGCAGCCTCCTAAAGTCGCCTCGAAGTCGAAAGATACAGCTGACGACCTTGTTGAGATCTGTAATTCTCGTGATATTACAACTCATGAACGCACACTCGCAAATTCGCGTGATTATTTTAATTCGGTCAAGAGTTGTCCCGTGCCTCTCTTCAGAGTGAGATTTGAACAATTTAGTTCTCTTTCGGAAGCTTTTCGCAATCCCACTGTTAAAGCTCGAGAACGGGCAAGCATTTTTTACCGAAACTGAACATCTAAGACTCTTCAGGAGAACGAAAGTCTCAGCAACACTCAGGCATACAGCGAAAGCCAGGCTCAAATGTATTTGAACAGTTACAACAAGAGTATGTCGATCAGCAGTACAGATCGTATGAATTTGATAGATTCGGCACTGCAGGTGGCGAGTGAGAAAGGCATTGATGGAGCGAAAGCATCTCAGATGATCGACAAATACGATCCACAAGCGGAAAAATGGATTCAAGAAGCAAAAGCCAGGGCAACTCTCAGAAACACTCTTCCGCCAATGAAACAGCCGACACCTGCCAATTGGAGTTCATCGAAAACTCAGATGCAAAATGATTTTGATAAATCCGAACAGACAATGAAAGAACAAATTGCAAGTGATTCTGCGGAAATCTATGCAAAAAAGTCGTCGTTGCAAGCTCAAAACAAAGCAGCCGCGGAGGCTCGAACATCAGCTATTAATAGCACCAGAGATGAGATAGAATTTGTAAGCGATCAGATTGGCAAAAACTCTGATTCTCTGAAAAATGATGTGGCTGAAAGGGCGGATAAGAGCTCTCGCAAAGCCGCTTGGGATAAATTATGGAAATGAATTTTGAATAAATAAGCTAAGGAGAAAAATGATGAAAAATGATAAAGATATTTTTTTGAAAAGAATGTTTGAATATAAAACGCAATATGTGATTGCTTCTGTTATTTCGTTTGTAATGATTGGTTTGTGGGCATGTATGCTTCGCTTTTTGGAAATTAAAAACATAATGGATGGGGATAATGCTGCTTGTGGATTTTTTTATGTATCTCCTTTTCTAGCCTTCGCGACATTTAACACCGTTACCTATTTCTACAGCAAATATTTAGTGAAAAAATACGGAGCTGATTTATTCGGAGATTTGGATCAAAATTGGCTGAAAGAACACCAAGGTTTTGATTCCTCAGTCTTTGGGGAGATTTTTACGAGATTGATTCAATGCAGAAAGATTGCAGGACCTTACATGTTGGCTGTAATTGCCGTAACATCACTAATTCACACAGGCTTTGCTGCATTTGTTGGATTGGTATATGTCATAGCATATTTATTCTACCGCGAGACTTATCTGGACATTGCGATTGCCGACAAAGTTCCGAGATCAATGGGCGGAGGTGTTGTTGTTTCCCGAATCATCGACAGAGAATTCACTGACAAAATTGATCAATTGAGCAAGGACTTGAAACAAGCTAAAAAGAAATAATTAGGAGCTAAAAATGACCGACAAAGAATTAGAAATCAAAAATCCAGAAACAACCTACGACAACATCAGAAACGCGATTGTCGAAGCGCAAAACAAGATAGTTCGCACGGTTAATTCCGCGCTGGTGGAGACCTATTGGAAGATCGGTGAACAGATTTTCAAGGAATGCGGGGAAGAACGTACGGAGTATGGATCATACGTTTTAAAATATTTAGCTGAGAGATTGACTCATGATTTCGGTAAAGGGTTTGAAGAGCGCCGATTACGAGAAATGAGGCAGTTTTATATGGCATTTCCAATTCGGCGCGCAGTGAGTGCCGAATTGAGTTGGACTCATTATCGAACGATCATGAAGGTAGAAAACCCTCAAGCTCGAGCGTTCTATGTCGAGGAATGCGCAAAGTGCGGATGGAGTACCCGTCAGCTGGAAAGACAAATTCACTCGTTGTTTTACGAAAGGCTTCTATCCAGCCGTTATGATGAGTCGGTGCGAAACGAGATTTACACCCTTGAGCCGAAAAAAGAAGTTAAACCGACGGACATTCTCAAAAGCAGAAATTTTGTTTTCCCCAATGTTGATTGTAGAAAGTTTTGTATGTATATTCACGGCAAGTGAGTTTTTTGTATAGTTAGCTTGGTTTTTGTATTTATTTAAGGGAAGGGAGGGTATCTAAAGATGATGAAATTATTATACAGTGCTATTACTATTGCTGCATGCTTTAACATAAGTGCGATGGACAGAATGCCGCAAGAATTTTTCAATGCTTTGCAATCTTCTAAAACTGAAGTACAACAAGTGCCTCTTTCTGCGTTAGAAAGGATAAACCCATTGGTTAGCGAAGAAGAGCTAAAAAATTATCGCAGCACCTGGAATGAATCTTTGTCTCTTGACGAGAATTTAGTCCAATTATGTCAGCGTTTCGCAGATACGTGCTGTATGTTTTTTGCGGGAAGCGGAGATTTTATTATTAGGATCCCTAATGGAGAAGAAATTAGATATAACAAAATGTCTCAGACGAAAATAGATCGCTTTATTGTTACTTTACAGCAAATGTCTCTTAATCCGGTTGGATGTAAATTGATCCGTTTGCTGTTAACGAAATATTTAAGTGGTACCACTGCTTCGAAATTCTCTAAGGCCTACATAGTGAGCACTGATACAAAAGGTAAATTTCGATTCGGCCATGCTCCAACTGCAATTTATGATATGTGTGTTATCCCTGTCTCCGATTTTTCAGGCGACGGAAACTCGATGTTTGCTGGAATTGATGAGAAAAAAGCGCGGCGAATAATAGGCAATGGCGGCTCGATTACACAAATAAACGGATTCCCTCGTATGTTCTTTTTTGATGATAACATAAATCACTATGATGATGTTTCGCTTTTTGGTGCAATGCTTAGATGGTTCCATCATGTAAATGGTGTAGATGTCTTATCGCTGGAAAAATCTACTGACGCTATTTTAAAAAGATATGCACTTGCCCAAAACGAGAACGTTAGATCGGATTATTCTGATTCGAAAGCATATGAGTCAGCGTTAATCAATCGTTTTTCAGATGATTATTTTTTCAGATGCATGTTTGGACTTGTGTATGACAAAACATCCGATTCTATGAAAATGGATCCTCTTAACGAAAGTGCTTACACGTTAGTGAAAAATAAAACGATTCGTGTATTTTGCTCTGATTCGGATAAATCAGATGTTGATTTTACAGAATTATTCGGAGATAGAGAATTGTTGGAATTTTATTTCAAGGGGCAAGCGAAATTACCTGTTTTCGGATTTGGACAGTACAAGTTTTCTCATTAAAAAAACTTTTAGAGAAAAATGGATATTGCTGAATATTGAAATCGGTTAGGTTTAAATGCGTCTGGTTGTTAATGATTAGTTTCTGGCTTTTTGTATTCCTGCTTCTTTGGATGAGTCAATTACGTCTTCGGTATTATTTTTTCAAAGATTTTAAAAAATTTATCGCCCGCGGAGGCTCCCTGCTTATCCACAGAATTTGTGGATAAGATTGTGGATAAATGTGAGTTAATCTCTTGTTAAGAGTAATTAAAGGGCATTTGATCAAAAATTAGGCAGTAGTATAATGTCTTCGCTTGTTGTAGGGGATAGAAGGATGGAAAAATATATCCAAAGGTGGCTCAAGAAGGGATTGATCGATTCCACAACTTCGCAAAAATTGATAGAAGACATGGAATCTGAAAGAGTTCGAATTCTGAAACTGAGATTCAATATATTCGTATATACGTTAGCTGCGATTTGTATAGGGATGCGATTTGTATAGGGATCGGCGTTTTCGGCTTCGTTTCAGCTAACACTTGGATTCTGAAATTATTCAGTCAGAAACCCATTATCAGGGTAATTTCTTTGTTTGGGATCAGCATTCTTTCATTAGTTAGCGGCAACATTTTAGCTTATAAAAAGAGTAATTTCCCGAGATTTGGGCGGTCACTGATATTTCTGTCATCTATATTATTCGGAACAAGTTACGCGCTAATATGGAAAACATACCACATAAAGCAGCACTACGACGTAATGATGTTTTTGTGGCTGTTTACCATTCTTCCGATAGCCTATAAGTTTCAAAACAGAATTGTAAACAGATTGAGTATATTAGTATTTTTGGGCGGATGTGGTTTTGTGTTTTCATCCCACAAAATGTGGAGTTGTCTTAACTTCATCTGTCCAATACTGGTCGGATCATTTTTATTCACAATAGGAAATGCTTCAAAGCAATACGAAGAGTTTTTCACAGATTACAAATCAACCGGATTTGCTCTTATATTTTTTGCATTGTTGGGAATGTCGATATCTGTGTTAAAAATCCTTCCGTTAAATACATTTATGTACGTCATCTTTATGTTATTGATATGTTGCCATTTGGGGACATACAAAAAACAATTAGACATTTTTAAAAAAAGAGAAAGATTGTTGTTAAGCTTGATTTTGTTGATGGTTATAGGCATGTCTGCTTTTTCAAAACTTCCTACAATCGTCGTGGTTTGCATCGCGAACGCCTTAATAATCGCGATTCTTTGGACAGGATTCAAAGAAGGATATGAAAAAATCTCAGAACTTAATCGGGATAATGAACACTTGTACAATGCTATATCTTTCTATTAACTACAGTTATTGGTTATTTGATCGCTTAAGAGTTTGGGTTTTCTTTTTGATTGGCGGAGGGATCTTACTTATAATTGGCGTATTTTTAGAAAAAGTTCGGAAAAACGCGACATTTAAAGAGACCGACATTTGACAAATTTTCCTTTACGTATTACAATCGTATTACACAAAGGAGGTTATCATGCTGTCGATAAGACTTGATAAAGATATGGAGAAGTCCCTGGAAAATATCGCTAATATTACTCAGGAATCCAAATCTACTCTGGTTAGAGAGGCTCTTGCCCTGTACATTGAAGATAAATTAGATTATTTTGCTGCGGTAAAAGCTATGAAAAAAATGCGCAAGACTTATTCTTTAGATGAAGTTTTAGCCGAGTTCAGAGATGAGCTATAAGATTGAAATTTCTGACATTGTCAGAAAAACTTTAAAAAAAATGGATTCAATATCTCGAAAACGGATACTGTCTTATATCGCGGGAGTGCTTGCGAAAATAGATAATCCGAGACTGTTGGGCAAGACTTTGACAGGTAATTTCGGAGGCTTTTGGCGATATCGGACAGGCAATTTCAGGATTATCTGCAAAATCGATGATGATAGGTTAATTGTTTTGGTCGTGAAAGTCGCGCATCGCAAAGACATATACGAAGATTGAGTCTAAAAAAATCATTGCGAAAAAGAAAAATCTTAAAGAACTGTAATCTGCAAAATTTAGAAACCCATCAGCTAAGCCGGTGGTTCACAAGATGTGAGAAACTCCGCCATTGCGACAGAGCAAATTATTAGTTTTCTTAAACGAAACCTTACTCTACAGCATCTTTCAGCGTTTTTCCAACCTTAAATTTCACGATCTTCGTGGCTGGAATTTGCATCATCTTTCCCGTCTGAAAGTTGCGTGCCTGCCGTGCTGATCTTGTCGCTACTGAAAATGCTCCAAACCCAGGAATTACAATATCTCCGCCATTCTTTAGCTCCTTCTGAATCGTCTCAATTATCGAATTCAAGCAACTTCCGACATCTTTTTGAGACATCCCGCAACATCCCGCGACTTTTTGAATTAATTCTGACTTAGTCATTTTTCCCTCTAATGTTACAACTTTTCGAGAGTAGCATTGTTGTTACAAGGATTGCAATCTTTGAGCCACTTTTGCATTAATACTACAACAAATATTCCGCGTAATTTTCCCGATTGATCGCAGAAAATTGCGGTCTATACTCTTCCACAAAGATTTTTGGAAGTTTTACCTTCTGATTCGGCGAATATTTAAACTCGTAAGCTCGCAATATACCGTCAAATTCTTCGATAAAATCGATTTCTTTTCCATCATAAGTACGCCAAAAATAATTGTTCGGGAAAAATCCTTTGTTGTGAGCTTTTTTGATTAGTTCTGCGATACAAAAATTTTCCCATAAAGCTCCGACGTCGCTCCTTAAATTTAACGAAGCAAATTGATTTATGATTGCGTTTCTAACTCCCAAATCGTAAAAATAAATTTTTCGAGTTTTTTTCCCGACCTCCTTTCGGAGATTTCTACTAAACGCAGGTAGAACAAAAAGCACAAAGCATTTTTCTAATAATTCAATGTATTTTTGTAAAGTTTCGATGCTGAGTCTGAGAGATGAGGCCAGCTCGTTGTAGGAAACTTCGCTTCCGACCTGTAACGCTAATTTTGTAAGTAAATCCGTAAATAGTTGAGAATGCTTTAATCCTTCCAACGCAAAAATATCTTTATACAGATACCCATTCGTGATGTCGACTATTTCTCGTCTCATTTCTTTTTCAGATTTGTTTATTACAGTCGGATATAATCCAAATCGTAAAATATGTTCAATGCCGGAATCAGTTTGCAAAAAGCTTGTATTTATCTCGTTTAAAGAGAAAGGATATAAGGTGAAATATCGGGCTCTTCCAACCAAAGGTTCTCCAATTTTGTTAGATAATTCAAAGCTCGATGAACCAGTTGCAATAATCTGCAGTTCAGGAAATGAATCGTGCAATAATTTCAGAGAAAATCCAATATTGCTAACGACTTGCGCTTCATCGAAAACAACCAAATCATGCTGAAAAAAAGCACGCCGAAATTTTTCTATAGTTGGATCTTCCAGTAACCGACGAACTTGCGCATCTTCGCAATTAAAATATTCCGATCTTTTGTCTGGATATTCTTCTAACAAATGCTTAGCTAGAGTGGTTTTCCCTACTCTTCTCGTTCCGTATATCACAATAACTTTATCCTTAAACAAAACTTCCTGAATTTCAGTAAGAATATCTCTTGCAATTTCCATAACTTTTCTCCATTAACCTGAGATATTTCTAGAAATATCTCGAACTCATCTTAGATATTACCATAAATATCTCGAATTTGTCTTAGATATTACCAACTTTTTTGAAATTTCTATCTCTCCAACCCAAAATCTTTTTGTTTAGATAGTTCTAAATTTATTTGTTGCTGTTTTTGTAAGAACTCGCTTACATGTATTTGTTTCAAATCGACATTTTGCGATTCCTGTGAGTTCTGAGAATTAGCGTCAATCTTAAACAACGCCTCTTGCATCAGGTTCTTGTCGTTTAAGACCGAAATATTTTCTTCTTTGATATGCTGCGACAGCGCGGAGGCTTTATTTTGCAGTTGTTCCTCTGTCCACGGAGTTTTTAAGTCTTTGTTTGATTCCTTCAGTGCCTCGTAACACAGAGCTTGCTTGATACAATCGTTCGCAATCTCTGCACTGACTGGCTCTTTGCTATCAGTTTGGTATCTATCCGCAATCATGCTCGCATGTTCTGCAATCTCGTAGTTAAATGGAACATCTAGTTTGCAGTGCTTTATATAGTCCTTAACCATCGTATGATTAATTTGGAATCCATAACCATGTTCCTGTTTGTGATATTCTGAATTTAACAAATACGTAGATCTGCTCATCTTTTCTCGAGAATCTTCGACGACTTCAGGCAAGGACACATAATGCCTCCCCTTTTCAATTTCCCTCGCCATTCCATCGATTTTTTCAAAGAATTCCTGCTGAGATTTTGTGGCATAATCCAGCTGTTTTTCCATGGATTCTCTGGATACAAACGAATCTTTTGATGACTCATTTATGAACTCTCGATGTGCTTTATAATCGCCTAAGATTCCTCGCGCTAACTCGTTTCTTTCCTCTCGAATTTTGCAATATTCCGCGTATTT
>JAGCFW010000013.1 GCA_017649895.1 Alphaproteobacteria bacterium | reverse complement strand
TGAGCCAGGATCAAACTCTCAAGTTAAACCTTTTGTCCCCAAAAGGCCTCCTGCCTCATATCTATCTGACGCAAGTCAAATATATATGCGACCATCATTTCTACGCCGCCTATATATCCTCTCGTTTCTGTTCTTTACTTCGTTCAATGATCGTGTCTCAATTTATATACTCTCACCCCTCCCCCGTCAACCAATTTTTTTACTTTTTTTTAACTTTTCTTCTCCCCATCCTTATTTCTACAAAAAAACGCCCATAAGGGCGCTTTGTTACAACTTATCATTTACTATTGCTATTCCCCTTTTTCACTTGAGTATTCTGACGCATTCTCGCTCGAGATTTTTTATTGCTCACCCTTTTAGGCTTCCCTCCCATGAAAGAATTCGACTGACTTCTGTCAACCGACGATAATACCTGGTCCGAGACTTTAACTAATATTCCGTTATTCCACTCTTGATTGAAACTCGTTAAATTGCGAAGTTCACTTTTCGTTTTTGTATTTAAATCTTCGTAGTGATCGTTGCAAGCTACAACGCAAATATTATCCCCACTTATACGGTATACCAAACGATGTTCACCGTTAATTCTTCGAGAAAAAAATCCTCTCAGATTTCCATATAACGGCTCCGGTTTTTGCCCTGGAGTTTTTCTTCTTTCAAATGGATTTTTTTGAATTTCGCCCAGCAAAAGATCTATTTCTTTTTTTAGATTTTCATCTAAAGAATTATAATCTTTAGATGCCTTATTCCAAAAAAGAACATTCCAAGTTTTTGTTTCAACTTCTTTTTCAGAAAAAGTTTCTTCAACCTGTTGTCTTCCGCTCAGCACCTCTTGAATCCTCTTATAATCTTCGATCGGAGAATCGTTTTGTGCTATTTTTTCCTTTACTTTGTTTAGTGTTTCGTCCAAATATTTCGTTCTCGCTCCCGCATCCAACAAATATTCAACTACATCGGCGTGTCCATTTTCTGCAGCAAATCTCAGAGCCGTATACCCTTTATTATTTACGTCAATAGTTGCTCCATTTGCCACCAAATCTCCCACTACTTCTAAATGTCCGTTTTGAGCTGCCAGCATTAACACTGTATTCCCAGTTGAATCTTTGCCGTTTATATCAGCGTAATCTAACAGAAATTCAACTATCTCCAAACACCCTTTCCCAGCTGCAGCCTGAAATGCTTCATTGCAGGTCTCTTGATCACCCTGAATTCCTCCGTTTTCAATCAAATTCTGTACTTGTTCCAAGTTACCTCCTCCCGCCGCGTTCACGAAAGATATTTTTCTATCTTTTTCATCAATTCTTTCTGATTCAAAAGGCATGTTATAACTGCTCCCGAGGTTTTCGTTGCCCTTTTTCTTCGCATTTTGTTGTCTTTTCGAACCCGTAGAATTTGCCTTATTTTGGCTCTTTCCATCCTCATTTTGTTGTTTGTTCCTATCTGATACTATTTTTTGTAAACCTTTCACTGTCATTCGTTTACCTCTGGGTGCAGTAGCCTTCTTGCTTTTTTTCAGAAGCTCTACTATCTCCTTATACCCGCTCTCGCACGCTATATATAGCGGAGTGTGTCCCATGCTATCTTCCTTATTGACATTTATACATTTTCTACCAAGCAGCAATTTTACTACTTCTTTGAAACCTCTTTGACACGCATAATGTAGAGCGGTACGCCCATCGTTATCTTTCAAATTAATATCTACAATGTGGTTACCGTCCTTATCTTTTAATCTAAGCAAAAACTTTACTACATCGTGGTGCTCATAGACACACGCCCGAATTAGAGCAGTATATCCATATTGATTTTTTGCATTAACATCTAAATCCTCTCTAGTAAGCAATTCCTTTACTATATCGACATATCCAAGTCGACACGCATAATGTATAGCAGTACTTCCTTCTTTAGCTCGCCCATTAATATTCACAATGTAGTTACCGTCCTTATCTTTTAATCTAAGCAAAAACCTTACCATATCTTTGTTATTACTTAGACACGCAGATTGCAGAACGGTAACTCCCTGTTCATTTGTTGCGTTAACATCCGCTCCCTTTTTTACGAGATACCTAAGTATCTCCACAGCGTTTTTCGATATTACGAGAAATATTACATCTCCATGGTTCTGATTAATTGCTGAAGTAATGCTTTCATCCGAGAGATCTCCTTGTTCTATCACCCTTTTTACTTCGTCAAACATTTCTCCAGGTGTTGCATCGCGAATTGCTTCGTACAATTCCTCATGTTTAGCGTACGATTCCTCTGCCATATCCATCATCCGTTGAATTTGTGCATCCCCTACTTTTACCTCAACAAAACGATTTTTTCCCTGATTCTCATTCCATCTATCAGTAAACCCCCCTCCCCACACACTCGCCGTCACGACCGCTAAATTTGCCAAATATAATACTTTTTTCATAATTCTGCCCTTTCATAAATGTTTCCAATATCCAAATAACGTCTTTTCCAATTTCCCAATACTTATCGCAAAAATTTAAAAAAAATCACACCTTATCAATCTCCATACACTCGAAGGACGCCCACACCTTCGCACCACGCGAACGCTCAAAACATATTCAATTTTTCGATACAAAAACTACACTAAACACTAACTGAGCGTATAACTATCATGTGACAAATTATTTTGCAAGATTTTTTTAACAAAACGGATTTTTATCTTCCGGACTGACAATGGATACACTGTCACGCTTATGAAAGAATAATGCTTAACGAAATCAGCGGGACTCGGAAACTGATCTCAAAATACAAAAACGCGCCCTTCTGAGCGCGTTAAAAAAACGAAGAAAGATAACTATTATGCTGCTTTGCTTTCCAACACCTTCTTCATCTTGCGGAAACGAGATGAAAGCAAGCAATCGCAAGTATTTCTCAAATAATTGTCAATACCGCCGTTCTTCTCAATGGAACGAACCGCGTGAGTCGACAACCTAACCCTAACTCTAATTCCCAAAGCCTCACTCAGGAAAGAAACATTCTGCAAATTCGGCATAAATCTGTGCCGAGTCTTGTTATTCGCATGGCTAACTCTGTTACCGTACAAAACCTTTTTACCCGTCAATGGACATACCCTAGCCATTTCAAAACCTCTTTTTCATATATAAACGCATATACTTGTACTAAATACAAGTTTTTATGTCAACCTAAAATAAACTCAAACCTTTTATTTTTGCGAGCTTGATATGATGTCATCATCTATATTGCGACTATTTAAAATATGCCTTAATTTCGTACGTTCATCGGCATTAGTATATTGTACCAAGTCGTTGTATATCTTATCTACATCTATCGAACAGTCATCTAATTCCAAAACCACAAGGCTAATATCTCTTGATATACCACTGAAATAATTTACTATTACATTACTTCTGACAGTAATATCTTTAAAAGTACATTCATCAGAAAACGCAATCACCGAATGAATTGGAATGGCATCGTTAATATATCTTCTTATTGCTCTTATGTGCATAGCATTCTGTTTTATCGGATTGTAGAACTGTGTTTTACAGCTTTCTCCGTAATCTATGGGTAAAACTTGAATCCAATATTCATTATTTTCATTTCCAAATATCCAACCGCTATAATTTTTACATTCAATTACAAATAAACATTTTGGATGAATCATAACTATGTCTATTTCTGACGTTCTACCTCCACCTTTGGGCACGTATAGATTGAATAAAAATCGACATCCCTTCATTTCGAAATGTCGCAAATATGTATATAAACTATATTCTCCGTACGTCCCTTTATCTCCAAATGCAAAACTGTAGGGATTTTGAGTAATTTTATAGTAACTACTGTTCTTATATCTCATATAACGTATCGCAAACGAAATAATTGGAGTTATAAACACCACTAAGATAGCTAAAATAGCAATGACATTAACTACATCTTCTTCATTCATATTGCTGTTTTTTCTATTATGGACTGTTAATCTTTCTATTTTTTTTCAGTTTTTATTGATTCTAAGCGAATCGCAGGAACAGTAAGAATCTTACCTTCTCTGTTCTTGTATCGATATACTCCAACTTGCTTGACCCTCACTCCTTCCGCAACCGAAATTTCTTGATTGTCATAATACAAATTTTGTCCATCATGAAGCAAAAGATAAACTCGAGGCACTGGGTTAATTTTTTGAAGTAACCCTCTTTCCCTAACCAAAGCCCCTTCCTTATCTATAATTTGAAAAACCTTCAATCCATGTACTGGTAATGCTTCCTCCCCTTTTTTAGACAAAATGATCCCTCGATCTTTCCTAACTTCTTCTATTTCTACCCAACTTGCGACATTAATACCTATTGCAACGCCCGCTATAAACAAAAGCATACCTTTCATGTTCAATATCTCATCATATCACTAGGGCGTAATTATCTCATAAGAACAATTTTTGTCAATATTTTTTTGTAAAATTTTTTCACTATTTCAAAAACCAACAAAACTGTCTAATTTCCTTCGTTTAATCTATATCGATAATCTTGAGACAAATAAAAAACTTGGCAGGCCCAGCAAAGCAATTCTTCAAAATTGCTCGTCTTACCTGCCGCCTTTAATTCGTTAGAAGCGTTAATGCTTCTTATGATTTTCATCCAACTTCTGCGCAGCGAAAATTGTTTCTTGGATTTGCGTCGCCAAGTCCTTCATGTTTCCCGGAGTATGAGGCACAAACACGACGTTAGACTTCGAATTTCCGCCGATTTCCTTCAAGGTGTCTATGTACTGAATCATCAGAACCATATCCATGACGTGAGACGCATTAGTACCCGGAATTTGCTTGACGAATTCCTCAACCGACTGCCCCATTCCTTCGATAATCGCCTGACGCTGTCCCGCAATACCTTTTCCGTGCAAAATGCTGGATTCCGCTTCCGCCTCGGCCTGCTTAATCTTGATAATTTTTTCGGCTTCACCTTTTTCGGTCGCCGCAACCCTTAATCTTTGCGCTGTATTGATTTCGTTCATCGCGGCTTTAACATTTGCGTCCGGATTTACATCGGTAACCAGCGCTTTGATAATTCCGTAACCAAACTCCGCCATTTGCTCTTCAAGCTCTGTCTTTACGGCAATCGCGATATCATCCTTCTTGGAGAAAACGTCGTCCAAAACCAACTTCGGAACCTGCGCCCTAACCAAATCGAAAACGAAAGCCCTAATTTGATGCTCTGGGTCCTGCAACATATAACACGCCTCGTAAACTTTTTCCGGAAGCACTCTGTACTGAACCGCCACGACCAAATTCACGAAGACATTATCCTGAGTTTTTGTTTCCACAGAAACATTCAACTGGCTGATTCTCAAAGAAAGACGAGTAAATATACTGTCAATCAGCGGAATCTTAAAATGCAATCCCGAATGTGCTATACGGTGGAATTTTCCAAGCCGCTCAATAATCGCACAACTTTGCTGTTGAACAATAAAAAATCCGTTAAAAGCTATAACTATAAGAAAAAAAATCAAAAATCCAAACATTATTCCCTCTGCTTCGTTCATAATTCCCCCCCCCCAATATTTGACCAAATTTCAAGGGCGATTTTAACAATCGATACAAAAATAGTCTATACTGAAAAGGTTAATAAAAGGTTTATATAAACTCTTTTCCTGTTCGATCTTCCAACAAACAAAGAGAATATAAAGCCCAAATTGACACGAAAACTATTGGAATTATAGATAAATAAGGAGAAACTTCAACTAAATAACTCATAACAGGTGGAGTCAATCCTCCGAAAACAGCCTGCGCGAAACTAAGGGAGAGCGACACTGCTGTACAACGAACCTCTTTTGGAAAAGATTCCGCAAAAAACGCCGCTCGGGAAGAATAATACACTCCCAAAAAGAATCCCATGGATAACTGCCAAGCCATCCAAAAATAATATGACGAAGACGAGGTACAGAACATATATCCACCGGAAATTAACGACCCTATAATACCTATCGTCAAAAATGGCTTCCGTTTGAAAATGTCTGACAAATACCCCGCACCGAGAATGGATACCAAAGAAACTATCGATGCCCCTGCCGCACAGGTTGCTGACTGCTCGAGATTCAAAATTCCCCTAATCACCAAATAGCTCGGTAGAAAAGTCCACAAGGTGTAAAAAGACACTGCACTGAAAGCTGTGATAGAAACTGTGCAAAAAACTTCTTTTTTGTGCTCCATCAACATTTTGAAAATCGAATTTTTCGGAGCATCTGACTTCTTTTTTTCTTGTTTCGGAATCAAAAAAGCAAAAGGCACCAACAAAATCCCACACAAAAACGGAATTCTCCATGCGAAAGAATAAACTTCTCCTTCCGAAAAGAAATAATGAAGCAAAACGACTGATTGAGCCGCCAACATAACACCGACTTGGTTTCCTGCGTCTGTCCAACTGCCGTAAAATCCCCGTTTGTTGCTCGGAGCTTTCTCCACAATGTGAACCATTGCAGCGGTGTATTCTCCTCCCATAGAAATACCTTGAAGAATTCTCAAAAACATAAACAAAATCGGTGCCCAAATGCCGATTTGATCATATCCCGGAAGAATTCCCATCAAGAAAGTCGGAATCGCCATCAACAAGATCGATATGGATATCGCCTTTTGTCTACCGAATTTATCTCCGATCGGACCAAACACCAACGCCCCCAACGGACGAGAAAATAACCCCATGGGAACAATCCATCCGCCTAACATTTTAAGCCACGAAGAAGCATTACTCGGAAAAAATTGATCCATCAGCACGACAGTCATCGGCATCACCAACGCGAAATCGTACCACTCCATAATATTTCCCAGAGCTCCAATCAGAGACTCATGCTTTTTGACGTTTATTTTCATCTTTCTTCCTTACGAAAAATTCTATTGTTCAAAAACCCTGCCGAAATCTAAAAACTTCTGGTTTCTGTGAGCCTTAAAATCAGGAATTGCCTGCAATTTTACCAAAGCAGCCTTTATGCTTTCGCCGACCCGTTTTATGACCTGCTGGGAATCACGATGAGCTCCACCAACCGGCTCTTCCACTATTTCATCAATAACCCCGAACTTCATCAAATCCTGAGCTGTCAATTTCAAGGCATTCGTTGCCTCCTCAGCTTTTTCCGAATCTCTGTACAAAATCGACGCACAACCTTCCGGGGAAATAACCGAGTAGATAGAATGTTCCAGCATCATCACATAATTTGCAACTCCGAGAGCAACCGCTCCTCCAGAACCACCCTCTCCTATAACCGTTGCAATAATCGGACGAGTGAATTGCAAAGACCTCTCGATGCTTCTGGCAATCGCTTCAGCCTGACCTCTTTCCTCGGCACCAACTCCCGGGTAAGCTCCCGCTGTATCGATGAATGTTAGTAACGGCAAATCGAATTTATCCGCCAAGTCCATAATTCTGTGAGCTTTGCGGTAACCCTCAGGGTGAGGCATTCCGAAATTATGCTTGATTCGATCCTCGGTATTTTTTCCTTTTTCCTGCCCCAAAACCGCAACAGAAACTCCCTGAAACCTACCTATACCCGCAGTAATCGCCAAATCGTCGCCAAACAATCGATCTCCCGCCAAAGGAACAAAATCATCTATCAATGCATTCACGTAATCGACTGTTTTTGGACGCTCTTGGTGCCTCGCCACCTGGACTTTTTGCCACGGAGTAAGATCGGAATAAATCTTTTTCAGCATTTTCTTTTGTTTTGCTTCCAGACGCTTCACATCTTCAATAATTCCCAAATCGCCTGCGTTCAATTTTTTCAATTCCTGAATTTTTCCGTCCAGCTCGAAAATAGGCTTCTCAAAATCTAAAATAATCATCCTAACCCCGTAATGATGTATGTGTATTGTATCAGTTTGTATCTCAGTCGGCTAGCCAACATGCAACCCGTTCCGCTCGAGAGCCGGAACGATTAAATCCGTATTGCCTTGCCCTACCGTAACCACCGAAACATTTGACTCAACAATCTTATTCGCCAACTTTTTAATATCGTCGATCGTAACCGCTTCTATCTTGGCAAGAATATCTTCGCGCTTCAGCGGTCTGCCGAATATTATGGTTTGGTTAGCTATCTGCTCACAAACCGAAGCGCAATTTTCCTGAGACATCAACAAACTTGCCTTAAACTGAGTCTTGGTGCGGTCGAATTCCTTTTCGGTAATATCATCTCGCATCTTCAGCAACTCGGCCGTTGCCACCGTTGCCAATTCCGTCAGCTTCTCTTTGGAAGTCGCAGCGTAAATCCCGAACAATCCGTTGCGCTTGTAGGACGAAGTGAAAGAATATACCGAATAAACCAGCCCTCTCTTTTCGCGGACCTCCTGAAACAACCGAGACGACATACCTCCGCCCAGAATCGATGAAAAAATCGCCATTTTATAATAATCTTCACTCAGGCTTGGAACACCTTTAAATCCGATGATCGCGTGGGATTGCTCCAAATCGCGCACGTCGGAATACAAACCGCCTTTATATTCGTACTCTTTGTCGTGAACCTTGGTTTTCTTGCGACTGAAATTTGAAAAATATTTACTAGCGTAATCCAAAACTTCTTCGAGAGAAATATTTCCCGCCGCGCAGAATATCATATTGTCTGCGTTGTAATACTGATCACGATAAGCTCTCAGGTCATCGGATGTTATTTTCGATACGACCTTTGTCGGTCCCAAAATCGAATGCCCCATCGGCTGATTCGGAAAAGCCACATTCTGAAAATAATCAAAAATTATATCGTCCGGAGTGTCATTCGTTTGAGAAATTTCCTGCAAAATCACTCCACGCTCACGCTCCAGCTCTTCTTTTTGAAAGGTCGGGTTTTGCATAATGTCCGACAAAATGTCTATCGCAACATTCTTATCATCTTTCAAAACTCGCGCATGAAAAGCTGTCGTTTCTCGCGAAGTGTAAGCGTTTGAATATCCGCCCACTGATTCAATGGCCTCCGCAATCTGTTTGGCAGTGCGAGTAGTCGTTCCCTTAAAAGCCATATGCTCCAGAAAATGGGAAATACCGTTGTTTGTGTTATCCTCGCAAACAGCCCCGGCCTCAACCCAATACCCGAGAACAACGCTTTCAAAATTATCTATGGACTTTGTGACGACCCTGAGCCCATTGTCCAACTTAGTTAAATTTTCCTTGATCATTCCTATACCTTTCGAGAAGATTTTTTATTTCTGAGAACGATTATTTCCGACATACTCCTTCCTCTTTTTCTGCTGAATCCTTTTTTCAGAAGACGATCGACCTCGATATCACGCTGCTTGGCGGTTTCTCCTCCAAGAGCAACAACAATCAGCCTTCGCTTCCCCTTTTTCGCAGATGCAGCAAGATTATATCCGGAAGCAGCGACATACCCTGTCTTGATACCATCCACGACAATGCCGTTGCGAGATCCCAACAATTTATTATGATTTCTTATGCTCGCTTTCTTGTATGAAAATTTTTTCGTCGCAAAAAAGTGATAATACCTCGGATAATTCCTTACTAAAGCCCGAGCTAATTTCGCCATGTCGCGCGCAGTCGTAAGTTGTTTCGGATTTTTCCACCCCGATGGATTTACAAAAACCGTGGACTTCATATTTAGTTTGCGCGCTTCCTTGTTCATAAGGTAGACAAAGGTATTCTCATTCCCTCCGGCAAGAAACTCTCCCAGAGCCACCGCAACATCATTCGCAGACTTCGTAACCAGAGCAAGAATCGCATTTCTCACAGTGATTTTCTCGCCTGCTTTCAACCCCAACTTGCACGGCTGCTGACTGGCCGCGTTTTTCGAGATCTTCAGCTTTGAACTCAACTTGATTTTGCGACTTTTCAGTGCCTTGAAAGTCAGAAGCAAAGTCATCATCTTCGTCAAGGACGCCGGCTGGGTTTGAATATCCTCGTTATATCCGCCGATATATCTGCCCGTCCTGGCGTCCATCACAAAGGCCGCTTTCACCGGGGCACCAGATCTTCTCGGAGCATCAGCTCCTACCGAAAAACCCCAGACCAGCAAAAAAAACAGAACAAACGATCTCATCTCAGAAACACAAAAAGGGAGAAACTCCCTTTTCCGACTACTCTGTTTTCAACCCAAAAGACTGATAACGATTCTTGAACTTCGCGACCTGTCCGCCGGTGTCAACCAACTGCCTGACCCCCGTCCAAGCAGGATGCGACTTTGAATCAATGTCCAACTTTAAGGTATCGCCTTCTTTTCCCCAAGTAGTTCTGGTCTCGAAGGACGAACCGTCTGTCATCACAACAGTTATCTTGTGGTAATCAGGATGTATATTCTTCTTCATGAAAATAATTCCCTTTTCTCGTGGCGCTATAGTACATCAATCTGACGAAGGATTCAACTGGATTTGAGAATTACATACTTTACTCAGGGGCTTTTGTTTCCGAAAATAACCCATTCTTTGGAGTAAGAATTGTGACTGAATTAAAACATAAATGAAAATCATTGACTCCTCCTGCCCCATTTATTCTAGGAGTGGCTAAATGAAATCCATATTTTTGTTTGGTACTTGATTGTCCAGATTGATTTTTCCAACCAGGATTAGTCAAAAGAGCAGCTTCGACAATAATCTTGGACTCACCCGAACTTATTTTCAGTGATGGATATATTGAAGAGGGAGACACACTCTCGTTATTCCACTTTAAAGTTGAGAAATGATATGTTCCTGTTGTTCCAAAATCCCAATGACTATCCTCTGAAGACGGACTTGTCGTATTTTCATAAGATGACCACACCCTCCAACAATATTTAGCTTTCCCGTTTTCCACTCCCTTTACATAGTAAATGAATATACCTGGAACGTACCCCAACATTTCTTTTTTATATAGCGATTTTCCTGGAAACATTGTAAGCCAGGCTACTGCCGTTATATTTTGAAAGTCTTTTTTGGTTAGAAGTTGCTCACTTCTTCTCTGAGAAATATTCTGAATCATATTGGCAATTTGTTGTCCGACGAATTCAGTTTGTGAATAATACCTTTTCATTTTCATCAAATCATAAATATAAAACAATAGAATGATTAACAATGGCATCCAAACAGCAAACTCAACAAGGACAGCACCTCGACATACTGTATCTGTGGAACGTATTGATGAAATATCAATCCGATGGTACACTCCTTTTTCTGCTGAAAATTTTTTGATGCAGCATCTTATAAAATTAAAGATTCTGAAGAGATATCTGTTTAATTTTTTTAGCTTTCCATCAAACATCATTTCGGTAAATCAACTCATTCAGCATTCCGTATCACAAATATATACCTGAGAATTTTATCAATTCTCAGTTAAAAATTTGTTAACGTGTTTTTGAATATCGTGAGTTTGCGTGCAGGAATTTAAATCTTATTTTTTCAAAAAACTTCGTCGATAATTCCGCCGGCGGCAACGAATTCCCCGTCGTAAATTACCACAGACTGCCCCTGGGTTATGGATTTCTGGTAATCAGAAAACTCTACTTTTATTTTTCCGTCAACGACTTCTACTTGACATTCTTTTAACGGCTGAGAAGAGCGAATTTTTGCAAAATAGCTTCCATCCTTTATTTTCTCGCCTGACGGATAGTTGACCTCTGTCGCAATTAACGATTTTTTGAAAGTCTCGTCTATATTTCCCACAACAACGGTATTGGTTTCCTTATCCAATCTGATCACGTAGAGAGGTTCGCTCGACGAAATTCCCATTCCTTTTCGCTGGCCGATAGTGTAATTCCAAATTCCTTTATGCCTGCCCAAAATTTTTCCATCGGTATCAACTATATTGCCTTCTTTCTCACCAACTTCCAGAAGCTCATTGTAGTCACCCTCGTAAAAATCCTGACTATCCGGCTTGTCGGATACGTCCAGCCCGAAATCCTTCGCTATCCTTCTGACTTCTATTTTTTCATATTCGCCCAGCGGCATAAGGGAATTCTTCAACTGATCTTGAGTTAATTTGTACAAAAAATACGACTGATCTTTCGATTGATCCTTTCCGCGCGCCAAATGACAAATTCCGTCTTTTTCAACGATTCTCGCGTAATGTCCCGTCGCGAATTTGTCGAACTCTATTCCCTTTTCTCTCGCGATTAACGGTAAAGCACCAAACTTTATCAGAGAATTACAACGAATGCATGGATTTGGAGTTCTTCCGGACAAATATTCGCTTTTGAAATATTTCAAAACAATGTCATCATATTCTTTCGAGCAATCGATAACTTGGTAGGGTATTCCGAGAAATTCAGCGACTTTCTGTGCTGCTTCTATATCCTTTTTCTCATCGGGTCCCAAGCAAGCACCATGAATTCCAGTGGAAGGTTTTACTTTTCGATCTCCCCAGATGGCCATGGTTACCCCAATGACATCGTAGCCTTGCTTCTTCAGAAGCGCTGCAGTCGTCGACGAATCGACTCCTCCTGATAAACCTACCAGAATCTTTTTCATCCTATTATTCCCGTAATTGCTATTCTGCAGAGCATTATAAATGTTTGAAACACTTTTATAAACTACAAAGATCTAAATTCGTGCTAGAATGTGTCGGAGTTTTAGAAAAATGAAAATATCTGTTATCACCGTTGGACTTTTCAATCAGTGTTTTCAGTATGAGCACGATTGCGATTTGCCCGCAGGAACTGTCGTTGAGGTACCTTTTGGTGTCACAAACCGTTCTGTACTTGGAATTGTATCCTCAGAAAAAATCGAAACCGATCGGGAACTGAAGTCAATAGCGAAAGTTCATCCATACAACATCGGCGAAAATTATGTAAAATTTCTCAACTGGATGGCTTCGTATACACTAATTCCGCGCGGAATGATTTTGAAAATGATTCTTGCGGAAAAATCCATATTTTCAGCAAAAAAAGAAATCAAAATTTCGCAGAATGTTTGCGATTTCGTGACCCAAGACATCAATTTGAATGAAGAGCAGAAGAAAGCTTTCGACGCAATACAGGACAATCATCCGTTTTTGCTGCAGGGAGTGACGGGTTCCGGAAAAACTGAAGTTTATCTGAAAAAGGCGAAGGAAATTTTTGATCGAGGACAGCAAATTTTGATTTTGTTTCCGGAAATCGCCCTCACCGAACAAATTTACAAGAGAATCGAAAAATATCTCGGCGTTTCTCCAATAATTTGGAACTCGATCGTTTCCGTGAAAAATCGAAAATCTGCTTGGCTCACGGCAATTTCGGGACAAAAGTGCGTGGTTATCGGAGCGAGATCGGCGTTATTTTTACCGTTCAAAAATCTCGGGCTGATTGTTATTGATGAGGAACACGATTCGTCCTACAAGCAAGAGGAACAAGGCTGTTATAACGCTCGGGACATGGCTGTGGTACTAGCGAAAATATCAAATATTCCTCTGGTTTTATCGTCTGCTACTCCGTCCATCGAGAGTATTGTAAATGTCCGCAACGGAAAATATAGTTACTTCAATATCAAAAATCGATACGGAACAGCGCAACTTCCTTCTCTCAAATTAATAGATATGCGGCAAAATAAGTTTGACGGATTCATCTCGCCGCCTCTCTATTTTGCGATCAAAGAAAGACTCAAAAAAAAAGAGCAATGTTTGATTTATTTAAATCGACGCGGATACTCTCCGATAACGCTGTGCAAAGGATGTGGCGAAAAATTAGCATGCCCGAATTGCTCGACCTGGCTTGTTTATCACAAGGACATGGATAAATTAATATGTCATTATTGTGGTCACAAAATCTCAATTCCGAAAAAATGCTATAATTGCGAAGCGGAAGACTCTTATATTCCGTTCGGTCCGGGCGTTGAGCGAATCTACGACGAAATCAAAAGAAAAATCCCCACCGCTCGAGTGCTGATCGCATCATCAGATACTTTTTCGTCCGATAAAAACATGGAAGAAAGTCTTTCAAAAATCCACAACAACGAGGTAGATATAGTTGTTGGAACTCAAATTTTAGCGAAAGGCCATCATTTTCCGAATATCACACTTGTCGGAATTATCGACGGCGATTTGGGATTGTCTGGTGCGGATCTTCGAGCCTCGGAACATACTTATCAGCTGATAAATCAGGTCGCAGGCAGGGCAGGACGAGAAAAAAAGCCCGGAGAAATTCTCGTTCAAACTTTCAAAAGCGAACATCCTTTGTTTCAGGCACTTTTAGCGAACAATTCCGAAAATTTCGTAAACTTGGAAATCGAAACCCGTAAAAATCAGCAGCTGCCGCCCTTCACAAAATACGCGGCCATAATAATTTCCGGAAAAAACAAAAAGAAAACAGAAAATATTGCAAAGCTTTTCAGAAAAACATGCCCGAAAAATATAAAAATTTTTGGTCCTGCCCCCGCTCCAATATTCATGATTCGCGGAAAAGTTCGTTGGAGAATATTACTTAAATCCAATCACAAAAACGCACTAAACTCTGAAATTTCAACATGGATATCTCAATTAAAAATTCCGCCTGATATAAAAATCACAATCGATATCGATCCTATAACTTTTTTATAGAAATTAACTTCTTGTAAACGAATTTCATTTATCCTGAATAAAAATAGGACCAGATTTTGGTCCTGGTTTATTGTGTAAAAAGGTGTAGTAATGGTAGAAAGTACGCAGCATATATTAGAAAGAATCCGCCCAGCACGAGTTCGCATAACTTATGACGTAGAGATCGGAAATGCTATCGTAAAAAAAGAGCTTCCTTTTGTGTTTGGAGTTATGGCAGATTTATCTGGAATGGTCACTGATCCTCTGCCTCCTATAAGAGAAAGAAAATTCGTTGAAGTTGATAGAGATAATTTTTCTGAGTTTATGGCTTCGGTAAATCCTCGTTTGGCTATCCAAGTAGCCAATAAGATAGACGATGACGGAGAGTTCGTAGCTGCGGAGATGTTTTTCAAAAGCATTGACGATTTTAATCCGCTCAGTATTGTACAAAAAATACCGAAAGTAAGTAAAATTTTTGATATCCGCACGAAATTAAACGATATGTCGGTAAAGTTAGAAGGAAACGATATCCTTCAAAAACTTCTTATGGAAGTAGTAAATGACGAAACGAAAAAAGCTCAGCTGAAAAGCCAGATTGAAGCTGTTTTAAAAAGCAATAAACAAACCATTACTGCCGATTTTGCAACTTCGCCTGAAGATACGACTGCGATAAACGTAAAGGGAACTCCTTCTACAAAAGGTAAATCCAATAAAAAGTCTGAAGGTAATGAAGACTCTTCCGAGAAAAATATTTTGAAAGAAATGTTTGTCGAAGGAAAGCTTGCGAGAGAGCCGTCAGCGGAAGTTTACGCCTGCGCATTGATCGTAGAATTCTTAAACCAAGTCGAAATCGAAAAGCCAGAAAATGTTCACCATCCTTTGACCTTTGCCGAAAGATGCATTCAGAAAATCGACGATTTGTTGGGTGTACAGATTAACGAATTTTTACATCATCCGGCTTTCCAGGAATTAGAGGGAATATGGAGAGGTCTACATTACCTAGTGATGAATACCGAAACCTCTACTTATTTGAAGATCAGAGTGATGAATGTTTCCAAAAAGGATCTTCTTAACGATCTGGAACACGCGATTGAGTTCGACCAAAGCCAGATGTTTAAGAAAATTTATGAAGAGGAATACGGAACTTTTGGAGGTAATCCTTATTCATGTTTGATCGGAGCTTATGAATTTACAAGGCATCCGCAAGACATCTTGTTGTTGGAAAAAATCTCGAATGTCGCTGCGGCAGCGCATGCTCCATTTATCGCAGCGGCCCACCCGAGACTATTCGACATGGATAGCTTTGCTCATCTGAGCGAACCTCGAGATTTGGCAAAGATTTTCGATTCCACAGAGATGATAAAATGGAATTCGTTTAGAAATTCAGAAGATTCTCGTTACGTGGCACTTACATTGCCTCGAGTTTTGATGAGATTACCTTACGGACCGGATACGCTTCCTGTCGAGGGAATGCACTTCGTTGAACCAATCGACGGAGCAGATAATTCTCAGTTCTGCTGGGGAAATGCTGCATTTGTAATGGCGCAAAGAATAGGACACGCTTTCTCCTTATATAAGTGGCCTGCATCCATCCGGGGAGTTGAAGGAGGAGGGTTGGTTGAAGGACTTCCAGCCTATACTTTCAAAACAACAGATGGAGATTTAGCCCTGAAATGTCCGACAGAAATAGCGATTACTGATCGGCGCGAGAAAGAATTGAGCGATCTCGGATTCTTGGCGATCTGTCATAGTAAGGGAACTGATTTTGCAGCGTTCTTTGGTGGTCAGACAACACAAAAACCGAAAATTTACAATACCGATGATGCAAATGCGAACTCTTCATTAAGTTCAAGGCTTCCGTATTTGCTTTGTGCTTCGAGGTTTGCACACTATGTGAAGGCCATCATGAGGGACAAAATCGGTTCTTTCCTAACGAGAGAGGATGTTTCTCTTTATCTAAATAACTGGATTGCCGGTTACGTTTTGTTAAACGATGCCGCAAATATGGAACTGAAATCAAGATTCCCTCTGAGAGAAGCAAGGGTTGACGTATATGATGTCCCGGGAAAACCAGGCTCATATAAAGCCACGATATATTTGCGACCTCATTTCCAATTGGAAGAGTTGACGGCATCTATAAGATTAGTTGCTACTTTGCCGCCTCCGGCCGCCGGTTAATAGGAGTATTTTGCTTGTTGTTTTTGCGTAGTTCGAGTTGTGGAGATAGAAAATGAGTTGGTCAGATAGAGTATTAACATGGGTAAAAAATGATTCCCTAAATAAAAGGGACATCGTAGATAGAGAAGGAAGTTTAATTACTCCTTCCAGCGCAGCCCAGACTCCTGAGTATATAATCAAAGTTGGTAATGCGTTTAGTTCCGATATACTCAATTACACTGACTACGCAGAGTGTCTGTGGTTCGAGATTGGTACTGCAAGAATGAGTTCTTCTGATCCTTCGAATTTTTTTGCCGGAGATAGAGGAATCTTAGGCAAGAATCCATTAGTATGCATGAAATATACGAGGGGAGCCGTAGCAATACATGAATACTTGGCAGGGGGAAATTGCATCGAGAACATAATCATAAAAAGACTATCACATCTTGATATGGAAGATCATGAAATTCAAGCTATCACCTTTGAAAACTGCTTTATAACAACATATGAGCAAAAAAACAACCTAATATTCTTTTCTTTTTCCTTTACAAAAATGGCTGATGAGCTATCTGTTTTCGAAAACAACGGACAGAAAAAGTCGGGAAGTGAGGCTTTTTCATTCAGTTTCAATAAAAATCAGGTAGACCTCGATCTTGGAAACAATGCCAATCTAAAAAAAGATTAGGATAAAAAAACAAAATACATAGCTACCTGGTATCACCTGCTACCAGCCGTTTTCAGATTTTCTGCATATTTCTGAAAATAATTCTCTGATTTTAACTGTTTTTTTATAACTTATTGATACCATCAGAATAGTGGTGGTTTTTGTGTATCTTGTAGTTTTGTTTTGATAATGAAACGTAGGAGTGAGATATGGCAATACTAAACTTTAATCAAAGAGCTGAGCAAGAGGATGATAATCAGCGTGATAAAGAAAAAGCCGATGGAGGAAAATCTCCAAAGTATGTAGTTAAGTGCACGGATATATTCAGCAGCACGATGGAAGGATTTGAAGATTGTGCACCATGCGATTGGGTAAAAACCGGTGGCTCGCGTACGGCTGTCTTTGATTCATCGGGAGTAATAAACGGAGACGCCACAATTACCGGAAAAGACCCTATTGTTCGTATGGACTACGGGCCGTGGGGTCCTATATTGCAAGAATACATGTATACCGGAAAAAGTTTGGAACAAATAAGCATATATCGACTTACCGATGTGCAGTCTAAAAAAATTAAAATACAGGAATTGAATTATTCCACCTGCCTAATAAAAACTTATGACCAGGAAGCCGACAAAATATTATTTTCCTTTTGTTTCGTAACATTGGAAGACCTTCAAATTGCAATCGACCAAAACGGCCGAAAGCTCGGACAGAATGGAATGCAGTTCGACTTCACTACATTAGAGGTTAAAAATTCGAAATAAAAACACGAAAAAAGGATAGAATTTACAAATCCAATCCTCTTTTCGAAAACTACAGAACTTTTATGATCGCTTCTGTGGTTTTTTTCGCGTCCCCCAACAATAACATGGTATTCGGCGCGTAAAACAACTCGTTATCGACCCCCGCATATCCTGCACTCATGGAACGTTTCAAAAACAAAACCGTCTTCGCCTTGCTCACTTCAAGAATGGGCATTCCGTAAATACTGCTGGTCGGATCATTTTTCGCGGCCGGATTCGTTACATCATTTGCTCCGACAACCAACGCCACATCACAAGACGCAAAATCATTATTGATCTCGTCCAACTCGAAAACATCCTCGTATGGAACATTCGCTTCTGCCAACAGAACATTCATGTGGCCCGGCATACGCCCTGCGACAGGATGAATCGCATATTTTACGCTAACTCCTTCTTTTTTCAGGATGTCTGCCATTTCCTTTAAGGAATGCTGCGCCTGAGAAGTCGCCATACCGTATCCCGGAACGATAATCACTGAACTGGCATTCTTCAAAAGAAAAGCTGCATCTTCAGGAGCTCCCCTTTTGTAGGAACGATTTTGCCCCTTATTTTTGTTCGCCATCGCAATATTTGCCCCCGTCGAAAATAAAACTTCAAACAGAGATCTATTCATTCCTTTACACATGATATAGCTAAGAATCGCTCCGCTCGCTCCTACCAATGCCCCCGTTATGATCAACAAATCGTTGTGCAAAGTAAATCCGATTCCCGAAGCAGCCCATCCGGAATAGGAGTTCAACATCGATACTACCACCGGCATATCAGCTCCTCCGATGGGAACAATAAAAGTGATTCCGAAAATCAGGGACAAAACAGATGCGATAATGAAATATGAGCTATTCTCGGTAAGGACAAAAACCAAAATGGATAAAAGAATTAATGCTAACAACACAAAATTAAAAGCCAACGGAATTGCCCTGCCCTTGTAAATTCCCCTCAATTTCATAAAGGCTATCACCGAACCTGTAAAAGTTATCGCACCTATTGCGCCGCCCAATCCAATCTCGAACAAACTCGATACAAAAATATGCCCGAAGTTATCGCATATACCAAATAATCGCGGAGAAAAACACGCAGCAAAATCGATTAAAAGCGCCGCCAATCCCACCAAACTGTGGAACCCAGCAACCATTTCCGGCAACTGAGTCATGGAAACTTTTTTAGCAATAAAAAGTCCGATGCTTCCTCCAATGGCCATCGCCAACAAAATCAACCCAATATTCGATGTCGACACAAAGGCCGCGCAGCAAGCCAAAATCATTCCGCAAATACCGAACAAATTTCCGCCTCGCGAACTACTCGCCGACGATAATCCCTTTAACGCCAAAATAAAGCATACCGCTGCTATTAAATAGAGAAGATTCACCATCTACGTAACTACCTTTTACTTTTTTTGAAACATTTTTAACATTCTGTGGGTTACCATAAACCCTCCAAAAATATTGATCGACGCCAACAGCACAGCAAAAAATCCGAAGATTTTCGAGAACAAAGAGGCGCTACCTGATATAGAAAAAATTTCGAAAATTTTCGAACTCAGAGAAGTATTACCTGATGCCGCGAATATTGCACCAATAATAATTACACTTGAAATAGCATTAGTGACAGACATCAGCGGAGCATGCAAAGCCGGAGTCACTTTCCAAACCACATAATATCCGACAAAGCACGCCAAAATGAACACCGTCACGCTGTGCAAACTCTCGGCCGGAATCTGAAATAAATTTTGGATAAATTCCATTCTGCAAATATCCCTTGCTTCATAAAAATCGTTGCGAGTATACCAAAAAAACTTAATTTTCTATAGACAAAAATTTATCGGCATCAATTGCCGCCTTGCATCCCTGCCCTGCTGAAACTATCGCTTGACGATAAATCGGATCGCAAACATCTCCTGCGGCAAACACTCCTTTTACCGAGGTTTTGGTTCCATCAACAATTATGTAACCATTTTCATCCAAGTTTAACTTCCTCTCGAAAATTTTGGTCGCCGGAGAATGTCCTATAGCGACAAAAACTCCATCCAGATCAATTTTTCGAAGTTCTCCGTTACTCTCGAGCAGCACACCAGTGACTCTCTTTTCGTCGCCCAAAACTTCAGCGACCCGACTATTCCAAACGACCTCGATTTTTGGATTCTCAAACAGTCTGGCCTGCATAATTTTTTCGGCCCTCAGTGCATCTCTGCGATGTATCAAGAAAACTTTATTTGCAAAATTTGTCAGGTAAATAGCTTCCTCAACTGCCGCATTACCCCCACCGACAACTGCAACCGTTTTATTTTTGAAAAAGAATCCGTCGCAAGTCGCGCATGCAGAAACCCCCCTATTTTTGTATTTGTCCTCGCTCTCCAACCCGAGCCATTTAGCATTTGCCCCAGTTGCAATAATCACCGATCGACTTTCGTATGTATTTTCCGATTCTCCTTTGCAAACAAACGGTCTGTTCGAAAAATCAACCGACTCAACTACATCGTATTCGACATCAACTCCCAAATTTTCAGCCTGCTGTCTCATTTGCATCATGAGCTGAGGTCCGGTGATCTTTTCGGAAAACCCGGGATAATTTTCGATGAAAGACGTAATCGTCAACTGCCCTCCATCCTGATTTCCCGTAATCAGCTTTACTTTATATCCCGCTCTCACCGCATAGATTGCCGCCGTATATCCTGCCGGTCCGCTTCCTATAACTAAAACATCGATCATTAATAATCCTCTCGTTTTACGAACCGATCATATCAACTTATTTTCAGAAATGAAATATTCAGAAGAGATAGTAATACCGCTAAAAAGCCATTCAATAACGATAAGGAGAAAGAAACATAGAATCAACCTAATAACAGTATCAACTATCCGAGCTATTATATAATTCCAAACTTTTCCTTTGTCAATATCTGATTTGTAAAATTTTCAAAAGTTTTACTTTATTATCATTTTTGGTTAAGAAGACATCATGGAATATAGACGAAAAATAGAACTAGACGCGCTGTTTCAGAGACAAAATAAAATATCACAAAAGTAAAACTCTCTTTTTTTGCTCCGATTTTATAAAATATTAAAAAATTTACGAATAATTAACTTATTCCTTTTAGAATAAATTGTAATGTTTAATAAATGGAGAAAAAGATGGATAAAAACAACAAACCGCTAATTGATCAACTATCCTTGGTCAACGGAAAATGGAAATTTTTCTGCGCGGCTCTGGCGTTGATGTATGCGGGAGACGTAATGGCAGGAACAAACGAGTCTAGATTATCTCCACCAAAATTAGCTTCTAATTCCGAGAAAGAATTAAGTAAGGATGATCTTTACGACCAATGGTTTGATGCAATAAAATCAGAAAACCTCGAAAAAATGAATTTTCTGTCAAATCAGCGAGATGCCAACGGGAAATCTCTGATCGATATTAATAAAAAAGATCGTTTAGGGTACACAGCTCTGATGATTGCATCAAAAAAAGGAAATCTTGATATGGTAAAATGGTTAATAGAGTTAGGCGCGGACGTTAACGTAACTAAAAAGGCTTTTCTCACATCCGTGTTCGATAAAGAATATCACGACATGGCAACAGGAAGATATAGTCACACCAATTATGAAAAGAAGCTTGTCTCTGCATTTGACAAGGAATATCACGATAGGTTTGAGAAAGAATATGACGTTGATGGCACCACAGCTCTGATGATTGCAGCGGATGGTGGATATGAGAAAATTATCCAGTTATTGATAGACAACGGGGCTGAACTTAGCGCAAAAGACGCTTCAGGGAAAACAGCAGCACAACGCATAGAAGAAAAGAACTCAAAATACACGAGAGTCTTAAAGTTATTAGATCAAAATATGATCAGAAAATCGTATCAGACGCTACAAGCCAGAACAAAAGACCACTCCGACAGATGGAACGAACTACGAAAAAATGAGGAGGAATGAGGGTATACCAAGACGCTCCATCCTGGGGGGCTTCTTCCCTCGTCTAATCCATAACCGTAATTTTTTCAAATTTCGTGAAAAGGTCATCAATTCGGTGCAAGATGTAGCACATCGGATCGATGTCTTGTGCGTCCAAGTCGAGCACTGCTCTCCACTCCGTACGACTGTGATGTGACGCTATCAGCTTTTCAACAAAACCATTATTTTTCACTCGCGAACTTCGTTGCAAATCGAATTTTCCACATGAAAAATTTGCGCTGTATTTTTGAGATCTTCAAACAAATACAGTTCCGTACCCGTAAAAAAAGTTTGAATATTCAGCTCCGACAATTCATCAATTAAAGTTTTTCGGCGAACTTTATCAAGATGCATCATCAGATCATCCAGCAGCAAAACAGGAACTCCTCTCTTCGATTGCTGATAAATTCTTGCTACCGCCAAAACCAATGAAATCAAAAAGGCCTTTTGTTCCCCAGTGGAACAATTTTCGGCTTCCAACTGACTTTTTTGATGATAAGCCAGCCATAAACTTCTGTGAACCGAAATGCCGGTCGATTGTTTTTCGCAATCTTCATTTCTGGAATTTTTCAGAAAATCGGATATTTCAAGAACGGCATCTTCGTCGCTGCGGATTGCCACAAGATTTTCAATTTTTCCATCAATATTTACTCGAGGCCTTAGAAAATTCGAACCGCAATTTTCAAAAATTTCTTTCAACCGATTTAAGAATTCAAAACGCGTTTTTGCAACAAACACGCTTTCTTCCGCTATTTTATTCTCCAGAATATTCAGCCAAGTCTCGTCCCTTCTGTACGTAAGAACGCTCAGCCTTTCCCGCTGCAGATTTTGAATTTTTTTCAGCCGATTTTTATATTTTTTATCGCATCCGCTAACCAGATGATCGAAAAAATTACGTCGATCAGCTTTCGATCCGACAAAAATTGTGTCCATGCTCGGCGTAATCCAAAGCAACCAAATAAATTCCTCCAGGGCGGACAATGATGCCGACGCAGCTCCATCAATTTTTCCAAATCTTCGACCATTCCAAAGACCTGTTTCCAAAAAAGTCTTATACCCACCGTTTTCGGAGACCAATTCCAAATTCCAACTCTCGGATTTTGTATTAAAATTTGCAAAATCCGACACCGACGCTTTTCTCAAACCACGATCGGAAGAAAACAGCGAAATTGCCTCCAGTATGTTGGTCTTCCCTGCTCCATTTTTTCCATAAAAAACAACAAACCTCGACGAGAAATCCAAAGACAAGGCTTGATAAGATCTAAAATTCCGACACCCTAATTTCAGAATCGCAGGCTGCAAAATCTACCTTTAGATTCTCATTGGCATGACGACATACAACGACTCCGGCTCAGATTCATCAACAATCAAAATCGGAGCCAATGACTCTTTTATGTAAACCTTCAACTGTTCTCCCTGAAGAGTCTGGGCTACATCCAACAGGTAACTAGAGTTAAATCCCGCAACCCAATCATCCCCGTCATAGGTAATATCGACTTCATCTTTTCCGCTTCCGATCCGACTGTTTGCGACATAACAAGACAAGCTATTTTTATTGGCCTCTAACTTTATTGCCCTTCCTTTGTCATCGGAAATAACCGCAACTCGATCCACGACCTCTATGAAATCAGATCTTTTCACCGTAAAGAAACTGACATCCATCGAAGGAATCACCCTTTTGTAGTCCGGGAAGTTTCCGTCGACAAGCTTTGCAATAAACAGAACATTTCCCAATTCAAACTGGACCTGATTCGAGGTAATGGTAATTACAATCTCTCCCTCTGTAACGTCCAAAAGCTTTTTTATTTCCAAAACGGTCTTTCGCGAAATGATAACGCCCTGAATACTTTCCTTTGCTTCTAAAGGAATCGCGGAAACAGAAAGCCTGTGCCCGTCGGTAGACGCCGCCTTCAGCATATCGTCTTCTTTGTGCAGAAAAATCCCGTTCAGATTATGCCTGTTTTCCTCCGGAGAAATTGAAAACTTCGTGCGAGTAATAAGCTTATTAAAATCCGCAGCCTTTAATTTAAAACGGCAACTGTTTTCAAGAGCGGAAATCTGAGGAAAATCTTCCGCGCTCAACGTGGACAACTCAAATTTAGATCTTCCTGCAGTTACCTGCAACTTTTCTCCCTTATCGATAAGAGAAAACTCAGCCGCGACTTTATCCGGAATTTTTCTCAGAATATCACACAACGTCCCGGCCGGAACCGCAACAACACCGTAAGTGTCGGCCTGAGCAGGAACCTTCTCAACTATCGAATGATCCAGATCCGTTGCTTTTATCGTCAATCCGCTAGCGTTGAAATCCAACAAAACATGAGACAAAATAGGAACGACCGACTTTTTATCCGCTATACTTACGGTTCTCATTATTGCAGGCAAAATATCTTTTTTCTCTACTTTCGCTCTCATCTTTCACTCCACTATATATTTCTTGTTACAGAAAGCCTGACTCCCATACTCTGAGGCTTAACTTCATAAACCCATGGAACTTTGTTCATACGTATACGATTATCGGAATCCTTCGAAGTAATGGAATACTTGACATCCAAACGGACATTCCAATCGTAATTTATCTTGTGTTCAAAACCGATTCCAACCGTCGGAAAATAAGATCCGAAACTCCTTTCCGTTTCCTTGCCGCTGGCATCTTTATACACAACTTTTCCGAGAGTACGCGAGAAACCTACCATCGCATATACCATATTCCCTTGCTTCGGAAACAAATACCCAAAGCGAACATTCATATTTAACCCGAATTGAGAATTAAACTTCAAACCGAAAGGATCCGTATCGTTCCGATAATGAGTTCCTTTACCAAACCGATTCATTGCTTCCATTTCGATTCCGACATAATAATCTTTGTAAAAGGAAGTTCCGAATCCGGCCAACAATCCCAAATCAAACTGAGCTTTTGAAAAATCAGTTTTCTGAGACATCCCCGTCGTTTCATTTTTAGCTGTCAATTTGTGCTTCACAAAAGTCGGACCAACACTGATTCCCCAGTACGCTCCTGTTATGTATTGATACGGTTCGTCCAACTCCATGAAATCATCGTTGTTTGAGCTTTCTGCAAAAACACAACCATTGGACAGCAAAAGCAATCCTGCCAAAAATTTCTTCATAAGTCACCCAAAATAACACGCAGTTGTATTATAAAAATAAAATAACTTAATATTCAACTGTGTAATTTCAAGAATCAGACAATATTTTGTGCGCTTCTTCGTCTTTTAACCAAATAGACTCATTCATCAAACGATCCATCTGAAATTTTCCGAGATTATCCGAAAAAGGAATGTGGGAATTTATACGTTGCGACTCGAGATATTCTACCCCGACATATTCGATTTTATTTTCGTCGCAAAATTCCCCAACGTCTGAAAGATTTCGCAAAAGATCGTCAATGAAAATTATTTTCTTGGGAGTCCAGCCGATATATTCAAAAAAACTTCGGATACAATCACTTTTTGAAAAGATATCGCAGAACAAAATCCCCTTACGAAAAACTGGATTGTGGTCTGTTCCGAAATCATTTAGCACTATATCTTCTTTTTGATCTGACCAGGATTTTTCAAAAAAATATCCCATTTCGTGAAGGTTGTCGATTCGCCATTGCATAGGATCCGATACTTCTTTCAAAGGACGCACAGAATAAGATGTCGCAACCATATGTCGAATATTTCTTTTCGATAAACTCGCAACTAAATCCACCATATATTGATTCACAATATAGGTATTTTCGTTGATCAAAACCAACCTGATTTTATCGTAAAACTTATCTTTGGAGACAGATTTTTCGTGCAAATAATTTTTCAAAAAATTCTGATTCTGAGCCTTAAATGTCCCGACCTTTACCGTCGTCAAAACGTTGTCGCAATCGAAAATCACTAAGCTATCTTTATCCGAATTTTTTGTTTCATTTTTGATCACGGATACATCATCTGCAGAAATTATTTTCATATTTTTTCTCTTTGAATTTGCTCACCTAACGGCCAGCGCGGTCGAGGCTGGAAATCCAACTCGTTAAATTGATTCCTTTTAAATTTTTCAACTCCGAGCCACGCGATCATCGCGCCGTTGTCCGTACAAAATTTTACCGGCGGCACCAAAAACGGAACAGAACCACAAGTTTTTTTTAGGCTCTCTCTTATCACCAAATTCGCCGCAACCCCTCCTGAAATTACTGCCGCATTTATTTTGATTTTTTGATTAAAACAGAAATTCAAAGCCTGTTTCATCTTGAAGGACATGATTTCCGCAACTGTTTTTTGGAAGGACGCAGCCAGATCTTTTTTGTCCTGAAGAGAATTGCATTTTTGAGACGCATTTAGCACGGCGGTCTTCAATCCGGAAAACGAAAAATCGCAATTTCCCCTGGAACACATCGGCTTCGGCAACGAAAATTTGTCGCGATCTCCTTCGTGATATAATTTTTCTATAATCGGTCCGCCGGGATATCCGAAATCCAAAAGTTTCGAAACTTTATCAAAGGATTCGCCTACGGAATCATCCAAAGTTCGCCCCAAAATTTGAAAATTATCGATATCATGAATGACACAAATTTGGCAGTGACCTCCAGAAGCCAAAATCAAAAGGTACGGAAACTCAACATCTTCGGTCAATCTCACCGAGAGAGCATGCGCCTCTATGTGATTTACCGCAATAAACGGAATCTTCTTCGCAAGAGCTAAACTTTTTGCAAATGTCGCCCCAACGATCACCCCGCCTATCAGCCCCGGACCGCAAGTTCCGGCAACCGCATCTATATCGTCCAAGGACAAATTTGCATCAGCCAAAGCCTTCGCTACGACAACATCGATTTTCCCCAAATGAGCGCGCGCCGCAACCTCGGGAACGACTCCGTTATAGGGTTTATGTTCTTCGATCTGGGAGTAGATAACGTTGGACAAAATCTCTTTTCGATCAGAAACAATCGCTGCGGCCGTCTCATCGCAACTGGATTCTATCCCGAGAACATACATCTACAAAATCTCGTAATTTTCCGCACTTGCGAACAACATTCTCAACAAGATATTGTTCAACTTATGGCTCGGACAAAAACAATTTATCCTTCCCTGAATCCAATATTGAGATAATGCTAAATCCCCGATTATATCCAAAACTTTGTGCCTTGCGGATTCATTTTCGAATCTTAAACCGTCGTCATTTAAAGGAATTCCCTTGTCGTTGTAAATAACTGTATTTTTCAGCGACGCTCCCAAAGCCAAATTGTGTTTTTTAACATATTCCGCTTCTGAAACAAATCCAAAGGTTCGCGCCGGAGCAATTTTGGATACAAAATTATTTTTTGAAAAATTAAAAGTCACCGGATCTGTTTTTAGTCCTTTCGCTTCGAAGTCGCATTTCGCATTTATCTCGACCCCATCAAAAGGCTCGATCTCTTCGAACTTGTCACCATCGGTCACTTTTATTTTTTTCAAAACCTTCAAAATTTTTCTGGACCGCATTTGCCTCTTTATTCCAACCCTGCTTATCTGCTCAACAAACCTCAACGAACTCCCATCGAGAATCGGAATTTCTTCCCCCTGAACTTCTATAATCGCGTTAGAAACTTTCATCCCGTACAACGCAGCCATCAAATGCTCGATAGTTTTCAGAGAGGCGCCGTTTTCATTAGAAATTTGTGTACACATTGTTGCGTTTTCCACATTATCGTAACTCGCAACAATTTTTTCGTTTTGAAACCCGCTACCCCCTTTATCGGATCTGAAAAATATAATTCCAGTATCTTGATCCGCAGGTTTTACCGTAACAGAACAGACTTTGCCTCGATGTACCCCGACTCCGTCCAAGGAAAAAGAATCCTTTAATGTAGCTTGACGCAATTGTGATCTCCAATAATTTTCCGGCATATGTTATAGTACTATTTGATTTTTATCAATCTTCATATTAGTATATTCGCAGGGTAAATTAGGGTGTGTTTTCTCATTTTCCTGAGGGATACTGCCATTTTTTAGGAGCAAATCAAATGCATTCAAGTGATGTTAACAAGTTAAAACTTTACGTTGAAAAAATTGAAAATTTGGAAGCCGAAAAAGTTGAGATTCAAGAAAATATTTCCGACGTTTTCAAGCAGGCCAAAGCAGACGGGTTCGATGTGAAAATCATGAAAAAAGTCATTAAGCTAAAGAAGATGAAAACGGAAGATCGTGAGAATGAAGACATGCTTTTGGATACCTACATGCTGGCTTTGGGAATGATTCCGTCATCCGGCGAAACTGAGTAAGAGGTACTTAGAACGAGGCCTTTGCAATGCATTCTTTCGGTAATGTGATTTGTTCTTTTTTCGGAAGAAGTTCAGGATTCAGCAAAGGGCTTTTTTCTTCTCTGAATTGCAGCAAATTCGTCGGAGATGATCTAGAATCGGTCGAAAAAAATTTGGAGTTTGTACGAAAATCCATCGGTGCAAGAAAATTAATAACGCTAAATCAAATTCATTCAGCAAAATGCGTGATTATCGACAAAAAAAGTGAATCCGATCTAGAAGCAGATGCGATGGTAACGCAGTCTGAAGGCATCGCATTGGGAATTCTAACAGCCGATTGCGTTCCCGTGTTGCTATTCGATCCGGTAAAAAAAATCATCGGAGCAGCTCATGCAGGATGGAAAGGAGCAAAAGCAGGAGTCGTTGAAAACACCGTCGAAAAAATGGCTTCTTTGGGAAGCAATCGCAGAGATATTGTCGCAACAATCGGACCTTGCGTTCATGTCGAAAGTTACGAAGTCGGTGAAGATTTTTTGAGAAATTTTCCCGGCGAGTATTTTATAAAAATTCGCGGTAGAGATCATTTCGATATCGTAAATTTTTGCTACGACAGATTAAAGGAAAAAGGAATTTCAAAAATCTCAGTTGATGAAATCGACACTTACAAAAATCAAAAAAAATATTTCAGTTTTCGTTACGCGAGACAAAATTCAAACGGAGTTTGCGGGCGAAATATCTCTGTAATTTGCTTAAAATCGACGGCATAGGAATATGGAAATAATCTATACAAGGAATTCTGAAAAACTCGCGAAATCAATCGCAAAAAAATTGAATTTATCAGCATCGCCGGCGTTGGTAAAAAATTTCGGCAACAACGAAATGCAGGTATCTTTGCAGAAAGATTTTTCTCATGCAACCGTCGTTGCGAATACGTTAACAAACGAAGATTGGTTTGAATTATTTTTGCTGCTCGACGCTTTGAAAGACACACGAATTGTAAATCTGTGTCTGACCTATTCGGGCTACTCGCGTCAAGATAAAATCAATCCAAACGAGTCATGCGGAAACATACTTTTTTTCAAATTTCTCGAAACTTTCAACATCGAGAAATTCATATTTTTGGATAATCACAATGAACCAATTTTAAGGTCACCATTTCAGCATCTGTCGGCGCTTCCCTTATTTATTCAAGACATAAAAAACAAGTATAAACCGGAAGATATTGTTATCGTGTCTCCAGATTTGGGACGAGCAAAAGACGCCCAGTTCGTCGCGGAAACTTTGAAAACTGATTTGGCCGTTTGCGTAAAATCACGAAATGTGTTCAACAAAGTTAACAAAATAAAAGTGTTGGGAAACGTCGAAAACAAAATTTGCGTTTTGATCGACGATATGATTGACTCCGGTGCAACTTTGTGTCATGCTTCCGACGCGTTGTTAGAAGTGAAGGCCTATAAAGTTGTAGCTTACGCGACCCATGGAGTTTTTTCTCAAGGAGCTTTGCAAAGCTTAGCCTCTTCAAATATCGCGAAAATTGTTGTGACCGATAGCGTTTGTTGCAAGGATAATTTGTCGGATAAATTTGAAAAATTGTCAGTTGTGGAGCTATTGGCTGATGCAATTGGAATACTAATTTAGTTTTTTAGAGAGGAGCAAAAAATGGCGACAGTTACTTTAGAAGCCAAGAAAAGAGAAAGTATTGGAACAGGTTCGGCAAGAGCAGACAGAAGAGCGGGATTTGTTCCATGCGTAGTTTACGGAGACAACCAACCTTCCGAGAATATTTGCATCGCGAAAGATTTATTAAGCCGCTACGCTTACAAATCGAACTTTTTTTCCACAGTTTTTGAGATCAACGGAATCGGAAAGAAAGGACAAAAGTTTGTGGCAAAGCAGGCGCAGATTCATCCCGTAACCGATCAAGTAATGCACGTCGATTTTATGAGAGTCGGAAAAGGAAGTCGCGTCACAGTTCGTGTTCCTATTGCTTTCACCAATGAGAATGCATCTCCAGGCTTGAAGCTGGGCGGTGTTTTGAACGTACTGGCCCACGAAATCGATGTTGTTTGTGATCCGGAAAAAATTCCTGAGCACATCGAAATCGACCTGACCGGATTCGAGTTCCACCACACGGTTCACTCGAACACAATTAAACTTCCGGAAGGCGTTTCGTTGCCGGTCAATGCCAAAACAGTAACCATCGCGACGGTTGTTGCTCCTACGATCATGAAGTCGGATGCGCCAGCTGGTGCTGAAGCAGCTGCTGAAGCAACTCCGGAAGCGGGAGCCTAATCGCAAATGATTGAATGTCTGTTGATTGTAGGATTGGGAAATCCCGGGTTTGAATATGAAAACAACAGACATAATGTGGGTTTTCAAGTGATAGAGGCGATAGCGGAATCCGTCGCCTCTAATTCTTTTAAGAAAATGTCGCAAGTTGCGGAAATTTCTTCCTGCTTTTTCGAAAAGAAAAAAATCATATTCGCAAAACCGCTGACTTTTATGAATTTGTCGGGAAGAGCTGTCCGATTTCTGATCGATTTTTATAAAATTCCGATAAATAAAGTTATCGTTTTCCACGATGACATTGACCTTCCGTTCGGCAGAGTGAAAATCAAAAAGGGTGGCGGAAACGGCGGGCACAACGGGTTGAAAAGCATAGATAACCTCGCGGGAAACGACTATTGGCGAGTAAGAATCGGCGTCGGACGTCCAACGGAAAAATCCATGATAGTGTCTTACGTTCTCGGAAATTTTTCTGAAGAAGAATCCGAAAAATTGGATGCCATAAAAAAAATCATCTCGGAGAATTTATCGATTTTAATCTCAAACGATCCGAAAAAGTTAGAATCATTGATCAATTCATGAAAAAATTCATATGTAATTCATTAGACGACACCCAAAAAGCTGCGGAATATTTTTCTGAGTTTGCAAAACCGGGGCAATGTTTCGCTTTATACGGGAATTTGGGTTTCGGAAAAACGACTTTTGCTCAATATCTGATAAAAACTTTAAATCCGAAAATTGAGAACATAATCAGCCCGACTTTTAATATAATTCAAACGTATCCGAGTAAAATTGCGGAAATTTGGCATATCGATTGCTACCGACTAAAATCTGCTGATGAGTTCTATGATCTCGGAATCGATGAAGCTTTTTTGAATTGCATAACTATCATAGAGTGGCCAGAAATTATCGGAGATCTACTGCCTTCAGATGTGATTAAAATTCAATTTTCAAAAATAAGTAATCAAAGAATTATCAAGACAAATCACTTCTGATTTTTCCCCCTATTCCAATGTCATGCGCCCCGAAATATCTGATGATTTTGAATACTATTTGTGATACAATTGAGGGATTTGATTTACTGGAAGGAGCGGCACGTATGGGAAAATTCTTAAAATCTGCGGTTATTGGAATTTGTTCATTGATTTTTTTTGATTCGAATTGCGTAACCTTAAAAATTACCTGTCGAGCGAAAGGTATCGAACTGCTATTGTTCCAAGAAGCTATCAATGAGTGGATAAAACTAACGGGGAATCAGCATAAAGTCGAAATAGTCACTCTGCCTCATTCCAGTAACGAATGCTTTGCTCTTTACAAACAGTGGCTAAGCGCTGAATCTTTCGATGTAGATATTTTGCAGATGGATTTTCCGTGGATAGGAGCTTTCGGAGATGTTCTCGTTGATTTGAATCAATTTTATAAAGACGGGAAAATTGATGAAGAAGACATCTTTACAACCATAAGGGATAATATGTATTTCAACGGAAAGATGGTAGCCCTTCCTGCCTATACCGATTGTGAGGTTATGTATTATCGAAAAGATTTACTCCAAAAACACAACAGATCTGTTCCGAGCTCTTGGCAAGAGTTGTACGAAACGGCTAAATTTATTCAAGAGCAGGAAAGAAAAACCAATAACAGATTTTACGGTTATGTATTCCAGGCTAAAGCTTTTGAGATGCTAACCTGCAATTTCGTCCAGTTAATAGATACCTTCGGTGGAACTGTGATCAATAGCGAAGGACGTGCCGTCGTAAATTCTCAAGAATGCGTCGATGCGTTGATCCTGCTCATTAATTGCTTAAAAAATGCCAGCACAAAAAGCGTACTCAACTATTCAGAAGAGGAAGCTCGCGGATTATTCCAGTCAGGAAATGCTTTGTTTATGAACAGTTGGCCTTATGCCTGGTCACTGATGAACGATCCAGGCACCGTGGTCTCCGGAAGAATAGGCGTTATGCCAATTCCAACGGGAAATATGGTGAAAGGAAAGTCTTCCGGAGTTATTGGTGGATGGTTCTTCACCGTTTCAAAATATTCTAAACACGCTGCGATTGCTGCGGACTTAGTAAAGTTTTTGACAAGTAAAGCTCAACATAAGATTCGAGCAAAATTTGCTTATGCACCAGCATACAAAAGTTTGTACAAAGATTCGGAAATTTTGAAAAAAAATTCGTTTTTCGCAGTATTAAGCAACTCCTTAGAAAATGCTGTAGCCAGGCCGTCTTCGACATTCGGAAAGGACTACCCGAGAGCCAGTCACGAAATATTCAACATTATTAACACCGCTCTTACGGAGAGTCTGGAAGAAGTTAATGTTGAAAAAATATCCAAGAAGTATTTGGGAAGGCTTAACAAAAAGTTGAACAACATCATAGATCGACAGAAGAAATCTAAAGAGAAAAAATCTTCAAAGAGTCTGTTCCAAAAATTTGTGGATATGTTAAAATCCTTCTTTGGATCGAACTAAAAAACAAAGAAATATGAAGAACGCAGTTTGTTTGAAAGAAAAAGGAATGCGAAATAAAAACAGCGGGAAGTTAGTCGAAATGCCTGGGAAAACCGGAAGGGTCCACTGTGAAAAAAAACGGAAAAACTTGAGCAATTGGCTGTTTCTTGCTCCTTGTTTATTGACTTTGGCCCTCTGTGCCGGATGGCCTCTTCTCAAAACGATCTATTTCAGTTTCACAGATGCTGCTTTGGACAGCCTCAATGATTTCCAATTCATCGGAATAGACAACTTCATCAATCTTGCGCGAGATCAGGATTGGTGGATCGCGGTAAAAAATACTTTTGTCATCACCGTTGTTGCTGTTCCTTTGGAAACAATTCTTGGTATGATAATCGCGCTTATCTTACACAGAAATTTCAAAGGACGCGGGTGGATGAGAGCAATTGTTCTTGTTCCATGGACTATTCCTACAATTGTTTCTGCACGCATGTGGGCATGGATGCTAAATGATGTCTATGGAATTGTAAACGAACTGATAATTCGTGTTGGAATTGTCGACAGTCCTATTCCGTGGATTGCGGACAACACTCTCAGCATCGTATCGATAATTTTGGTCGACGTCTGGAAAACCACTCCTTACATGGCGCTGCTGTTGCTTGCAGGATTGCAGTCCCTTCCGCAAGATTGTTTCGAAGCCGCCGAGGTCGATAGCATTCCTTTCCATAAAATTCTTATGAAAATTATCCTTCCGTTGATGAAGCCGACCATTATTGTGGCGATGATTTTCCGTGGACTTGAAACATTCAAAATATTTGATCTGGTTTACATCTTGAGCAGTGGAAACAGCGCAACGGCAACGATGTCCGTGTTCGCTCGAAAGCATTTGGTAGATTACGCCGACGTCGGATTTGGATCGGCAGCAGCCACAGCGCTGTTATTCTTTATTGCATTTTTGAGTATATTTTACATTTCATTTAACAGAAAAAAATTAAATAAGTTGAGTTAATATGATCAAAGCCGAAAATAAGTGGAAATATAAAAGATTGGTAAAAAACGCAGCTTTCGCGGGGATTTGTTTGGTAATCGCGGTGTGCTGTTTATTTCCTTTCTACTGGGCGGTGGTTTCTTCGTTCAGAGATGGTGCGAATATTTTCTCCACCGATCTGTGGCCGACACATTTAAGCTTTGAAAATTACAACACTGTCTTCAAAGACAAAACATTCCTTTGCTCGTTTTGGAACTCCGCGGCCGTTGCAACCATGACGGCATTTCTTACCTTGGCGGTATGTCTATTCGCGGCCTATCCTTTGGCGCGACACAGGTTTCCAGGAAGGAAGCGCGTGCTGATGATAGCTCTCGGAGTCACGACTTTGCCTCAAGTTGCGGTGCTATCGGGAATGTTCGAACTGATACGCGTCTTGGACATTTACAATGAAAAAGCAGCTTTGGTTTTGTCTTATATGATCATCACAGTACCTTTTACTCTCTGGACGATGACCAATTTTATGAGAAGCATCCCGAAAGAAATCGAGGAAGCCGCAATCATGGACGGAGCAAATCAAAGAACAATTTTGATGAAAGTATTCTTGCCGATATTGGGCCCGGCGATCGTGACAACCGGACTTTTGGCGTTCATCGCGGCGTGGAATGAGTTTTTGTTCGCCCTCACCTTCACTCTCACAAATCAAGCTCGGACAGTGCCTGTCTCTCTGGCGTTATTCAGCGGAGCCAGTCAACACGAAGTCCCGTATGGATTGATCATGGCCGCCAGCGTACTGGTCACTCTTCCGCTGGTCGTATTGGTTGTTATATTCCAGCGAAGAATCATCTCAGGACTGACCGCTGGCTCGGTGAAGGGGTAGTTACTTACCTTTCTCGCGGGTTTTATTGATTTTATTCAATCATTTTTGATCATAAAACGGTAAAAGAAACTTTGGCTAGTTGTTTCCTCGAATTCTCTTGTAAATTTTTCGAAAAACTAAAAGCAATGTATACAAAAAGATCCCATGCAAATTCACCTTCGCCACTTGCTTTTCTCGCGTGAATCATCAATAATGCGAGCAAAGAAAGAAGGCTCATGTCAAAGAAGTTAGGGTTCGGTGCAGTTTTAGCGATAGTTTTCGGAAGTCAGATCGGCTCAGGCATATTTGTTGTGCCGACAGGTTTGGCTCCGTTCGGAATTTACGGCGTTTACGCGTGGATTCTTGCGGGGCTGGGAGCGATCTTTTTGGCATTCGTTTTCGCGGAGTTGTGCTCCAACTTTCCGAAAACAGGAGGGCCTCACGTCTATGTTAACGAGATGTTTGGAAGAATTGCGTCGTTTTTCACGGGATGGACCTACTGGCTGATTTCATGGATAAGCAGCTCCGTTGTGGTAGTCACGGCAATTGCATGCCTTCACCCTTTTTTCGGACAATATCAATCGCCTTACCTTTATCTTTCTTTAGAAATAATTTTGCTGCTGACCCTGACCTACGTTAATTGTAAAAGTGTTGTGTTATCGGGAAAGTTGGAATTCGTACTGACATTGCTGAAATTCATTCCGTTTGTAGTGGTGCCGGCGATAATTTTTCAGGATTTTGATTTGTCCAAAGCCACTGTTCTGCCTGAATGCGCAGAGATGTCTTTTGGAGACATGATGATGCTCGCGACGTCGATTACTTTTTGGTGTTTCATCGGAGTGGAATGTGCAACGACTCCAGCAGGCGATGTAGAAAATCCGTCGAAAACAATTCCTCGCGCAATAATTTTGGGAACGGTCAGCGTCGCATTGATTTACCTGATAAACAACATCGCGATCATGGGTGTCATTCCAAGCGAAACTTTGGCGGACAGCAAGGCGCCGTTTGTGGATGCCATAAACGTCGTGCTGGGAAAAAATTGTTCATTGATAATCGCGGTTATCACCTCGTTGGTCTGCATAGGAACGTTGAACGCGTGGATTTTAACCTCCGCACAAATCTCTCTCGGACTGGCAAAAGATAAATTGCTTCCGAAAATTTTTGCAAAGAAAAACAAGAACGGCGCGCCTTACGTCAGCGTCTTGATCAGCTGCTTGGGAATGATTCCTATTTTGATCCTGACCAAAAACGAAAACTTGTCGTCGCAAATCGGGTATATTATCAATTTTTCCGAAAAATCGTTTGTGTTAGTCTACGCAGTTTGCGCCCTCGCATATCTGAAATTCGCCATAAAGATTCACAGCTTCAAAAAAATATTACTCGCAATTCTGGCGTTAATTTTTTGCGGATTGATGATATTTGAGTCATCTCTCGAATCGATTTTGATCGCAACCCTGTTTACGGTCAGCGGAATTTTCGTGATGCCATTTATTCCGCGAAAAGCTATTGACGATTGAATTAATTGATGATAGCGGGGACAGTTATCCACAGATTTTATAGAGAAATTCGTTAAAAAAAAATTCAGTAGAATTTATGTAAAATCAGTCTACAAGGATACCATGGTTATCTATTTGATTTTAAAAATATCTTTATTTTTCAATAAGTTAACAATATACCCCCTAATAGATACCTAAAAAGATGCCTAACTATTCAGCACCCCCATAAAGTTACGGAAAAACGAACTAATCCACAGACTTATCCACAGGGTTATCCACAGATTCAGTGGATAACTTTTAAAAAAGGGTTAATGGGGGAAATTATGGCGCATTGATCGGATTAATATCCTCAGATCTATGATATTTTAATCCATTGGTATAATCTCAAACTCGCATTCAGGAATATTTATACAATCGCGTTGATCTATTGGATGCGGATGTTTTTGGTTTTTTGAAATTTTATAAGAGCTAAGAAGATTCTTATTTATATAAGTCAGTTCGAGTACTTCTGGAATGGAATGGGAGGAATATCTTGTTTTAAAATAACTATTAGAAAAATTATTTCCATGTAAATGGACCAAAATAAAATGATCATTAATAGAAGACAAGGTCTCTAATGCTCTTTTCGGATTCCTGTTAGAAATGTGGATTTCCAAGACTATTCCAGTAATATTTTTCACATGACTCAATATATCATCAATTACATCGAATTCAGCCCCTTCGATATCCATTTTTACGAAAATTTTTTTACCGATTAATCCCATGCGCTGCAGTTGATTGGAAAAAGTAGAAATATGCCCAGATGAAACTTGATTACTAAACAAATATTTACTTGTCCCTATACATTCGCTGAAAAAATGACATCGGCTATCGCCTGTTTCGATGTTTTGCACTCCGCAATCAAATCCGAATGAAGGTTTATCGAAACGCTGAGAAAAATCTCTTTCAAATGAAATATCGTCGCCAATTCCATACCCCATTAAGGCATCCGATAATTCCAAAGCTGCAACAGGAACAACATATCCGCCATCATTATCCCGTCCCAACCTAACGAATTTTAATGGCTGATTTTGTACTTCTACATCATAGACTGCCAACATGGACGCTATTTTGTCGAAGATTTCTTGATATAAGAGGCTATTTTTTGCTATGGAGTAACTGGTCAAAACTTTTCTGATTCCAACTTTTGTTATAACAACATCAAAAAAAATCACTCCAATAACATAAATAATTACAGCTAATACAGAAAAACCAACAAGAGTATTTGTTTTTAGTAGTTCGCAAGACTCTAAATGCTTTCTACGGAGGATTTTTCGGAAATTTCTGATTAATTTAACTTCATATCTCCCGTCAAACTCCTTTTTGGTAAACCATTTCATTTTACGTACTTCTCAATACTAAAACCTATGTTGAATTCTCTCAGTTATTGATTAAAAACCTGTTAATAGTTTCGATAAATCGTGAATACGCCGTCTTTACTCCCACATTTCCACCTCCCTCGGTTGACTTTTCTCGTTTAAATGTTAAAATGCCTCAGATTTTGTTGAAGGCAGAGGTATATTATGGCTAAACCTACATACAATCCGAGTAAAATTGTTCGCAAGCGCAGACATGGTTTCAGAGCGAGAACTCTCGCTGGTGGTCGTATTTTGAAGGCGAGAAGAGCGAAGGGTCGCGCACGTTTGTCCGCGTAATTTAATTTGGAAAAAAAATTCAGAATCCGCAAGAGAAGAGATTTTTTGTCAGCATCTGCGTCAGGTCTCAGTTATCGAGCGGATTTTTTTGTTGCACTGGCGGGCTTTAATAAGGTCGAAAATTATCGGGTTGGGTTTACGGCATCAAAAAAAGTCGGGAACGCAGTGATTCGCAACCGATGCAAGCGGAGAATGAGAGCAATGGCGCGGCAGCTGCTTCCGTCCTTGGGATTTGAGGGAGTGGATTATGTTTTCATTGCGAAAAAATCGCTCGTTACAGCAAATTGGAATGACTTTGTCGAGCAGGCTGAGAAAGCAATTCAAAATCTAAACAAAAAAATCGAGAAATGCAAAAAATACTGATCGCAGCGCTGAGATTCTACCAGCGAGCTGTCTCACCTCATCTGAAATGCTGCTGCAAATATTATCCAACTTGCTCGGAATACGCAGTTCTGGCAATTCAAAAATACGGATGCGCCCAAGGAATTTTTAAATCAATGAGGAGGTTGCTACGATGTAATCCTCTCAGTTCCGGCGGAATCGATTTTCCGTGATTGCACGCAAAAAACAGAATAAATCAGAAAAATTTCATTGAATCTATATTGAAGTGATCGAATTTGGCAAACATTCCTTCATCAAAACTGATCTAAAATTAACAATTTGTTAATTTTTTATCACGGACTACCCCTCACTCCCCAACGCTGGGCATGGTAGCATGAAATGGCTAAAAATTTATTGATTTTCAATAAGTTAGAAAAAACATACAGAAACGCAACCCCGCAACCGTAACTGTCAGGAATGCTTTTCAAAAGAGTTTTCCCCTATAACCGAATTAACGAAACCAACACAATTCCAAGATGGACCAACGAAAAAAACACCGCCGCGCTCCCGATATCTTTCGCCTTTTTGGACAGCGGATCCTTTTTGAGCGATATTCTGTTGACCACGGTTTCAATACAAGTGTTGAGCGATTCGGTTATCAAAACGAGACAGTACGAGGAGAAAATATACAGAATTTCCGCCTTTGTGTTTTGAGAGAAAAACATCAGCACAAACAAAACCACACCCAGCATGATTTCCTGAAGAAACGCTCTTTCCTGCAGCAAAAATTTTATCCCCGATAATGAATAGAAAAACGCATTCAACAACTTACCAAAGCACATAACAAACCCATATACCACGTAAACTCTATCATGAGGAATTGGTTAAATCCAGCGTAAAGACCCGAAAAAAAAATCCCCCTCACAGAGGGGGAACTGGAAACTATTCCGAACGTTTATTCTCTTTCAACAAGTTGCTGATAATGTCTCTCCAGAGGCTCAAAAGGTTCACCATATTCGAACTTCCCGAAAACTCTCCTAAGATCTTTATAAGATTTACCATATTCATAAAACCCTACAATAAATCCTCCCTGATAATCGTAAACAAATATACGCTTTTGTACGCTATCTGATATCCGTTCCCACAACTCCTTGTTATCTGATTGAATTCCATCTTTGTCATTCAGTTCCTTTCTGATATCAACAGGGATCTTTTTCTCTTCTTCTGAAGTCAAATTAAGTGAGCTAATCGCACACTGACTTTTATACATCTTGCCATTGACAGGGAACGTTGATCCTTTTTCTATTTTTGTAAACGATTTCATCGCATCTTCACAAAAAGACTCTCTTGAATTCGTTGCAAAAGATCTATCAGAAACAGCGAAATCTTTTCCATTGATTGATATCGATTCAGGCAAATGCAACCTAGCAAGCAGATCATTAACTTCTTTCTTCCTTGCTTCCACCTCTTGAGAAACGCCCGTCAATTCAGCCCCAATTCTCTCCAGACCTATCATCTCCCTGACCAAAACCTTCCCTAAAATATCAGCAACTCCTTTACGATCTCGCGTTAGCAACATTTGATCGACAAACTCATTCTTCTTCCCCTCAAGAAAATCGGATAAATTCGCCATCGCATCATCCACCAAACCACGTACTATTTGATATTCCAACTCCTTTTCAATATGGTTTCCACTGCCGTTAATCCTTTTTTGCTGCTCTTTAATGAACTGATCTTGCAACTTTTTAGTATGCGGATCTACATAAACAGTCGAAGCTTCTTGAGAACTGGATGCACCATCCACATGCTGATTGAACTCTACACTATTCACACCATTTGGATAACTATAACCATACGCGGGTGGATAATTATAACCATACACGGGCGGATATCTATTTGGTAAAGCCATTCTCAACTCCGCTACTTCCCGATTAAGTCTTTCGATCTGCTCACTTAACTGCTCATTTTCTGTAGAATTCTGCATTCTCAGAGACCTAGTGTTGACCTCAGGTGCTTGCACATCCCTTTGGTGAACCGTTTGCTGAGGAGCAGCAACTGGCGCCATGGATCTCTGTCCACTTGCCCTACCGTAAAACAAATTCATCAGACCATTCTCTG
>JAGCFW010000012.1 GCA_017649895.1 Alphaproteobacteria bacterium | reverse complement strand
TGTAAAAATGATGTGCACGAGCATGTTTATAAAGGATCTATGCCGGAAGTGTTCGAGCATGAATTTGTTTTTGAGGTTGTCGAAAACCATATCTACGAGAGAGCGTTTGCGCAGAAAAAATTTTCCCTCGAACGACATCAAAATATTTTTCATTGAGCGTTTTATCCCCGTGATTATTTTCAATCCCCGAGCCATCAAACGAAGAAACAAATCCTTGCTGATATACCCTTTGTTCGCAAACAAAAATCCCTTCATGTTTGCTGTCATTTGAGGCACTACCGACCGATCGTTAGCATTGCCTTTCGTTAGTTTTTCGTTCATCAAATTTCCTTTGTTATCGATGTGTAATTTGAATCCGAAAAACCAACCTTTCGTCGATTTCCCTCTCTCAGCGAGTCCTTTGAAAACTTTGTTCCTGTAAATTCTCTTCGGATGGCACACATTCAAAGATGTCGAATCGATGTACGCGATCTTGTTTCTTTTTCCCCTCTTTTTCCAATGCTTTCAAAAAATCATCTACCGAACAAAATAATCTGGTGATATCCTTCTTCATGGCTTCGCTCCTGTTCTTTTTTCGGGGTTTAACTTTTATTTTCTCTTTTTTTAACTACAATGATATGCGTAGAAGTGTTGATAGAGGTTTTATGAAAAAATTTATAAAGATTTTGCGATTGTTGTTGATGATGGTTTTGTGCTCCTGTAACGATAAAATCCAGGAAGATCTAAGAATTCCTGCAATGGTTTGTGTTGAAGGGCCTTTTTTGGAGGATAAAGAAATTGAATTGCTTCAAAAATACAGACCTGTTGGCGTTTTGTTGTTCGGAGAAAATTGTGACAATGAAGCTCAGGTAATTAAGCTGACAAAACAACTGAAAAGTTTGGGATTTTTAGTTGCTGTAGACATCGAAGGAAAGGGAGTTAACAGATTCAAAAAATTTCATCCGCTAGAGAAAGATGCCATAGATTTTCGCAATGCTTCCTTGAAGGAAATTTATGATTATTATTTTGACGTAGCTCAATATGCTAAAAAATTAGGTATAGATATAATATTTGGTCCGGTAACAGATGTGTGCGATAAGGCTGATTCGTTTATAGTTCAAAGATGCTTTTCCGGAAACTCCGGGAGAGTGAGCAAATGTGCCTCTGCCGTTGTAAGGGCGTACCAGGATGCCGGAATATTTCCAGTTATAAAACATTTGCCGGGGCATGGGAAAGCTGTTGACAGCCATAAGCAGCTACCAACGGTCTCCGCATCAAAAAGTGAATTATACAATTGTGATATTTTAGCATCTAAAGCTGTAATAACCTCCTTAAAAACAGAAGCTAGGTCTTTACCTGGAGGAATGGTTGCGCACGTTGTATACAAAAATATAGATCCTGAGTTTCCAGGAACACTATCGAAAACAATCATTCAAAAAGTTATAAGGAATGATATTGGAATGAAAGACTGCATTATTTTTTCAGACGCAATGGGAATGAATGCCCTTGTTGATTTTGTGTATCAAAACAATCTTGCTGAGAAAAAAAACTACCAGTCCGTCGCGTTAACTAAATTTCTAGAAGCTGGCGGGGATATCGCGATATTGGATTCAATTAAAAGCCTTGAAGAGAATAAAGGTTCGTTTCCAAAACGGAGTAATATTATGCTCAGAATACAAAAGGCTATGAAAATCCGAAAGGCACACGTTTAGTATACTAACCCCAAATAATGGAATAAGATAGTTGAAAACAGAGGGAAGGAAAGGCTAAGCTCCGAAAAAAAAGAGTAAGAGCTCAGCCATGAAAAAAGATATCACGAGATTATTTTGTTTAGTAGATGATTTTTTGAAAGCCTTGGAAAAAGAGGGGAAAAAGAAGCAAGATCGCGTACATCGATATTTAATGTCTCGAGGATTGAAAATAATCACGGGGGTAAAACGTATTATGAAAAATATTTTAATGTCATTTGAGGGAAAATTTTTTGTGCAAACGCTCTCTCGTCGAGACGGTTTTCGACAACCTCAAAAACAAATTCATGCTCGTGCACATCATTTCGACCCTCACTGCTTATCAGTTAAAGCCTTCTAAACCTTCGGTTGCTCGTCGTTCCTTTCTACTTGCTAATCCATAATTGGGGTTACTAGTTTAACTTTTTCGTGTTGCCATTTTCGAGGTGAAATATGAGGGAGGCGAAGGCTCTGTAACGTCGTCAGCGAAAACAGAAAAATCACTTTTAATCGGCGATTCTCTATATTCCCGACTTCAAGGGCGCGGCTTCCTCTTCCCAGAGTCATTTTTTAATGGAAAAATGTTAACCTTTTCTTTATAATTAGGAGCTAAATTGTTTTAAAATATGTGTGAGGCTGTATGTTATCTCAGTTTTTAAAGGCGGTTTTCGGATCGCACAACGACAGAGTGGTGAAGAAGTACTTTAGGGTTGCGGAGCAAGTTACCGCGTTGGAGGATTCTGTCGTAAGTCTCTCTGATGACGAGTTGAAAGCGAAGACTGAGGAGTTCAAACAGCGCCTCAAAAAAGATGAAACTTTGGACGATATTCTGCCCGAGGCTTTTGCCGTTGCTCGAGAAGGAGCGAAGCGTGCTTTGGGATTGCGTCCGTTCGATGTTCAGCTGGTGGGAGCTCAGGCTTTGCACAACGGAATGATTTCCGAGATGAAAACAGGTGAAGGAAAGACTCTTGTTGCAGCCATTGCCGCCTATTTGAATGCTCTGGAGGGAAAGGGTGTTCACGTTGTTACTGTCAATGATTACCTTGCCAAAAGAGACGCCGAATGGATGGGAAAAATTTACAAATTCCTGGGACTCACGGTCGGAACGATTGTTCACGGGTTGACCGACGAACAGAGGCGCGAGCAATACGCCTGCGATATCACCTACGCGACGAACAACGAGTTGGGGTTTGATTATCTGCGCGACAATATGAAATTTTACGCTTCCGAGTTGGTGATGCGCCCATTCAATTATGCGATCGTTGACGAGGTCGACAGCATTTTGATCGACGAGGCGCGAACTCCGTTGATTATTTCCGGAGCGGCCGAAGATTCGGCGGACTTGTATGTCAAAGTCAACGCGATTATGCCTCAATTGGTCAAGGAAGATTACGAAGTCGATGAAAAACAGCGCAATGTCACTCTGACAGAAGCCGGAAACGAGCATGTCGAGAAGCTGCTGATCGATGCGGGACTGATAGTTAACGAAAATCTGTACGACGTCCAAAATATCGCGATCGTTCATCACGTAAACAACGCAATCAAGGCGCATTTCCTGTTCAAGAGGGACGTCGACTACATCGTAAAAAACAACAAGGTCATCATCATCGACGAATTCACCGGGCGTATGATGGAGGGGCGTCGCTACTCGGACGGTCTGCATCAGGCGATCGAAGCCAAGGAGCACGTCAAGGTCGAGATGGAAAACCAAACTTTAGCGTCGATTACTTTCCAAAATTTCTTCAGGATGTACAAAAAGCTGTCGGGTATGACAGGTACAGCAGCGACTGAGGCGCAGGAGCTTTCGGAGATTTACAAGGTCGAGACCCTCGTGATTCCGACGAATGTTCCGGTCGCAAGAAAAGATTACAACGACGAGGTCTACAGAACGGCTCGCGAGAAATATGACGCGATCATCAAGTTGATCAAGGAATGCCACGCCCGTAAGCAACCTGTTTTGGTCGGAACGGTCAGCATCGAAAAGTCCGAGTTGCTCTCGAGGTTGCTGACGAAAGCCGGCATCGAACACAATGTTCTGAACGCAAGATATCATGACCTGGAAGCTCAAATTATCGCGGAGGCGGGGCGTTCCGGCGCGGTGACCATCGCAACCAACATGGCGGGACGTGGAACCGACATTAAACTTGGTGGAAATCTCGAGGCGCGCTTGGAGAAGGAGCTCGCGGGAGTCGAAGATCCGGCGGAAATCGAGCACATCAAAGAGAGAATAGAAAGAGAGGTCAAGGAGGACGAGGAGATTGTCAAGCAGGCGGGAGGTCTTTTCGTCGTCGGAACGGAGAGGCACGAAAGTCGTCGTATCGACAACCAGCTGCGTGGACGTTCAGGACGTCAGGGAGACCCGGGAGCATCGAAATTCTTCCTGTCTCTTGAAGATGATCTGATGAGAATTTTCGGAGCTGAGAAGCTGGATGCAACATTGCAGAAGCTCGGAATTGAGGAAGGTGAGGCGATTGTTCATCCTTGGATTAACAAGGCTTTGGAAAAGGCGCAAATGAGAGTTGAGGCGCGTAACTACGATATCCGTAAGCATTTGCTGAAGTTCGACGACGTCATGAACGATCAGCGAAAAGTTATTTACGCCCAGCGTCACGAATTGATGGCAGACGACAAGGATTTCAACGAGGATATCGACGACATGCGTGAAGAGGCCGTCACCGATGTGATTTACAGCAACGTCGCCGAAAATACTCCGTCCGAGTTTTGGGATTATCAGCTCATAAATGACCAATTGTCGGCGATTTTCGGTCAAGATATTGTGCTGGATAAGAAGGAAAATCTGTCTCGCGATGAGGTCGTGGATCTCTTGCTCGAGAAGGTAAAAGATCAGGCCAAGAAGAAAGAGGAAACCTATACCGCAGAGATTATGAGATACATGGAGCGCACGATTTTGCTGCGTTTGATCGATCAATATTGGAAGGAGCATTTGCTGAATCTCGACCGCTTGCGTCAGGGAATCAATCTGCGCGCCTATGGACAAAGAGATCCTCTGAATGAGTATAAGCAGGAGGCTTTCGCCCTGTTCGAGAATATGTCAAAAACTATTAGGAGAGAAACGGTTCGCGCTCTGGCGATGTTTGAATTTGCAAGCGCGGCGCAGACACAAGACGACGAGATTCCGTATGAGACCTACAATATGGACGAGTTGGAAGATATGTCAGATGAAGAAGCGAATTCCTTTGTCAATGAAACCAACAGCGAGACCGACGGCGCGAACAATGGAAAGGGCAAAGCTGAAGGTGACGCTGATTCTCAAGTATCCGATCAGCAACTTAACGGAGACATTTTTGCGGTTCCCCGTAATGCTCTCTGTCCGTGCGGTAGTGGCAAGAAATACAAATATTGTCACGGAAAAATTGAGAAATAGTTTTTAACCTATCGTACATATTTGAGAAATTTTGAATAATATACGGTTTCGTAAAATTTTGGCTGTCTGAAGATTTTTTGCAAGTAATTATTGTAAACAAGTTTGTCGAATGCTAGCATTTATCTACCAATTGGTAAAGTTGGTTGCGCTTCTGAGATATGAGAGTGTATGATGTTTTTGTGTGAGTGTGTAAAGGAGATAGTCATGAAAAAAATTTTGGCAACTTTGGTATTTTCTTCAGCGGCCGTATGGGGGATGTCTGCGAATGAAATGAATCATTTAAGGCAGATGCGTCTTCAAAGATTCGAACAAGGCAATTTTGACAGATCGGGAGTAGCTCTTCAACAAACGCAAGAATCAAAAAGACCCGTTTTAGGGAATGAAACAGTATTAGATACGTCTTTAATTGATATAAGTTCTTTAATGAATATGACGTTTGAAAGCGGCAATTTTTTGCAGTTCAAAGAGGTTACGGAGTTAGTATTAGATGTCCGTCCTTTTTCTGAGGTAAAGTCAGTACTTTACAACGTGCATGGATTTGATTGTCCAAAGATGCGAAAATTGCAAATCATAATGCCGGAAAATCCGTCCGGGGAGGAATTACAGATAGCTGTTGGAACTTATCGCAGTGCAAAGAATTTGGAGGAGTTGGATGTTTCTGGCAATAACATGGATGTTATGTTTATGGCTCGTTTCTTTCAGCCAACCAGTCTTGGTTCGCTGTCGGTGAAGGCTATGAATTTTCAAAATAACAAAATAAAAAGCGTTCCCAAATGGATGAGTACTTGTCCTAATTTGGAAGTACTTAATCTTAATTATAATAACGGAGATGACGAAGATATTTCCGGGGATAATCGTCGAATTGTTACGGACATTATCTCGGCGCTCGGAAATTTTCCAAAGTTAAGAGAACTTCGCATTGTTGGGATGAATTTGGATAAAAACATCGATCAAATATGGAATTTACCGCAAAATTTGAAGCTCATAGAAATGGATGCGAAATGGCTGAAGTGCATTCCGGAAAATAAGATCGAAAGTGTTTCGTACAGCAGTGATGGAAAATCAGTGACTGTGCACCTAAAATAAGAAATTTCAGGGGCATTCTTCAAACGTGTGCCCTTGTTTTTATCCTTTTCTGGTACGATGATCCTTAAAATTCCGAAAAATTGCAGAAAGTCGGTGTTTATGGCGTCAAACACAGCGGATCTGTCCGAAAATTTTTGAACGAGATCGAGCGACAAGTAGTAGAGCTAAAAAAAAGAAGAGAAGATTTTAATTTTTTCCCAAGAACTTCATCATATCAGAAATTCGGGAATATGGATTTTCTGTGCCACAGGATACGTCCGAGTTTTTTGAATTCAACCCTTGTGGGGGGAGTTTTTTTGCCAAAAGATATTTCCGCAAAGCTGTCGGTTACGCTGCTCAGTCGGCAAAGGCAAGTCTCTTCGTTCGTTTTTTGAAGAATTACGACTTTTCCGACAAGTTTTTGCGGATTTTCTCCTACGCCGGCCACGCAATCCCCCGCATCAAACACTGAGTTTCCGAAATTTTCCGTCAATATATGAAAAATAGGGTTATCGTGCAAATTTAAAAAAAAACTCAATTCTTTTTTTATGACCGGATCCAAAAAAGGAGGAAAACTAAAAGACTTTTTTCTCTGCGAATTTGTTGGAGAATATTCTTCATTTTTACGGTAGGAGAGCATAGATCTTTCAGTGTCAGACATCAGATGAGGAGGCATACCTTCTCCGCGTAGCAGCCATTCTGCAGAGCAAAAAATTCCCAATTTTCGAAAAGATTCGCAAATTCTGAGAGAACTCTTTTCATTCAACTCGACTCGCCCGCTTTCCCAGGTGTCCATTGTGGAAGTAGCTATCCCTGTCTTGTCATGCAAATCCTGACGAGACATTCCCGTGAGCGCACGCGCCATACGAAGCCGTCGCCCTTTCGCTTGAGCTACCGTATACTCTATAACTTTTTCCACCTACAAATACTACACAAACTGTTGTCATCTTATAAAACATATTGTGAAAAATTTCAATGTCTTTCCCTATTTTAAGGCAATGAAAATGCATTTGATGACCAAGTTTGCGAGTTTTTTAATGGATTTCTCAGTTTTTTATGAATTTTTTGGATTTTTTTAAAATTTTACGTATAATTTTATTAATATTTAAAAAATGGCTGAGTGATATGAAACGTCTGGTTTTTTGTTTTTTGGTTATGGGATGTTCGATTGTCGACACTCCAATGACCCCTCAGCAAAAAAATTTGATTCCGTCCAGCTTGGATACTCTAACGGATTCGATTTACGAAGATGACTCGCTCGAAGAAATGGATGTGGATTTTCAAAAGGAAGACGAAGATTACATACCGCCGAATTTTTATCGCAAAGTGTCGATTTCGATCTCGAAAAGCATGAGTTTGCGAGATGTTCTTACTCAGCTGGCGAAAAAAGCCGATATCAACGTTTTTATTGCGCACGATGTCGAGGGAGGACTTTCTTTCGAGGCCAAAAATCGTCCATTTCTCGACATACTGAGAGATATTTGCGGCAGCTGCGTTTTGAAATATACGATCAAAGATAATTCGGTGAAAATCGAGAATGATACTCCGTCGACGAAAATTTACAGCCTGCAATTTCTGAATATAGAGCGCGAGACGCAAAGTTCGGTTTCGACTTCCACCGACTTGTTTATGAATCAGTCGATTTTGAAGAATAGCATCAATGGGACGACGGATTTCAAAGATAACGGCTCGAGCAGCACTATGTCGGGCGTAATAAAAAATGATTTTTGGACCGAGCTGGAACAAAATTTGCAAAATATTGTCGGGGACGAAGGTACGGTAACGGTCCACAAACAGGGCGGCTTGGTGACGGTGCATGCTCCGCAGTTCAAGCATGAGGAAGTCCAAAAATACGTAAATCTTTTAAGAGAAGCGACGGAATCGCAAGTTTTGATCGAAGCGAAAATTTTGGAAGTCCATTTGAAAGATGCCTACAAAAACGGAATAAACTGGAATATTTTTCGAGGAGACGGAACGACTTTCCAAAAGAGTTCGGATCAAACTGGGATGATTTCGTTTGGAGTTAAAAAAAAGAACCTAAATATAGTCGCCGGCATAATTGAAGAATTCGGGGCAGTCAAAACTTTGTCCAGCCCTCGGATTACAGTCCTGAATAATCAGTCTGCCATACTTAAGGTTGCCCACAACGAAATCGTTTGTCTTCCGGAAATACAGCGACAATACGGATCAACAACGACGGGACGCGACACTGATTTTATGACGACGACTTTGCACACCATTCCGATCGGACTGATAGTTACGGTGCAGCCTTCGATCGACGTGAGAAACAATACGGTTCTGCTGAATTTGCGACCGACAATTTCACGAATTCGTGATTACAAAGAAGTGCCGTATCTGTTTCAATCTTTCAATAGAAGTGCAGGAGCGATACCGCAAATTAAGCCGCAAAAAATTCCGATTGTCGACATGAGAGAAATGGATTCCGTTCTGAAATTGAATTCGGGGCAGGTCGCTGTGATGGGAGGTTTGATGAAGGAGGAATCCGCCAATAAGCGCAACGGATTGCCCGGGCTTGCGGAGCTTGATCCCGTTGTCGGAGAGAATGATAAGTCAACGGATGTGACCGAGCTGGTGATTTTCCTGAAGGCGACAATCCTGAGAAACAAAAAACATCACGCCGCCGACAAAAGGCTATATGAAAAATTCGCAAATGATCCTCGCCCGATAAATTTTGAAAAAACTCGCGGTAGAGATGCGCAAAAAACCAAAAGATGGAGCAAAAAATGAGAAGAAATCGACCAATATTCAGAAAGACGAAAAAAGGATTTTCTCTCGTCGAAATTGCGATTGCGGTGTTGGTAATCAGTTTGATTGCGACCCTCTCTCTAAAGGGAAAAGAGTTGATTCGGACAGCAAAATTGCGCGCTGTGATAGAGCAAGTCGAGACATATCGAATTGCCGCAAACAGTTTTTCGGAAAAATACGGAGCGATTCCCGGCGATTTGCAAAACGCGAGAGAATTAATCAATGAATCTTTGGAAAACGGGAACGGCAACGGCGAAATTTTATCAAAGGATGATGCAAAACGGTTTTGGAGCCACCTGTCCAAATCGGGATTGGTCAGCGTCGAATTGATAAACGGATATCCGATCAGCAAAATCGGAGGATATTTTTCCGTATCATCGAAAATCGAGGGCAGACCCGGAATTTGGCTGATTCTGTCCAAAGGTACCAACGACAATCGAAATTTTTCGGGAATTATGACCACCGAAAATGCGTATTACATTGATCGAAGTATTGATAATGGTCTGCCGTTGGAGGGAGATGTCCAAATTATGAAAGGACAATATGCCACGGGAGAATGCATTGTCGGATCAAAATACAATTTTAAAAATAAGAATGAAGACTGTGTAGTTCTGTTCAGAATTTGGTGAAAATGCGAAAAAGAAAAAATATGAAAATCGAAAAAAAAATGCAAAAACCATCGATTTTTCTCACATTTTTTCAAAAAAATTCAAAAAAAGGATCAATTTTACTGGAAATCGCCGTAGGAATTTCGATTTTGGCGATAATTTCCGGATTTTTTATTCGCAAAAGCATGACGGCAAATAAATATGTGCGCGAACAGTTGACCAAATCCAATATCGAAACTGTGGCCATGTCCGTAGCCTCCTTTGTCGCGAATAACAAGCGTCTTCCTCGGCCTTCCGAAACGAATGACGGAGTCGAAAGTGGTTTGTTAGATGTAAAATTTGGGTATGTTCCCTACAAAACGCTTGGCATTTCCGCAGCCGTCGCCAAGGATGGAAATCTTCAGCCTTTGGTATACATGGTCGAGCCCGATCTTACCGCAAATTATTCCCAGATTTACGAAGATACCTTTGAGTCGAGAGTTTTTTGTTCCTATATTTTTTCTCCGAAAATTTCTGTTCAGGAAAATTTAAATCGGGAAAATTTCGATTCTCCGAATTCAAACAATGACGTAATCGCGTTCGCAATCGATACCAAAGATCACAAAAATTCCCTCGGAGAAACTATAATTCTTCGTCCGACCGCTCACACTTTTTGGGTTACTCGGGACGTGTTGCTCATGAAATATTTGAAAAATTCTCCGTGCGCGATTGAAAATTCCCAACAAAATTTAAATAGGCGTTTACAAGAATTTGATGATGATTTTTAATGTAGAAAAACAGGTAAAATCATGTATAACAAAAATAATATATTTTTCAAAATTTTGCAGAAAGAAATTTCTTCCAAGGTCGTTTATGAAGACGAAGTTTGTTTGGCTTTTTACGACATAAATCCGGCGGCGAAAATTCACGTGCTGGTCATCACGAAAGGTTGCTACACGAATTTCGCGGATTTCGTACAAAACGAATCGGCCGAGAATGTTCAGAAGTTTTTCAAATCGGTTGCTCACGTGGCGGAGAAGCTGGGCATCGCAGAATCAGGATACAGAATTTTGTCGAACACCGGGCGCGACGCAGGGCAGGAAGTCGATCATTTCCACGTTCACATTCTGGGTGGCGAAAAGCTGTAAAGTATCTGGGCTGCAGAGATTAGAAATGATTCACGAGTTTTCAGGTGTAAGTTCGAGATGATGGAAGAAGAGTTTACCGTATCGAGATTGTCGGCGCTGATCAAAAGGTCGCTCGAGATGAATTTCAGTCACATAAAACTGACGGCGGAAGTGAGCGCGCTGAAAATTCATTCGTCGGGTCACGCCTATTTTTCTCTCAAAGATGAGGGGGCGGTTATTGATGCGGTTTGTTGGCGAAGCACTCTGCAGCGCCTCAAGCATCAGCTGGAAAACGGGCTGAAAGTCACGTGTTTCGGAAAGGTCAGCTCCTATCAAATGCAGTCGAAATATCAGTTTATCGTCGAGAAATTCGAGCCGGCAGGAGTCGGAAATTTGCTGAAACTTCTGGAGGAAAGAAAGCAAAAGTTGGCGAAGGAGGGACTGTTCGACCCGAGTCTGAAAAAGAGAATTCCGAAATTTCCGAAAATCATAGGGGTTATCACTTCGCCGACAGGGGCTGTCATTCGCGATATCATTCATCGTGTGAGACAGAGATTTCCGACCCGCATTTTGCTTTGGCCCGTTTTGGTTCAGGGAAATGAATCTGCGGCACAGGTGGAAAAAGCTCTCGACGGCATGAATTCTCTTTCGGAAAACGATCGCCCGGATGTGTTGATAGTCGCGCGCGGCGGGGGCAGTTTCGAGGATCTCATGCCTTTTAACGAGGAAAATGTCGTGAGGGCAGTTTTCCGCAGCGAGATTCCCGTGATTTCCGCTGTGGGACATGAGACCGACACGACCCTGATCGACTACGCTGCCGATTTGCGAGCACCGACTCCGACAGCCGCAGCTGAGCTGGCCACTCCCTACAGGCTGCAATTGCTGCAGGACCTCGAAAAAAATTCGTTTCAGCTGAAATTTTCGACCCACGGCATCCTGAAAAGAAGCCGCTTACGCCTGAAAGCTGTCGGGCAGTTGAACGTCAGTTGGTTTCTGTCGGAGAGGAGACAGCGCATCGACATTGCTTCGGAGCGTCTCGAAAAAAATCTTTGGAATTTCATTGATCAAAAAAAGATACGGCTGGCGAAGCTGCAGTTGCCGAGACCTGTTTTGAAACACAATCTGAACGAAATCGACGAGAGGCTTAATTTCGCTTTCATGAGCATTCTGAAAAATTCTCGACATCGCCTGAATCTTGCCGTGAGTAATCTCGAATCTTGTTCATATTTGAGTATTTTGCGTAAAGGATTTGTTTGGGCGGAAACTCCGAGCCACAAACCTATCAGCTCGGCCGAGGAAGCAAAAAATCATCCGAAATTTCTGCTGAATTTTTCCGACGGGCCGCTGACTGTCTACACCCAACAGCAGATTTCGCTTTACGACGCGGAGCGCGAATCGTGAGAGACATCTGGAATCCGTGGCACGGCTGCAAAAAAGTAAGCGAAGGCTGCCAAAATTGTTACATGTATTTTCTGGACTCCCAGCGCGGCCGCAGCGGCGCAGAAATCTACAGAGTGAAAAGTAATTTTGACTACCCGTTGCACAAAGATCGCTTCGGTAATTATAAAATTCGTAGCGGGGAATTTTTGCGCGTGTGCATGACCTCGGATTTTTTTCTCTCAGAGGCTGATTGCTGGCGCGCGGAGGCTTGGGAAATCATAAGAAAACGTAGCGACGTCATCTTCATCCTCGTGACCAAAAGACCGCAGCGAATTCCGGAAAGTCTGCCGGACGACTGGGGTGACGGCTGGGAGAATGTCTGGCTGAACGTCACCGCGGAAAATCAAAAGCGTGCTGACGAAAGAATTCCGATTTTGCTGGAGCTTCCGTTCAAACACAAGGGGGTTTTGGTTGCGCCTTTTATCGGGGAAATCTCTCTGGAAAAATATTTGCGGTCGCAGAAAATCGAAAATGTTTGGTGCGGCGGCGAAAATTACGATGGCGCGCGCCCTCTGTACCAATCGTGGGTTGTAAAACTTTCGCAGGAATGTCGCAAAAACGACGTCACTTTTTCGTTTTTTGAGACGGGGAACATTTTCATAAAAAACGGAGAAAAATTCAAAATTTTCGATAAAACCGAGCAAATGAAGAAGGCTTTTTCGGAAAATTTGAATTATGAAAGCAAAAAACCGCAAATTTTTAACATTTCCGCAAATTCAAGTCGGCAGGAAAGTTTGTTTGATTTTTCCGATACACCTCCGAAATTTTTTAAGAAACACTGCAACTTCTGCGCGATGAAAAAACATTGCGCCGGTTGTTCAAAATGCGGAAAATGTAGCGGGTGAGTTTTTCATGGTTTCGTTAAGTTCTGTTTTTTGATGAATTAAAACATCAGAAAATCGAAAGTCTCCTATCCTTTAAACTGCTCCAACATTTGACCATTAATTATGATTTCGTTTTGAGGAAGTTTTTCAACATACGGAACAATGTAGTCATCGATAATTTTATCTATTTGTTCCTTTTGCTCTGAGTTACGTCTTTTTCCTCGCATGTCGAGTAAAAACTGATTTTCGTTATCATCGAGAACTCCTTTTTGATTCAGATAGCGAATTAATTCCTCGGAAAAAAGTCTGGCGGAAAATTTAATGAGCTCTCCTTTATCTATAGTTTCTTTCAGCTTGGATATTCCATTAAACACTTTTTTGGATATTCTCTTGTATTCACTGACGTCTTCATTCATTTTTTTGGATTTGAATTTGTTGATACAGCGGCTTCCGATAGGATACAACTCATTTCCATTGAGACGGTTGCGGATTTTGTAAATATCCTTGATTTCTTCCTTTCCACAAATACATATATCTTCTTCTACTCTTTTATAGTTTGTTACTTTCCATTCCTGCGCTGCCTGCTTCCACTCCTCAGACACGGAGCTACAAATAATTGGATGCAAAAAGTTTTTGTTATATTTTCGATAATTTTGTATTTTCGCCCAATATAAACGGTTGCCGTTTTTGTTTTTTCCTATTTTTCTCGCCGTTCCTACAATCTTGTTTACAATCCCATTGAATTTGCTTTTATTGTAAGACATCATATCTTTAGAAATCCTTTCCTTAACAACCTTTCGGATGTTAGCTCGAGTAAAGACCTTTTTCTGGTTCGTCAAGTGATAAACGATATTGTCAGGATTTCCCTGAATCTTTTCCGCCTCTGTCATTTTAAAGTTTAACAAAGGATTTTTGTTAAGCCCATCATAAGCTTTTACGGTAGGACGAAAAGCGTTCGGATCGACGTTTTCCCGGCCTGATATTTGCCGACTAACGGAACTCGATTGTGATTTTTGATTATTGAAAACGGAATTGGAATTCATGGCGTCCGCGGCAGTCGAAATCCACAAACCGCACACCGCCAAAAATAATATTTTCTGTAGATTTTTCATAGTTTTTATCCTTTTACAAAACAACAAACACCACAACAACCATACCCACTACGGACGTTGATACACAGTTACAAAACTACAAAAACTACACACGGTCGCAGTGTAATGATTTCCATGAAAAAATACAATGGTGAAAATTCTAATTTATTTTGGGATAAAACATCAGGCAAACTACCGAAGCACATTTACCATGGAATTGTAATTTTATGCAAAATCTGAAGTTGAGAATATATCGCCCTTCAATTAGAAATTTTTGAAGTCCATTTTTCTTTGAAGGCGCTGAACAGTGTTGCATCACCTCAATTCCAAATTCTGAACTCTTTACACTTACAATTTCTCCTTAATTTCCAATGCTTTTTGATAAATTGCTTTTTTATTTACCGAATATTTTTCAATGATGATTTCTACGGCCTCTTTTACGCGAAATTTCTGCAGCAGCTCGGCGAGTTCCGAAAAAATTTGGGTTTCGTCGATTTTTTCCTCCTTGTTACCCGAAATTATTGCCACAAATTCGCCCGTCGGCTCGTTTTCGGAAAAATGCTCGATGATTTTGCTGAGCGACCCGCGCTGAAAATCTTCGTACAGCTTGGTAAGTTCGCGGCAAATACAGCAATGACGGTCTCCGAAAATTTCTCGCATGTCTTTTAAAGAATCCGAAATTCGCTTTGGCGATTCCAGAAAAATCAGCGTTTCGGTTTTGGATTTTACCTCCTGCAGAGCCTCGCGCCGCGCGTGCTGTTTGCTCGGAAGAAATCCGCAGAATGTGAATCGGTCCGTCGGCAACCCGGAGCCGCAAAGTCCCGCGATAAACGCACAAGCCCCCGGGATCGGCACGACCTCGACGCCATTTTCTACGCACCAATTCACGAGGCGATATCCCGGGTCAGAAATCGTCGGAGTGCCTGCATCCGAGATCAAAGAATAGATTTCGCCACGCTCGATTTTTTCGACGACTGCCGGCATGATCTCGTTATATTCATGGCACGCAACCAACGGCGTATCTATTTCGTAAAAGTTCAGCAATTTGCGAGAATTTCGCGTATCTTCCGCAAAAATTATTTTGGATTTTTTCAAAATGTTCAGCGCGCGCAAAGAAATATCAAATAAGTTTCCGATCGGCGTTGCAACCAAATACAAACCTGGTTTATCCTGTTGCCGGCGGATCTTATCAGAAATGGATTCGATCAGTTTTGGAGAAAAAAATGAAATTTGCAACGAAATTGCTCCTTTTGGCTCTGCTTACATCATGTACTTCGCATGATACATCGGATCATAAAGTCATACCATCAAAAATTTCGTCCGGCGATGCCTATCTTGAAAATGTTCGGAAAGCTGAAAATTCGATTGCGTTGTTGGTTCCTGTCAGCGGACCGCATAAAGAGATCGGGCAAAATGTCCTAAACGCTTGTGTTCTGGGAAATCAAAACTCGAAAATGGATATTTATGTCATCGATACAAATGATTATTCAGACTATTTGCGGCAGTCGTCATTTCCGAATTTGAAAGCCGCCGTCGGGCCTGTATTTTTTCAGGAATCCCACAAATTTGCGTCGATTTTTCAGAAAGTGCCGCTGTTTTCGCTTTCAAATAACGTAGCGGCGAACAACGGACATATCTATGCTTGCGGGCTGTCTCCGCATGAAGAAATCGAGACGGTTTTCAGATATCTTCGCGAAAATCAATTGCGCTCTCTCACAGTGTTCGTGCCCAAGGGAGATTTTTTCAAAAGCGTTGCGACGATTATCCAAAAAGAGGCTGCGAAATACGGCATGGATGAGGAGAATTTCAATGTGGTCAGCTATGATTCCGGAACGGATTTATCCGAAATCGCGCAAAATTCAAACGCCAAAGCGATTTTCACTTTTGAACCGGTGCAGTCGACGAAGTCCGAGGTATTTACTTTGAGTTCACTTGCTCTCTCGAATCCGGAGAAATGGGAAGGTGCAATCTTCGCCTATGCGGACAGCGAAGAGCAGAAGGAATTTATCGAAGAATACAAAAAAGTATTCCATACGGCCCCGACGGTTATCAGTCTCGCGGCCTATGACGTGATAAAAATGGTCAACGAGTCTTTGAGAACGCACAGAGAGATGTTCGACGAAGATTACCGGGGAACTCTAGGAAATTTCAGAATCAAAAAGGACCAAGGAATTGTTCGAGATCTGAAAATGTTTAAAATAGAAAAAGCGGAAAAAGTTGAGGTGTGATTTAACGGACGGCTCTCCTTATCCAGCCGAGACGAAAAACATGAAGATCGTTATTGTCATAGATTCGAGAGATATAATATTGGATTAGTTTGCTTTTGAAAACGTTAAGAAAAAGACCGCTATCCATGTTATTTATCTTTTCTACAACATAATCTATCCATAATTCGAAATTTTCATTTTCTTCGGAGAACTGAGAGATATATTCCAATTCTTCGACAGCATATTTATCAGGATAACAAACAGAGTCCAACAATGTCTCATTTATTAGATAATACAATTGTTCCTTTCCTATGTTGACAGATATATCGAATAGTTTTAAAGCGATTTTTGGATCTTTTATTTTTTCGTACATCGGATGCCAAAAATTTTGATAATAATATTTCTTAGCAAAGTCTAACGTAATACTTTTTATGTCGATATTCGGATTGTATTTTTTGCAAATTCCGTATTTGGTCTCTCCTCCAGGATCATATGGATGGTTCACATATCCGCCTTCATTTTTCATCAACATGGAGAAGGCCTGGTCGTACAAAGACTTCTCTTCTTCTGAAAAGAAAAGTAAGCTAAAAATTACGACCGCTACGGTGAGGCATCCGAGTACTCTTACTTTATTCTCTCTTACTTCATCTCGAATTTCACTCATAAACTTTCGCCATTTCTAGCTTACTGATTAAAGTTTACGAATTAAAGGTTAAGACTTCGTAAATGAAAATACGAAATTTTTAAATTTTTTTGATTCATTTGAGGATATTTCGGCTAATATTTATGAAAATCACGCGAAAATATGCTACTCTGCGTTACATTTTTCTGATTTTTTTGAGAGAAGATAGAGATGACCTTGGATGAATTGACCGTGGGAAGTAGCGCCGTTGTGCAATCGATTGATTGTCTCGACAAAATTCTGCGGAAGCATTTTTTGGATATGGGGCTGACTCCGGGAGTGACTGTCTCTCTGATAAAAACTGCGCCGCTCGGAAATCCCGTTGAAATCAAGGTGCGTGGGTACGAACTGACCATAAGAAAGGAAGAGGCGAAAAAAATTAGCGTTACGACTCTCGAAAATTCTGAAAGATCTGAGAAAAATTACAAGGAACTTCCTTTTGTAGAGCATCCGAAAATAGGAGAAACAGATCCGGACGAAACTCTTGATTTGAATAATTCCTTGATTTTCGGCGACATTGATTTGGCATTGGTCGGAAATCCGAACGCGGGAAAAACCACGCTTTTCAATAAGTTAACAGGACGGCATCGGCGAGTAGGAAATTTCCCCGGTGTCACTGTTGAGGGAATCAATGCGAAAATCAAAGACCATCCGGATATGTCGCTGACGGATTTGCCGGGCATTTATTCTCTGTCTCCGTATTCGAACGAGGAAATTGTTACGAGAAATTTCATTTTGCAAAAGAGGCCTCACGCAATTATCAATATAGTCGACGCTTCGAACATCGAAAGAAATCTTTACCTGACTTTGCAGCTGATAGAGCTGGATACGCCGATGGTCATTGCTCTCAACATGATGGACGAGGTCATGAAATCGGGCGGGCACATCGACATAAATGCTTTCGAGGCGGCACTTGGAGTTCCTGTCGTTCCCATTTCGGCCTTGCGCAAAGAAGGGCTGGAAGAGTTGCTCGAGCATGCGGAAAATGTCGCAAGACGTCGGAGAAAACCTCGGAAATTGGAATGGTGCGATCATATTAATGTCGAGCAAAAGCCTGTGGCGTCGTGCATTAATTCCATTGCGCATTTGATTGAAGATTCGGCTTTAGCACCTCAAATTCCGACACGGTTTGCCGCTGCGAAAATTGCGGAGGGAGATTCCGTCATGCGGGATTCTTTGTCCTTGGATGAGAATAAGAAAGAGGTTTGCGACAGCCTGATAAAAGAGATGGAAACTTCCCGAGGATTGGACCGCGAGGCGGCCGTTGCCGACATGCGATTTTCCTTCATCGAGAATTTGTGTCGGAATTTTGTTCAAAAACCGAAGGAAGCACTGAGCCGCAGAGTCAGCGCGCGAATTGATAAGATTCTGACGGGAAAATATACTGCATTTCCCGCGTTTATCGCTGTTATGGCGTCGATTTTTTATCTGACATTCGGCTCGATCGGCGCGGCGTTGTCGGATCTTTTGAGTTCTCGAATTGAAAAATTTTCGGATTTCATCAATGCTGGACTGACGGATTACGGACTGAATCCCGCGATTCATTCTCTGATTACGGACGGAGCTCTCGCCGGGGTCGGCAGCGTATTGAGTTTCCTTCCGACAATTATTTTGCTGTTTTTCTTTTTGTCTCTCCTGGAAGATTCCGGATACATGGCGCGCGTCGCGTTCATCATGGATAGAATTTTGCGAAAAATAGGTTTGTCCGGCAGCAGTTTCGTGCCGATGCTCATGGGATTCGGTTGCAGCGTTCCCGCGATTATGGCAACTCGAATTCTTCCGTCGGAGCGCGATCGAAAAATGACGATTCTGCTGATTCCTTTCATGTCATGTTCCGCGAAACTTCCGATATATGCGCTGTTTACGTCGGCATTTTTCAAAGAATCGCAGGCGTTGGTCATGGTTTCGTTGTATTTGATCGGGATTATTCTCGGGATGGCGTTCATATGCGCGCTAAAACTTTTCGCGTTCAAGGGAGAGCCTGTTCCTTTCGTGATGGAGTTACCGAATTATCGGATGCCCGACGCCCAAAGCATGCTCCGACTTGTGTATTTCAAAGTGAGAAACTTCGTAAAGTTCGCGTTCACGATAATTTTTGTTGTGTCGATTTTTGTGTGGTTCCTGCACCATTTCGATTCCAGGTTGAATTTCGTAACCGAATCGACCGAGAATTTGTTGGCAATGGTGGGGAACTCACTCACTCCGATATTCGAACCGTTGGGCATCGCGGATTGGCGCGTTTCAACCGCCTTTCTGTCGGGATTTTTGGCGAAAGAGAGCGTGATTTCAACACTGTCCGTACTTTGCGGCGGCACCGATGCATTACCTGCGATATTTACAAAATTGACGGCATTTGTTTTTTTGATTTTTTCGCTTTTGTATACTCCGTGCGTCGCTGCAATCGCTACGGTAAAAAAAGAATTGGGAAAAAGATGGGCTCTCGGAATCGTTTTGGTTCAATGCGTGATTGCTTGGGTTATTGCGTTCGTTAGTTACAGAATAGGCCTTTTGTTTTCGTAAAATATCCGATTTTTTGTTGCCTTTATATTTAAAAATTTCGGTTTTTAATCAAAAATTAACGAGTTTTTATTATAATCCCTGCATAGACATTTGGAGATAAATATGCAAGGACGTTTTTCTCGGATATTTGAACTTTTTAATCAAAGAAATACCGAATATTACCAGCAGGTATTTGACAGATTAGAAAAAGAAAACAAAATCACATTCAACTTTGCTGCGGGATTTTTTCCGATATTGTGGTTAGTTTACAGAAAAATGTACGGATGGGCGATTCTTTTTGTATTGGCAGGTTTCGGAATTCGAAAAGTTTTGTATACATTGTATACGAGCTCCTCATCAAGAAATGTAGGTTATATATTTTTATTGATTTCGGTTGTCGGTTTCGGATTTTTCGGGAACACCCTCTATTACAAGCATGTAAAATCTAAAATCGCGAAAGGTTACGCCGAAATTGCGAACTATAATTCAATTGATCCGGTGTGTGGTATATTTTTAGTAATTATAAAAAATTTAGTTATTTTGATGCTTCCTGCTGCTCTTGCAGGAACTCACGAAAAAAGGTTGTTATTAACCGCTGTTGTAGTATTTATTATAGCCGTTTCATGGACGATTGATTACGAGTCAGGCGAACCAATCAAAGTCACGAAAGAATCCGTAAACCAATATTTAAAAAAATCAAGTTCCAAGTATTTGGCTGTATATTTTATAACGATGTTTCTTACTTATGAATTATTCATATGTTCTTGGTCAGCGCTGCAGGTACACAAGAGTTACGCAAGGTTACGCCAATCGAATAAAAATAGTAGCGTTGAAAAAATAACGAAAACTGTTCCTGAAAACGCACCTATTAACTTTTCGAAGAAAAACATTTACTTATTGCTAGATGAAAGTAATTAAAATTAAGTATTAACCAAAAATTAACGAATTTTTGTTATAATCCCTGCATAGACATTTGGAGATAAATATGCAAGGACGTTTTTCTCGGATATTTGAACTTTTTAATCAAAGAAACACCGAATATTATCAGCAGGCATTTGACAGACTGGAGAAAGAAAACAAGACTACATTCAATTTTGCTGCGGCATTGTGTTGGGCAATGTGGCTAGTTTACAGAAAAATGTACGGATGGGCGATTCTTTTGGTATTGGCATTTACTGGAATTCCAGCATCATTGAATGCGTTTTATCAAAATTCTAAAGTGGCAACCTTAATTTTAGCTGTTCTCTATTTAGTTACGATTATAGGTTTCGGATTTTTCGGAAACAGTCTGTATTATAAGCATGTAAAATCTAAGATTGCGAAAGGTTACGCCGAAATTACGAACTATAATTCGATTGATCCGGTGTGGGGTATAGTCGTAATTGGGGTAGTGTTGCCGCTTTTAGTCGGAGTTTCTGCTGGAATTTTGATGCCAAAACATCCTGTCTCAAAAAATGTTTTTCAACTGTTAACTATGTTGATACAGGTATTTTTCATAGCAATTCCGTGGATGATCAATTACAAAAAGTTTCATTCGCAGGAATCCGTTGAACCCGTAGAAGTTACAGAAGAATCCGTAAACGCATACTTGGAGAAGGCCAATCCTAAACGCCTGACCGTGTCGATGTGTACAATGATAGTCTCATATTTGTTATTTTTACTTATTCTATCTATGGTGAGTGTTCTGGTTGTTGTTGGTATGAAAACTACAGGGAAGAAAGTATTGAATCAGTTAGATAAAATAGGGGAAGAAGTCAGCAAGATGCCGAACGATTCCATAAAGGGGGTAAAAATTCGAATTGACGATGAAACGGAGAAACAATCAGTTGAATTATCTGCTGAATTCAACAAAAAAGTTGCAAAGAAAGAAAAGAATTCCTCGAAAGTCCCTGAGAAAACAACAGAGGCTGTAAATGATCAAGAGAAATCAATCGGGACCGAGGAAGAAGCCGCGGACCAACAACACAATTTCACGCCGTCCGAAGACTGAATTGTTTGATTTCAACAGACATGTCCTGATGGTGCCCGTGGAGGGACTCGAACCCCCACGCCCGAAAGGACAACAGATTTTAAGTCTGTAGCGTCTACCATTCCGCCACACGGGCAACCTCATGCAATCTATCACCAAACCTTAGGCATATCAATAGACGCGGGATTTCTATTCACCGATTTTTTTCGATAAATTGAGCAAAACTCCCTACCGCTCACCTGAAAAATCTGGACTTATCTCTACGACCAGTATATAGTCGCAGTCTGGATACAGACAGTTGGAGGTAAACATGAAGGGACGTTTTTTTCGGGTATTTGAGCTTTTTAATCAAAGAAACACCAGATATTATCAAAAAGCCTTCGATAAATTAGAGAAGAAAAACAAAATAACATTTAACTTTGCGGCTGCGTTTGGTTCATCTGCATGGTTGGTTTTCAGAAAAATGTACGGATGGGCAGCGCTGTTTACATTAGTATACGTAGGGGGTTGCGAAATTTTATATGCGTTTTGCAAAGACGACGTATCAAAAGGCGTAATTTCGCTTATACTTTTTTCCCTCTCTGTTATAGTTTTCGGATTTTTCGGGAACACTATCTACTACAAGGATATAAAATCCAAAATCGCAAAAGGCTATGCCACAATGGAGAAGTATAATTCGATTGATCCGATAGGTGGTATAGTTTTAGTCGGAATTGTTTACTTGTTATGTTCATGTTTTCTTGGATATTTGAATGTAAAGGGCGTTATATCTGAAAATGTTGGAGGGTTATTGGGAACTGTAATAGGAATAGCTCTCGTTGCGATTCCGTGGACAATCAATTACAGAAAGTTTCGTCTACAAGAATCGGTCGAACCCGTAGAAATTACCAAGGAATCCGTAAACAGATATTTGAAGAAGGCTGATCCTAAATACTTAACCCTGCCGATGATAGGGGTTTTATTTATTATGACGCCGTTGACCATTGTAGTTATATCCATATTTTTGTTGTTCCTGGTATCTGTTATGATCAATCGCAGCGTGGAGACAGCTGACAATAAAGTTACTCAACAGCAACGATTGAACAAAGTGGAGGAAGTCAGCAAAACGCACAGTGATTCTGAAATTTCGAAAACCGCTGCCGAGTTACCTGCTGAATAACAAATCACTTTCACCGATTTTTTTCGATAAATTGAGCAAAACTCCCTACCGCTCACCTGAAAAATCTGGACTTATGCGCTCGGCTAATATATATTGAACCTAACTTTAAGTAAGTTTTTAATCAGAGGTCAGAATGGAACATATAAAAGTTATTTTGTTGCAGAGAGTTTCCAAGTTGGGATACATCGGCGATATCGTAAACGTGAAGCCGGGTTACGCCAGAAACTATTTGTTGCCGAAAAAAATTGCATTGAGAGCGACAAAAGAGAATCTTAAGTATTTCGAAGATCAGAAAGAGCAAATTCAGAAGAACAACGAAATTGCGAAGGCGGAAGCTCAGAAAGTTGCCGACAAGATGGGCCAGCTAACCATCACTTTGGTGCGTCAGGCCAGCGAAAAGGGACAGCTTTACGGATCCGTTACTAGTCGCGATATTTCTGCCGCGATCAAGGAATTGGGTTACAAGGTTAACGCGGGTCAGGTTGATCTCAGCGCTCCGATCAAGACGGTTGGTGTCTACGAAATCAGCGTAAATTTGCATCCGGAAATCTCTGTCACAGTTAAGTTGAGTGTTGCGAAGTCCGAGGAAGAGGCGAAGCAGCAGATGACGACTGAGGCTGAAGATACAGAAAAATCTGAGAACGCTTAGCCATGAAGCAGGTATTGACTCCCGAGGACGTAAATCTTTTGGAGAAGAGGTTGGAAGATGCGACCAAAGCTCCCTGGAATGTCATCGAAAAAGAGGGGGTCGATACTGTGTGGGTTTCTCCGAATTTGGACGGAAACCCCATCGCTTTGTTCGATTATCATTCCGGAGAACAGAACAGGAACGACGCTCATTTTATCGTCGCAGCGCGTGAATACATGGGTGTTATGCTGAAGGAGATCAAAGAGTTGCGCGGTAGAGTTCTCGAGTTGATACAATCAAACAATTTGGAATTTCAAAAGCGTATGGATCTTCAGACGGAGTTGAACGAGCTGAAAAAAGTTTTGAACAAGACTTATGAAGATAAGTAGTTTTATATTCGGAAATCCATTAAAAACAGAAAATTTGGTCCTCGAAAGACTGGACAAGGTGAAGGCTCTCGCAGTTTTTTCTTCGGATATACTTTCGTCGGTGGCCTACGCGACAGAAGCGGTTTTCCTGTCGTTGGGTATCGTGCTGTCGATGTCTTTTCCGATTCCGATTGCTTTGACGATTTCGGGACTGCTTTTTATCATTATATGCTCGTATTGGCAGACTTTGCGCGCTTATCCGAATGGGGGAGGGGCTTTTGCCGTCGCGAAAAATAATCTCGGAGAATTTTGCGGACTGATTACCGCCGCTTCCTTGTCGGTTGATTATATTTTGACGGTCGCCGTGAGTTTGTCGGCAGGAACTTCCGCCATAGTATCAGCTTTTCCGAGCTTATCAAATCACGTTGTCGGAATTTGCATAACGGTTTTGGTTTTTATTGCGATAGCAAATTTGCGGGGGACGCGTTCGGCAGCCGGAGTTTTGGCCCTGCCCACATACGGTTTTATCGGAATGATATTTTTGATGATAATCATCGGGTTTTTTATGCCGGAAGGAACTCCGAAGTTTGAGATTTCCGAGGAGCAGCAGACGATGACCCAAAGCGTAGCGATTCTTTTGGTGTTGCGTGCTTTTGCGTCCGGGTGTGCAGCTCTTACCGGAATTGAATCCATTGCCGGCGGAGTGGCGTCCTTCAAAAAACCCCAATACAAAAATGCGCGAATCACCTTGGTGTGCATGGGGCTGATTTTGTCGTCCATGTTTGTGGGAATTACTTATCTTGCCAGCAAGTTTTACATAGTGCCTAACTATTCGGAGACAGTGCTGTCGCAAATCGCCAAAACCGTGTTCGGGGATAACATTTTTTATTACGTTGTGCAGTTTCTGACGGCCGGAATTTTGTTCATGGCGGTGAATACTTCGTTCGCAGGATTTCCTCGTTTGGCAGGAGTGCTGGCTAAGGAAAAATATATTCCGACAAGATTTGCTCACCTCGGAGATCGGCTCGCATATTCCAACGGAATTATCGCTCTTGCAATCGTTGCCTTTCTTTTGATCGTGTTTTTCAAAGGCCAGACTCAATTGTTACTGCCTCTGTATGCCTTGGGAGTGTTCACCTCATTTACATTGTCTCAGGCGGGAATGTTCAGATTTTTGTGCAAAGAGAAGGGACCTCACTGGAAAATAAAAGCGGCGATCAGCGCCTTCGGATCGGTTGCGACCTTCATTACACTGCTGATTATTATCGAAAGCAAATTTTTGGACGGCGCATGGATGGTTTTGATTTTGATTCCGACTCTGTTTTTCTCTTTTCGAAAAATCAACAGAAAATACACCGAGACCAATAAGGAGCTCGATTTGAAAAGCGGAGGTTTGTGCGAGCAGTTGACTAAGGAGGATAGTTTTCACCCGAAGGTTGTCGTTCCGGTGTCGAGATTGCATCGCGGAACTTTGAAGGCATTAAAGTTCGCGCAATCTTTGTCGGAGGATGTGACGGCGGTGGCTGTGAATGTGGATTCCGCCGAAACCGAGCGACTCAAGCTTGTTTGGCGATCGATGAATTTTTCGGTGCCTCTCGTAATTTTAGGGTCGCCGTATCGATCAGTCGTGAATCCGTTTTTGGATTTTCTCTTCGAGCAGGATGAAAGAGATCCGGAAAAGGGAAAGGCGATCGTTGTTATGTCAAGTTTTGTCCCGGGCGAGCTCTGGCAGAACATTCTCCATAACCAAACCGCGAGAATTTTCAAAAACGGAATGCTGTACCGCAAGCAAGAAAGCGAGCAGACGCGTGTGATAGTTGAAATTCCTTACCAAATGAAATTGGATGAGTGAGGATGAAAATTTTTCATAGGGGAAGATTGTTCATCAGGTTGATTGCAACAGCTTATGAGTTAGTCGAAGTTTTTATAATCAAAATGTAAAAAATCATTAGGCGCAAAACAATACCGAATGCGATGGTAAATTTCTTTTCAGTTCGCGGATTTTTATATGGCAATTTTGGTAGTTCTTGATTTCTCTGACTAATTTACATAAAATTTTCTATAGTTAATGTAGTAAGGCGAGTGATGAAACGAAAGTTGATGGTAGGTAGCGTCCTCGTTTTGATGGTGGGGACGGCTTTTCTGTCGTGGAATTGGCGTAACGAGGCAAGGTATAGCTTTAAGGTACGGTTTGAGGAAGTAGTTGACTTCGGGTTTGAAGCATTTGCTACAGGTGATTGGCGCAACGCTGAAGAAATTCTCTCCTCGCTTTTCGATAAATTCGGAAATGAGCTTAATTTGTTCCGCAAAATGGATCGGAGTCGACAGCTGAAAGCGCGGTCTATGTACGGATATTTTCTCTTTCGTAAAGGAGACTTCAAAAAATCGGAACGAGTTTGGCGTCCTATTTTCAAGAATGCCGAATCCATGAACGAATTTGTTCAATCACGTAAATATCAGCGCAAGATGTTGTTATTTTATTTGACGGATTTGGCGGAGTTAAAAAAGTCCCAAGAGCTTTTGCGAATTTCCAATTTATGTTACGACGATCGAGGAAATTCTTCGGAAATTTTGCGAAAATTCGGAGATTCTCCTCTGATTCGAGCGATGGCGGGAGAGGCTTTCTATCGGAGTGGTGCCTACGAAAAGGCTGTGGCTGTTTTGAAGATATTTTCAAAAAAATCTCGGTTAAATGAAAAATTGGATGCGCGTCGAAGGGCGACGATCAGATGGTATTACGTAAATTCCTTGATTTGCAAAGAAAAGGGGGGTGTTTCCGAGAAAAATGATCTCGTTCAAAAGGTGTTTGCCGAATTTTTTGATGAAAATATGAACGAAACGAAGTTGTTTGATGATCTGAGCACAGAGGATCAAATTGCCTGCCGAATGACATATGCGCAGCTGTTGTTGCAGTCGGACGATCATGAAAAAATTCTGGATTTGCTGGATGTTTTTTTTGACGACGATGGGCAGGCATTGCAGCAATTCAAAAATCCTTGCGAGGAAACAATCATTCGAAGTATTTACGGATATGCTCTTTGGAGATGCGGAGAATATGCGAGCGCAAAGCAAATTTGGTATTTATTTCCGGAAGGCTGGAATGAGTGCCTTGCCAAAAATGTCGGTTTAGACGAACGCGACTTGCTAAAGCTACTGCGTGAAAATATTCACCGTATCTCCATTTAAAATAGTGCCTCAAAATTAATGAGGCACTGATATCCTCTATATTTTTATCTCTTGTTGAGCTTTTTTAGAAGAGTATGGGTAGTAAGAAAATTTCCTGGACGCTGCTTTCGAACGTACGATGCGAAAAAGTTTCGAAATGCTGAATTGATTTAGGAATTTTTTAGCTGATTTTTCATCTCGTTTTTCGATGATTTGGGAAACTTTTTGCTTAAACGTTTTGGTGAAAGGACTGAATACCGGATTGTTCAGAGCAAACTCAGAAAAGTGCATCGGAGAAATGCATAAAGGCATATCGTTTTTGTCCAATAAAACGTCGAATTCACCGGTGTTGGGAAAGTAATTTACGCAAAACAGATTGCAATTCGGAATTTTCATTTGCAGAGGTAATTGCATATTTCCGGTGCAATGTTTAATCATCCAATTTAAGGTGCATCTGCTGGTACAAATATACAGCAACATATTTTTTGAAACGAAATCCCGTTTTGATTTTTGGGAAGGAAAATCTCGAGCGTGGGTTTCAACATATAGCTGTCGAGACTTGCAGACCGAATCAATCAATTCATCTATTCCGTCGGTAAATCTTGAAATTACCTCGTTTCCGGATTCACTATTTCTGTCTTCCTCCGTTTCATTTTTTTTCATTTTGTAATTCAGATCGTTGAACATGTGAATAAACTCGGGATGTTGCAAAATATAGTCCTCTTTGTTTCCTCCGAGAAATCCGAGTTTTTGCTCGTTGAATTTGCTGTTCATTTCGTATTCTTGGTTTTCGGGAGAAGACGATGATACCAAGCGAGCTGTTGTTTTGTGCCGAGCGGCGGTTCCTGCGGCGATGGCGTCAAATTTAAGAATGCTTCCTAAATTCATCAAAAAATGCGCTTTGTCAATTCCGACTGTATCGAGAGTTATCTCGCTGTTGCCGGAACTTGTGTGGGCAGTTTTGTTTTTATTTGCTTTGTCAGCTACGTGTCTGCCCAACAAAATTGTCACATAGAAATCTTTCGGCTTTTCGGTCCACCCTGTCTTGTTTATTTCATTATCATGAAAGGCGGTTTTGGGAGTGTTGTCGTAAAATTCCAGAGTTTCTTTGAAAAAATCTGAAGAGGTATTTTTTTTCGAAGATGAGTTAATTTTATTGGAATTTTCACGACAGAAATCTACGGGAATTTGCAGCTTTTCATCCGACGCGGGAGGAAGCTGTTCAAGATGTTCGTTGAAGCTGAAATATCTCCCTGTCAATTTCGATTTATGTGAAGACAAATTCGATATAACAGCGGGTTTTAGTGATGTATTTGGACAAGTATGAAATGAAAGAACTTCTTGAATGGATGAATTTGTCACATCCTTCAAATTTGAAAAATTTCTCTGTTCGGGAGATTTAATTGTGTAAATTGAAGCCGGAACTTTTATCTGGTTCAGAGAAAGTTTGTTTACCTCAAACGGCTTCGTTCCCTGGATATTTTGAAAACCAAACACAAGTGATATTACTAACAATTTTTTCATTATTTTTCTCCACGTTTACCCTTAATTTATTAGTATAAAAATTCGTGTCTTACAACAATAAATAACGAATTTTAATAAAATATTAACTATATTATTAAAATTTTTTTATATTCTTAAATGACAGACGAAAAAACAAATTACTTGAAAAGAAATTTTTGTTATAATAAACTTCCAACCAGTGCGGGTGTAGCTCAATGGTAGAGCATAAGCTTCCCAAGCTTGTGACGAGGGTTC
>JAGCFW010000011.1 GCA_017649895.1 Alphaproteobacteria bacterium | reverse complement strand
TCCAAAACCTTCTCGAAAATGCCCTCAATCCTCGTTTCATCGAACACTCTTTTGTTCAATTCCCGCAAAATATCTTTCTGCGTAAAAACCGCTTTTTTCTCGTTTAGATAATCCAAAATCACGCTCGGATTCGCCAAAATCGCTTTTTCATTTTCCTTGAAAATCTCCAAATTTTCCTGAGCGATTCGGCTGTCTGTTCCAACGATGTCGGCATACCACCCGCGGTGCTTCGTCGCCTCTAAATTTATCCCCAAATCCGCAAAACTTTTCTCGTTTATCCTTTCGCTGAAACCTTCCCTTTCCAAAAATTTGTTCGCAAGATCTGCCCACAATTTTCGATTTTCTAAAATCGCGCTTTTGGTGCAAATTTCGCGATCTTTGCGTTTTTGAAATTCTCCATTTTCGTCAATTGCGCGTCGAGTCGTAATCAAGTGCGCGTGTAAATTCCCCTCCTTTTGATGAATTGCATAGGTCGTAATCAGTCCCCTCGATGTAAACCGCGTATTGATGAATTCTTCCAAAAGTTCCTTGTTCGTTTCTATCGACAATTCATTTGGCAACGCTACTACAATTGTGCTTGCAGTTTGCGCAGACGATTTGTAATTTTCTCGCGTCTCTTGCGTTTTGAAATGCTCCTCGGCATAGCGATCTTCGAAATTCTCAATTGCGTTCCAAACGCCAATATCTCGATATTTGCTGTTCTCAGGAAACAATGTATTTGTTACAGCAACCTCTCCCGCCTTTTTGCTAAAATCAGCAATTTTCGCTCGGCGTTCTTCGTATAATTTTTCGCCGCAGATGTAGGCGGCAGACTGCATGGAACTGCGTCCTGTACTCCTACTCACAAAGCCTGCATGTAGATGATATATCGCCACAAAAACACCTAATCTATACCTACGCCGTAGGCTTATACTAGCACAGTTGAATTATCAAATTCAATGTGTGCATAAGTGCGCACTCTCATAATTCCATTATGTTCGTGACTGCGGATGATTTATTTTATTATCATTTTGTATTTGGATTATTTTTAACTTATGCTAAAATCTGCTCGTCGGTTTATGGTGATATTATGAACATAAAAACTCTACAAGAGGCATTAGCTACTCTCAAGTATTCTCAAGAAAAATTTTTACAAAATACCGATTCTTCTGTTCAAAATATTTTCGAAGACTCTTGCGTAAAAAGATTTGAATATACTCTCGAAACAGCTATAAAACTGATGCGAAAAATATTAAAAGACGAGTATATAAAGGAAGAGGCTGATCTAACGATCAACAACATTTTTCGTTTAATGGATAGTTATGGTTTCATTCATTCTTGGAACAATTGGAAAGAATATTATAAACAAAGAAATAATACTGCACATGAATATAATATCGAAAAATCCCGTGAATTAATAAAGGTAATTCCGAACTTTATAGAAGATTGTGAGTTTTTGATACAAAAGTTAGAAGATAAATTTCGGCAAGAGCCATATTTTCGAATAATTAGCGAAATTCTAAAATGCAACTCCGATAACGATTGCGAATTTTTTGCCTATGGTTCTCGCGTAAAAGGTTCGTTCCAAAAAAGTTCTGATCTGGATATTCTAATAAAAGGAAGTATTGAACCAGAAATTTTACAAAATATTCAAAAACAAATCGATGAATCCGAAATACCTTTTGTTGTGCATTTTTCAAACTACGCAACTATGGATTCAGATTTTTTTGAGTCTATTAAAAATGATTTAGTAAAATTATAATCGGAGATATCATCATGAAAAACGCAAAAAAGCTTCAGCAGATAAATCAGAAAATCGCAGATTTAAAGATTTTGCAGAAAAAATTAAAAGATGATTTTGTAAAAGATCTATCTAAGCAAATTTCAAAAATCATTATCAAAAAAAATTTGTTTGATATCGAGAAATCGAAAATTTTAGAGTGCGTTGAAAATGCTTTCGATGACCTTTTTGAAAAAAATCAATCGGAATAAAAATGACAGACTCGCTCAAGAAAACTAAGATTGAAATCAATAGATTGCTGGCTCAAAAAGCTGCGCTTCAACACAAGATGAAAAAGCAAGAAAACAGCAAAAGAAAAGCACGAACACGGACACTAATTCAGCTCGGCAGACTTTTTGATCTAACCCCATTATTGGCGATTTGCAACATCGAACTCGGCGAAGATTTACAACTCGATCATCCCGATAAATCCGCAACTTTGCTCGGAATTCTTTCTCATCTTTGCGACCAACTTCCCGAACATTTAACCGATCAGGATTTAGCGGATTTTAAATCCGTCGGTGAAAACTTGCTGAAAGAATCCCGTTAAACCGTTTTCGTTTTTTTTATGTCTACCACCGCCAAAGTCTTGCCGAGGGCGTGCAAAATCTTCAGCAAAGTATCATATCTTGGATAATTTGTTCCTTTCTCGATTCGAGCAATTACTGGCTGTTTTATACCGGTGATTGACTCCAAATCACGCTGAGAAAGTCCCTTTTCTTCACGTGCTTTTATCATAGCGCAAATTAAATCCGCCTTCTGATCTGCTTCCGCTATCTCTTCCTTCGTAAAGATCGTTTTTTTGTAATCGCTCCACTTTTCATAC
>JAGCFW010000001.1 GCA_017649895.1 Alphaproteobacteria bacterium | reverse complement strand
TTTCATTTTTAACTCCTCTTACTAAAAACACCCACATGCCTGCACCGAGCAAACATGTACAACCTAACCAGTGCCGGCGAACCACCGGCAACTATTCCGCGGACACATCTCTCCCGCAAGAATTTCTTCAAATTTTTCTATACAAAACTACAACAACTACCTAATTGAAGGTATCAATACCATGGGGTAAATTTGTTTGCAAGAATAATCGCAAAATTTTTGAAAAGCTGGTGTAACTCTTTTGATTTTGTTACAAACAAAATATTCTGAAAAATGCTATTTCGGAATTATATCTTTTGTCGATTGATTGGAAGTTGCTTCCTCCAAAATTTTGACGATTTCGTGGTGTTTTTTCTCTTCTGCAAACCACTGTGCAGAGTGTCCTTCTTTGTCTGTTAGGTCTACGCGCGCTCCTTTTTCCAAGAGCAAATTCACGATTTTTGTATATCCTTTGCGTGCGGCGAACATTAAAGCTGTCCGTCCAGCATTATTTTGCAGATTAACCTTTGCTCCCATGTCGATCAGTTTTTTTGCGCATTCCGGATGAAAAGATTCCAGCGAACTCATCAACGGGGTGTATCCATTGTTATTTTGCGTATCAATATCTGAAGATTTCGTAATTAATTCAATTATTTGATCGTCGGTCATGGTCTGTTTGTTTTTGTACGCGTTGGAAAAAGTACCTACGAGATCCTGTGGTCCGAGCGGTTTTAATAATTCAAAAGCTTTGGACCATCCGCCTTCCGCAGCTAATGCGAAAGCCGTATCTCCGTATCTGTTTCTGGCATGTATATTAGCGCCTTTTTCTATTAACGATCTGATCATTGCCTCGTTTCCGTACATCGCCGCTCGCATCAGGGCAGTGTCTTTGTTATCCCCTGAAGCAATACCGTCCGCTTTTGCTCCCGCTTCCAATAACTTTTTGGTCATATCTATTTGCGAAGCGTCTGCATTTTCCAAATCTATTGCCTGAGAATCCATTTCCATTGCCACTCCCAAAGGAGACAGGCCCCACATTCCCACAGCTTCAAGATCGATATTTTCACAATTCAGCAGCATGTTCAAAATCTGCTCATTCCTTTTGAATATCGCGACTGTCAGAGCGGTTTGTCCGTCACTGTCTTTGCCATTAACATTCGCTCCCAAACCTATCAAAATGCTCGTCAAATCATAATCGTTTTTATTTACGGCAAACACCAACGGAGTTGTTTCGTTAATCTGTGTATTGTTGATGTCTGCCCCTTTATCTATTGATTGTACGACCTGTTCGATATCATCTTCGCGCAACGCGATTGCCAATTCTTGATTTTTCACAAGCTGTTCCTCAGAAATCTCATTTGGGTTTTTCATACTAAACACACTTGCTGACACAAGCACTAAAGCGGTCAAGAATACTGTCTTTTTCATTTTTCTTCTCCTTTCTCGAATGTATTAACTGCGCGTCGTCCATAACGATATCAAAATTTTAATGTACTATTAAGTGATGTGAGAAAATCTATATCTGTGAAAAAAAGAGAAACTTGATTCGTTGAGACTGATAGCGGAGGAAACTCTACGAAAATCTCTGCTACATAAAAGAAAAGCCCCAAAGAATGGGGCCAATAGAAGGAAATGAAAAATAAATTATTAACTGTCTATATGTATATACCCATATTTCTCTTTTTGCAAGTTATTTTTTAAAAAAAATTAAATTTTTCTTGTTGGGATAATTTTTTAATTGTTAATCGGATAAAATTTGTTTAATTAATCGTTGGATTTCAAAGTATTGTTTATTTAAATTTTGGTATTAATTGAAAGTAAAAAAAATGTTGTTCGTTATCAGACATACATTTGAATTTTGTTTTTCTCGACAACTTGATCTTAAATTCTCCTCGTGTCAGACTAACTCGGAGTTGGTTAAGTCTCGGGAAAGTGTCATGCGTGGTTTGTCCAATATAGCTGAGTTGTTGATAAAAGAAAGCAATTTGAATCCGAGTGTAAGTGATGTTTTCGTGAAGTGGGATCAGATTGTCGGAGAGGAGCTTGCCCAATACGTCGAGCCGCATAAAGTGGTTAAAATGAACGGTTCTAATGTTTTAATCGTGAAATCGAAAAATTGCTGTGCCACAGAGATACAGCACGATTCTCTGCAAGTAATTGAGAAATTAAATAGCTATTTCCAAGAAGATCTTTTTTCTGCTGTTCGAGTGATTCAGGGATAATTTTTGCTTAAAAATCGTGGCAAAAACAACACAATATATTTAAATTTTAAATATATTTATTTTAATTATTCTTAAATTGGGATATAAATTAGACACGTCGGAATGGTTTCGACGTTGAAAATGGTTGTTTATTAAGGAGAAAGAAAAATGAAAAAATTAGCATTTTCAGTATTTGCCGCGGCTTTAACTTTTGGAGCCAATGCGGCAGAAAGCGTAGAGACAGCTCCTGCGGCGTCCGAAAGTTGCTGCGGATATGATGGTTTCTACTTTGGTTTAGGTATTGCCGGAGTTAACGGTGGTATAAAGACAGAGACGACAGACGCAGTTGACGATAGAAGAGGATACGTTGCAAGAGATTGCGGTGTTGATGCGAATGATCACTATACAAAATTCGCTGGTACAGTAACATTGGGTTACGGAAGAAGAATTAAAGAAAAAGCATACATCGGTCTCGAAGCAGGGTTGGATGCGTCTCAGAGTTCTGACTTCGTTCATGATGATGTTTCAACAACGGGAAGGCAATATGAAATAAATTCGAAGGTTAACGGATTGGTTCCGTCTGTAGCTTTGAAGTTGGGTTATGTTCATCCGGGAACTAGAAGTATGGTTTACTTGAAAGCAGGTGCTGCTTACTCAAAGGCTAAAGTTGGTTATATTGAAAGTGATAATCTGCTTGGTGCTGGCCTAACAAAATACTGGGATTATGAAGCAAAAATTTCAAAGTGGTCTCCTATAATTGCCTTGGGGGGAGAAAAACTTTGCGGAAAGAACTTAAGAACCCGTTTAGAGGTTGAGTACAGGTTTTCTTCGAATAAAAAGGTTGATTTCAAAAGTAACTTAGCAACAGTTGATAACTACAGAGGAACTATAAAGGCCACCAACAAAGACACTATCACTCTGAGAGCGATGGCGATTTACACTGTAAGGATGTAATCGAAACTATTTTTTGTAGTTTTTGTGAAGGCGGAGGAGAGATCTTCCGCTTTTTTTGTTTTTCAGCGAAATCTTCGGTGGATTTTTTAAATTGTTGTAAAAATGATACAATATATTTAAATTTTATATAAAATTACTCTTTAGTGTTTTGGTTGTCTACTAATTAGGGTATAAATTAATTTGTCGGAGTGGTTTCGACATTGAAAATGGTTGTTCATTAAGGAGAAAGAAACATGAAAAAGTTAGCCTTTTCAGTATTTGCCGCTGCTTTAACTTTCGGAGCTAATGCAGCAGATAACGTAGAAGTAAGCGCAGCTGCCGCAACCCAGACCAGTGGCGTATTTGACGGTATTTACTTTGGTCTCGGTGTTGCTGCAGTTGACAACGGGATCAGGTTGGAAAACAAAACATCAGGATTCAAGTTGTCTGATCACCGTACAAGACTCGCCGGTACTATATCTTTAGGTTACGGAAGAGCCATAAAGGAAAAAGCTTTTATAGGTTTAGAAGCGGGATTAGATGCAGCTCAGAATTTAGAGTTTTTCGGAGGTAGGGCCAGAATTAACGGTTTAACTCCTTCTGCGGCTTTAAGGTTTGGTTATGTTAATCCGGAATCAAAGAGCATGGTTTACCTAAAGGGTGGTGCTGCCTATTCGAAAGCGAGTGCTGATTGGATAGTTTTGTCAGAAGAAGAGGGATTGAAGGGCAAAAACTTTAAATGTTCCAAATGGGCTCCAATTGTTGCTCTAGGTGCGGAGAAAGTTTGCAGAAATTTGAGAACTCGTTTAGAGGCTGAATACAGATTCAGAGCAAACAAGAGCGAGGAAATTGAATCCATAACTTATAAGGGAATCAACAAAGGTGCTATCACTCTGAGAGCGATGGCGGTTTACACCGTAAAAATGTAATCATATCTGTTTTTCGGTTTAACCAAAGGCGGGGGAGAAATCTTCCGTCTTTTTTATTTCGCGGAAACGAGTTTTGACGGTCGGTCATTGAAGTTCTGCTGTTGAAATGGTACTATTTACTGAAGGTGAAGGATATCAGGATGATTAGTTTGGCTGTTGCGCTGTGCGCGGGTTTCTTTTTTTGTTTGAAATTCAGATCGAAAAGAACTGATCCGATGGAGCGCATGTTTGCGGAAGAACTTCGGAAGATAAAAACAGATTCGGTGGTGAATTTTATCGATGAAGGATTTTGGCGTAAAAATTTCGAACTATTCGGAGATCTTAGATTCTCCGGCGCTGCGAATGACGAAGGCCATGAAAACTATCCGATTACAAGTTTGCAGGATTTAACTCCACAAGATTTGGCCTAGACATGAAGAAAATCAACGAGTGTTCTAATAAATCTGCCGAAATTCCTCGTTTGTTTTATCCAGAAAAATCACAGTTGATGGTTTCTGCGAGCTTTCGCGGATTTTTTTCTCGTTATCCTTCTGCGTTTTTTCAAAATTATCTGAAAATTTCGGGTTGCTCGTTAAAATGAAGTCTTGTCCGTCAGCTGAGATTTTTACAGAATCGTCGTCCAATCTTTCTACGAATTTTCGGCAGGCTTTTGATTTGAAATTTTCGCGATGGGAACATCCTACGGATTTGGTCCAAGCTGACAGCGTGGCTCTGAAGTATCCGCAGTGGTTGAAGCAGGTCAGGTCGTCGCCGACTCTCGCTCCGTAAGCTTTGGCATTCGGCGAGATGATGATACGTGGGATATCCTGAAAAAAGTAGAGCAAAATTCCAGCCAGCAACCCGATAAATCCAGCCCATCTGATTTTGTGGTGAATCAAAGTAAAAATCAGTGCCGAGAAAATCAAAATTGTCATTACGATTGGGGAAGGAGAGTGCATAACAAACAGGGATCCGACAAATGTTGAAGAAAATTTCGCCAGTTTTATCATGGAAGAGATTCCGAGGGCCAAAATTTTCAACGGAAAAGTCACACTTATCAGCATGCAGAGCAGACAGACAATTACCATCGGCATGACGAAAAAGCTCATCAGAGGGATCATGAAAATATTGGCGAAAACGCTGTTGAGAGTGAGCTGATTGAAAACAAATACCGAAAAAATCGAAGTTGAGAGAGTTGCCACGACCGTTGTCGCAACGATATTTATCAGCATTTTGAAACGTGAAGAAAAATTCCAACATCGTTCATAAAAGGCGACAATCGCGATTACGGCGCTGAACGACAGCTGAAAGCTCGGGAACATGATCGCTTCGGGAGACAACAACATAATAACCGTGGCTGCCACGGCAATCGACCTCATAGTTACGGCTTCCCGATCCAGGATGATTGCCAAAATCACGAGAGCGTGCATGATCAGAGCTCGCATTGCCGAAACAGAACATCCTGAAATGAAATAAAAAACGATTGCTGCCGCCAAAGAAACTATCGCCGCGATTTTCTTTACGTCGTAAAACATTGAAATTCGAGTAACGCAGCAAAGAAGAAGGCGAATCAATACGAAAATGAACAATCCAACGATTCCGATGTGAAGTCCTGAAATTGCGAGAACGTGAGCGGTACCCGATCTGATGAAGTTTTCTCGAAGATCTTTGCTTATGGAGGATTTTGTTCCGGTAATCAACGCCTTTGCAATCGCAGCATTGTCCGAATCGAGTGTTTCATCGATTTTTTGGTTTATTTTGTGCCGAAATTTATCGATCAACAGCGCCAGAGTAATTTCCTGATAAAGATATTCAACTTTTTTCGGCGGAGACATGACAAACCCGCGGGCAGAAATTCTGTTAAAATACTGTTGTCTTTTGAAGTTATACGCCTGCGGAAACGGTTGGTCGTTCAACGGAGAAAGTTTCGCGAAAAATGACACGCGATCGCCCGGCATAAAATCTCCCGACGCGTTCTGTGCCTTTTTACCCCTCCATGAAAGAAAAATTTTGTTCAACTCGGGTTTTAAACTGGAGTTTTTTACTATGAAATTCATCCCCGATTCCGTGCGGTAGCAAGAGTCGACCGTCGCGAAAAAACTTTGCGGCTCATCTGTGGTTTTTTCAAGCATCGGGGTGTCGACATAGGTAATCCGAAGTTGAGCGAGCATGAATCCGAAAACAAAGATAAGCAAAATTCGCAAAGGCTTGAATCTTCCGGACAAGGCCAGCAAAATTAGAAAAAAAGAAACAGACCAAATCAATGAAGGTGGATTGTCGAGATTAAAAAAACAACAAATTCCCGTCCCGAGAATCACCGGAATGAAGTTCAGAATTCGCATTCTTTCGTGTTCGTAAAAATTTTCAGCCTGAATCCTTGCATTTTCGCAAAAATGCTTAAGTAAATCACGAATTTTGTACATTCCCTTCTCAAAATTTGGTATAAGTTACATAAATAATAGACCGAGAATGGGTATGAGTACAGATTTTTCGAACAAGATAGTTACAAGATTTGCTCCGTCACCGACAGGATTTTTGCATATTGGTGGGGCACGTACGGCTTTGTTTAATTGGCTTTTGGCGCGACACTACGGCGGAAAGTTTGTGCTGAGAATCGAAGATACTGATCGCGAGCGTTCGACTCAAGAAGCAGTGGACGCAATTTTCAACGGGTTAAAATGGCTCGGCATCACTTGGGATGAAGAACCTGTATTCCAATTTTCACGAATTAATCACCACGTGGAGTTGGCAAAGCAGCTGGTGGAGCAGGGGAAAGCATACTATTGCTATTGTACTCCCGAAGAGCTGGAGGCAATGCGAAAAGAGGCGCTGGAAAAGGGGTTGTCTCCGAAATACAACGGAATGTGGCGAAATCGAGATCCGAAGGATGCGCCCGAAGGAGTGAAGCCTGTTATTCGGTTGAAGACTCCGCAAACGGGTGAGACTGTCTTGGAGGACATTGTTCAAGGAACAGTGAAGGTCGCTAATGATCAGCTGGACGATATGATTTTGGTGCGCAGCGACGGCACGCCGACCTTTATGCTGTCGGTATGTGTCGACGATCACGACATGGGAGTCACTCACGTTATTAGGGGCGATGATCACCTGACGAATACTTTCAGACATATCCAGATTTTCAAGGCTTTTGGTTGGGAAATCCCGAAATACGGACATATTCCGCTGATTCACGGGCCGGACGGTGCGAAGCTGTCCAAGCGGCATGGAGCTTTAGGTGTGGAAGCTTATCGGGATATGGGATATCTTCCCGAGGCGGTCTGCAATTGTCTGCTGCGTTTGGGATGGTCTCACGGCGACGACGAGATTATTTCACGAGAGCAGGCAATCGAGTGGTTTACCACCGAAAGTTTGGGAAAATCCGCATCGCGTCTGGATTTCTCGAAGCTTGCTAATTTGAACGGGCACTACATGCGGGAAGCAGACAATAATCGGCTGATGGATTTGTTGCTGCCGATGCTGGGAGAAGTTTCCGACGAGGTGAAGTCGCGGCTTGTCAGAGGAATGAACGGATTGAAGCAGCGCTCCAAAACAATACTGGAGCTGAAGGATTTGGCGACTATCTATACCGATGATTTCAAATTTTTGGGTGCGGACGAAAATACTCGGGAAATCTTAAAATCTGTTTACGAAAAACTGTTTGTGACAGATGATTGGACCGAGCAAACTCTCGAGACTGAATTGCGCGATTTGGCCAAGCAAATGAATTTGGGATTCGGCAAGATTGCTCAGCCGTTACGAGGAGTTCTTACGGGAAGAAAAATCACTCCGAGTATTTTTGATATGCTGGTGTCTTTCGGGAAAAGGGAAAGTTTGAATAGGATAAATTCCGCACTTGTCGAATGATTGTGGAAGGGTGATGTTTAAGTTTTTTGCAATGTAAAAGGGAGGAAAAAATGAAGAAATATTTGGCGATTTTATCTTTTGGAGTGGTTTTCGGAGCGTATGGGGTCGATCTCGAAGAGGCTATAGTTTCGGCTTGTTCCAGCAACACTTTGTTGGAATCGGAGAGAGCTAATAAGCGTATGGCGGATGAACAATACAAGCAGGCGGAAGCTCGGTTTTTACCGACTTTGGACGCATCGTTGACTGCATCTCGTACAGGGACTGATAAATCAGGATATAGTAAAGAACCAACTGGTATTACTGTTAACGAAAATGGAAATATCGTCCCAGTTGAAAATTACAAACACAGTCGTGACGTCAGCAAGCAAACTACCACGCAAATGGGGGTGCGGCTTCATCAAAATCTTTTCAACAGTTTACAGGATGTAAATAACTCCAAAGCCAAGAAAAATACAGCGAGAGCAAGTTTTCACAGGATGAAAAAAGCGGAACGAGATGTGATAGTCAATACCGTGAAGGCCTATACAGAAGTTTGGGAGTGTCGTCAGAAGAGGGAGGCTTACAAAGAAAAAGAAAAAAACCTGAAAAAGTTATATGAATCACAGGACGTTTGCCTAAAGGCGGGTATGTCGACTCCAGTTGATGTCGCGGAGGCTGAGTCGAAGTACCAAAACGCGGTTTATGAGAGAGAGGATGCTGAAACTAAGGTCATCGAAGCCGAAGCTAAATTCAGGCAGATTACTGGACTGAATGTCGATCATGAGATATCTATTCCGAATTTGGATATTAAGCTTCCGGAGGCTTTATCTCAGTTGGAAAGTATCGCGTTGAGATCGAATCAGGAAATTTTGGAGGAGAAATTTGCCGCCGCGTCAGCTGTGAACGATCTAGATGCCGCGAGAGGAGCATTAGGTCCTAAATGTGACTTAAACTTAGAGGTGGGGCATAATCTGAATAAGACGGACCATCGCTATGGTCGTTCTTCGCAAAACGTCTACAAGGCGGAATTATCCGTGACTGTGCCTATTTTCAATATGCCGAACTACGCAAATATCGGAGTTCACAGCGAAAGAGTGAAAGCCGCGCAATTTAAATCAATGGATAAAGTCCTGGAAGTTAAGCGTAAATGCCAGACCTCTTGGAGGGTCTACAAGTCTGCGGAGGCTTCTATCAGGGCCAGCCGCGCTGCGGTGAAAAGCGCCGAGATTGCCTCCAAGAGCAACTTGGATCAGGCAAATCTCGGAATGAAATCCAATACCGAATTTTTGGATGCTGAAACCTCGTTGCTGACGGCGCGAATCAACCTCGCAAAATCCATTAAGAATAAGGTCGATGCTATGATGGATTTGTTTGCCCTAACAGGAAATTTGAATTTGCGTTCCATGTTGGTTATTCTCAAGAAAAACAAAGGAGTTATTGATCCTGTCGCAGCGGCAAAGGCTCGGGAAAAAGCAAGACTTGCACGTAAATCGGGGAAGAGGTTTTCTAAAAAAGAATGGCTTAAGCAATTAGCCGAGAAGAAGCCCATCCTGAAAAAACGGAAAGAGGTGACTCGGTAAATGTAGCATCTTGAAAATAAAAACAAGATGAATTAGATTCTAAACGTACGATGCGGGAGGCAAAATGGTGGAAGATCAAACCGAGATGTCTTTAGATGAGATGCTTTCGTCCATCAAGCAAATGGTGGTTGATAAGGATCCTCCGGTTTTGGAGCTTACCGACATGGTTTCCTCTGATGGTACAATTGTTAAGCTCAAGAATGGTCAGAAAAATTCCAAAAAGAAAAACGAACTGAGGGATTTTCTTCAACGCGCTCAGGAAAGTGGGAAGGAATCACAGCTTTTTAAGGATCCGGTTTTAGCGAAACGGTGGGTTAAAGGCCGTAATCAGAATGATGATGAGGTTGTTGCTGCGTCTGAGTGCGAATCCGATTCAGCTTCGTCCGAAAAAAACAAAGAACTTCCGAAACACATGGATTGCCCAAATCCGATGGCTTCCGACAGTGCAGTTACAATGAATGAAATAATCCGAGAAGTTGCTGCTCCGCTTATTAAGGACTGGTTAGATAAGAATCTTCAGAGCTTGGCTAAGGAGATAATCACGGCTGAAGTTCAGAAAATGATGAAGCAAAATTAGTTGATCGATTCGCAATAAAATTATATCTAAAGAAAATCTTCTGAAATTAATATTTATTTAATCAAACTTCTGTAGCATCGGATTAGTTAAAAGGATTAAAAATATGGCAGAAATTATATATCTCAAAGATGTGTTATTCATCAAACCAAACTCAAACGCAAAGGAGAAGAAAGGTGTCAGCCGTCTTCGTTCGAAATCCTCAAGGTCGAATAAAATATTAAAATCTTCCCTTATTGAACGCAAAAAGGAAGATGTTAAAAGTAATTAATTCCGCGGAGCAATGAGAAAGTGCTTGATTTTTAAATAAAAATCTTTAGATTATTGTAGTGACAGTGTTTTTTGGAGTTTAAATTTTGGAAGATAGAGCGGCAGCTAAGGACAAACATAGAATAAACAGAGCAATTACGGCTCAGCAAGTGAGACTCATAGATCAAAACGGCGATGCGGTAGGTGTCGTATCTATTCGTGAAGCAATGGTTAAGGCGCGTGAAGCAGGACTTGATCTTGTGGAAGTTGCTCCTCAGGCCAAACCTCCGGTCTGCAAAATTATCAATTATGGAAAACTTAAGTACGAGTTGCAGAAGAAAAAATCAGAGGCCAAAAAAAAGCAAAAGGTTATAGAAGTCAAAGAAGTCAAGCTGACGCCTTCCATCGGTGAGCACGACTATCAAGTTAAAATGAACAATATCAAGAGATTTATCGGGGATGGCAACAAGGTAAAAATTACTTTGAGATTCAGAGGTCGTGAAATTTCCCACAAAGAAATCGGTGAGAATCTGCTCAACAGAGTGCTGTCCGATACTCAAGAAATCGCCAAATGCGACGGGAAACCACAGCTGGAAGGGCGCCAAATGATGATGATAATATCTCCGGTGGTTGCAAAATGAGTCAAATCTTTAAGTGTGTTATCGGAAATTTTAATATAAACGACGCTTTCAGTGCCGTCGGTTTGTTGGACGACGATGCAATTTTGTCGGTATCTTGCTTTCAGAGGTATAAATCTTGGGTCGTGGAAATTTTGAGTACCAGGCAGTTTGATACTCAGGAGATTCACAGAATGTTGTCCGACTATGAATTTTCCGTGATAGAAAATGAACCGCTGGATGAAGAAAATTGGTTGGAAAAGTGTTTCGAAAATTTCAAGCCGATCAATGTCGGAGGATTCTATATTTACGGGCCTCATCTCAGAAGAGCAAATCATCCTTCTGACAAAATGATGATAGAAATCGCGGCTGCAACAGCCTTCGGAACTGGAGAGCATCCGACGACAAATCGTTGTCTGATCGCTTGCGAGACCTTTTTTGATCCCGGTAAGCACAAGAAAGTGTTGGATATTGGCTGCGGATCTTGTATTTTGAGCATTGCGTTGGCCAGGTTAGGAGCGCGCGATATTGTTGCCTGCGACAATGACGCAGAAGCGGTGCGAGTGTCGCGAGAAAACGTTGTAATCAATAAAGTTGCCTCTCGTATAAAGATTTTTCAAAATCAGGCGTGCGAGTTTTCTGAAGGTAAATATGATTTTGTCGTAGCAAATATTCTGGCGGAACCCCTGATATCCATGAGCGATTACATAGTTGAATCTCTGGCGAACAACGGAATTTTAGTGCTTTCCGGGTTTACTTCCGACGATGATTCTGTCGAAAAGAGATTTACTTCGCTCGGTCTGAAAATCAAACACAAGTATGATTACAACGGGTGGACGACCTTAGTGCTGGAGTCGGCGAATAAAAGTCTTTAGAGCACTGAACAGAGTAATGGTTTTTTAGGTACAAGAGGTGCTGCTCTGCCGTTAGAGTTTTTTCGTAAGAAAATCGCCGTGTTACGTAAATTCGAAAGCGGTTTCTTCTGAAATCTACGCAACTTCTGCCAGTTCGAGATTTTGAGTCCACAAAATTGCGATGCGGGCGTCTACATTTGCGATTTCTTTGTAAATATTTCGATAATTTATCAACTGATTTTTATATTCGAGCGGAATTTTTCCCTGAGGTGTTCCGGTTTTGAAATCGATTATCCAAATTTCGCCATCAATTTTTGCGATTTTATCAATTCGAAATTCTTGATTTTTGAAAAATACAGTTACCTCACTGCGGGAATTTTTGTCGAACAAATTCGGAAATTTTTCAAACACATTTTTCGCGATACTGACGGCCCGCGATTTTTCTTCAACGGATAGTTCGAACGAATTTGCAAAATTCGAGAGAGTTTTCGAGTCTTGATAAACGGCAATATTTTTCAGTAGCAAATGGACGCAATCTCCGAATTCCGTTTGTGGAGTTTTGTTTTTTTTCGGAGAAATATTTTCCGGCAGTGGAAGTTTCTGATAATACCAGTCGGGAATTTCAACATCTTGTTCTGAAATTTTTTCTTCATAACTTTCAGATGCTATCGGATAATTTCCCAGCTTCAAACTTTGATCTTCTCGCGAAAAATTTTCAATTGCGTAATTTTTCAGTTTATTGTACCAACAATTTTTTCCGATTCCGCGCGCGCCGTTTTCTCCCAAAATACACAGATAATTTTCTGCGCGGGTTAGCGCAACATAGAGTAGCCGCTGAGCCTCGGCTTCCCGATATTTTTCGTTGCGATTCATGATATCGACGACGTTCTCCGTTACCATTTTTCTATCGAAATTCCAAAAAATCCGCCCGTCATCGTCCGCGACAATTGAGTTGGATGATTTCGGTTCGAAATGCGCATCCGCTAAAATCACAAAGGGGGCCTGCAAGCCTTTTGACGCGTGCACAGTCATGATTCGAACCTCTCCGCCGCTGCCACCAAAATCCTTTTTAATCGTCTGATCGTTTTTCTCAAACCATCGCAAAAAATTGCAGAGGTTCGGAGAATATTGCTGCTGATAATTTTCGCAAACGGCCAGAAATTCATCGAGCGCGGACAGACATTTTTCACCCAAACGATTCAGAAATTTTTCGCGTAATCCATCGACCAAAACGAAATGAAAAAAATCCGCGACCGACAAATCCAGATCCAAATATTTTTGCAGATCAGCTATCGGATATTTTTCGCGAATATCTTCCCGCTCCAAAATATACGGCCATAAATTTTTGTCTTCGCGCGCGAGGCAGATTTCCATCAGATCCTTCTCTGACATCCCGACAATCGGCGACTTCAAAACGCAGGCGCAAATCAAATCGTTGAGCGGAAAATTTTTGAATTCCGCGAGCGCAATCAAATCTTCGACAACAATTTCATCCTTGAGAAGCACACGGTCGATTCCTGAAACCGGAATATTTCGTTTCTTCAATTCGTCGCAAATTAAATTCATGGTTTCGATTTTTCGATGGCGGAATAAAATCAGAAAATCTTCCGGACGCGCTGCGCGACTTCCGTCCTTTACCGCGACGCGATTTTTAATGGATTTTTCGATGAAATCCGCAACATATTTCGCCAACTCATTTTCAGAATCATCATCGGATTTTTCAAACAAATCGACGATTTCCACAACTCCTTCATTTGAATTTTTTACTGTATCATGTCGGATATTCTCAAAATCATCCGCGAAAACTTTGTCGACAAATTTTAAAATATTTCCATCGGATCGGTACGATTTGTTCAGCTCGACGTCGTAAAATTTTTGCTTGCAAGCGAGCGAAGCTCTGCGAAATTTTTCGTGCATTTTTTCAAAAAGTTCAACGTTCGCGCCCTGAAACGAATAGATCGATTGCTTCTCATCGCCAACCACGAAAATTGTTTTTTCGGAATGCTCATGAGCGAAAAATTCGGACGTCAAACGGCGAATAATTTCCCATTGCTCGGGGCTGGTGTCTTGCGCCTCGTCAACCAAAATATGATTGATATTGCGATCGATTTTGTAAAATACCCACGACAGATTATTCCGTAAAAGTTCCAGGGTCGAGATGATCACGTCGTCGTAGTCGATGAGGTGCTGCTCCGTTTTGTATTCGATGAATTTTTTGATGAGCGCGTTCAGCACGACGAAAAACGAAATGTTGATTTTCGTTGCGATTAGCTTGTGTTTTTCTTCTAAATATTTCAGAGTATTGTTTTGCAAATCCAAAAGATCGGATTTAACGCTCGTATTTTCGATTTTTTTCGTGCATAAATTTTTGGTCGGCGTTAATTCTTTCGTCAGTACTGCCGAAATAAAATCGTCTCCGCCGAATTCCGCTGATTTTTTCAAATAATTCGCTTTATCCTGATCGGTTTTGCTCCCGAAAGATAAAATTTCCGCGATTTTTGCGAGATTATTTTGAAAATTTTTGCCGAAGATTTTTAATTTTATTTTTTGCAGAGCTTTTTGGGGATCAAGATCCAGCAAATCCTGATCGATTTCAAACTCGTTGACGAAAAAATTTCTGATGCTCGCATAATCTCCGTGCTTATCGAAAAATTTCCGCACTTTTATAATTGTGTTGTCCCTGATCAAATCCAGAATCGATGAAGTATACTGCGCGACATTTTTCAGATCATCGTGAAATTCTTTTTGCTTCAGAACGAAATTAAATGCATCTTCCAGCATCTGTTTTTTTTGATTGTCATCGCACAATTTCGCGCCCGGATACAATCCCGTTTCGAGCGGAAATTTTTTTAAAAGATTCATTCCAAAACTGTGAATGGTTCGGATGTTTACCCAGTCGGTTTCTATACTTTTTTTATATAATTCGCGAACGCGCGGCAAATATTTTTCGGAAAATCCCATCTCGATCAACTCGTTGATAACTTCCTGATCGGATAATTTTTGCCAGCGATCGAGATATCCGGACAATCGATCCAGCATTTCGCCGGCCGCTGCCTTCGTGTATGTTAGACATAAGATGTGAGACGGTTCCGCGCCGTTCAGGAGCAAAGAAAGAATTCTGTCGATCAAATTTTTGGTCTTTCCCGTACCTGCCGAGGCGGAAATCCAAAGCGACGCCCGAGTATTTTTTATTTCATCCAGCATACGAAAAGCCTTACATCTCGGCCAAAATTCTATCAAATGACGCACAAATTTTGAAGATATTAAGCTTTTTCAAAAAAAATTACAGAAAATTTAAAAAATCTAAAAAAATTAACCTTTTATAAAAACTTTTCGGTGCAGAATACCTGTAAGTTTTTGTAGGTTTTGTATTATGAGTTTTTTTAGTAACACTGTAAAGTTGATCAAAAACAGGCATCATAAAGAAATAGACGAGCAAAATGTATCTCCTGATGTGGAACTCAATTTTTCGCTACGTAACTACGCAAAAGAATCCTTTTCGGTTTTGATCGCTAAACCTTTGTCTAATTACTTCATGAAATTTACGCGGATTGTGACTTTTATCATTACCGGGGGAATAATCGGAACTTTGCTTTCAGTTATTGCTTTCGTGTTTTTCATGCAATTCGGATCCATTGAAAATAAATTTATTTCACTCTTCATCGACAGCAAGATAAACGATTTGTTTCCGGATTCCGATTTAATAGTAAAATCCGCAAAATTATCTTGGAACTCAGAAAAACACGCTCCGGAAATTTCCATAAAGAAGCTGAAGTTGGATGACTTGGTAATTCCTTCGATTTCGATTTTCCCGAACATCATGGAATCTGTCAAAAGACAAAAATTCGTAACGGACAGTGTTAACATATCGGGGCCGAAAATTAATTTGAGATTCTCGGACGACTTCAAAATTTCCTATTTTGACCCGAATTTTGAAAGGAGTTATAACAAAAGCTCATTGAGCGAATCTACCTCTGTTCTGAACGGATTCAAGAAATTGCTGAACAATTTCGGAGATCTGAAAATCGTAAACGCAGATGTAACAATAGAGGAAAACGGCGTGCTGTGGAAATTATCCAACGCTTACTGCCACTACGTGATCGGAGACGAGTTGCCGAGCGCGATGTCTTTCAAAGTAAAGCTTCCGTATCAAGATTATTTTTCAACCTTTAATATCGTGAGAACCGTAGTAGGAGACACGGATAAGTACATTGCGAACGTCGATTCATGCAATCCTCGCAGTTTGAGAGAAATTTTGTTGAAAAGAAATTCGCCGATCAATAATCCTATTATAAATTCGCTTTTGGAAAACAATCTTCCTGTTTCGGGTTTGATTCATTTTGATATAAAAAATAATGAAATTCTTAAAGGTGATTTTGACTTAATTGGAGGTGCCGGTTCGATAAAAATTCCGGCGAAAACTTCCATTTCTTTGAATCTCGGCAAGACTATCGACAACGGGAGTATTTCGGGAACTTTTAACAAAAACGGCATAGATATAAATTCATTGAATGTGAATTACGGAGATGCAAGTATTCAGCTGACGGGGATAAGTATTCCAATGGTGGAATACAATCTGATGGACGTGGCAAACATCGATGGGACTTTAAGTCTGACAAATGTCGGAATTTCCGAAATGTCGTCATTGCTGCCGGAAAATTTCAGCAAATCAATCATTCCTTCATTCAGAAATTATATGCCGGGATTTAAGCTCGGATTGTTTAAAGTTGATTTGAAGGGAGCAGTTCCTTTCGGAAAAAGAAATGTGACGGAGCCTATGTCCGTCGGGAACGGAGTATTTAAACTCAGCGAAGCACAAGTTCCGCTAGGCAAGACCATTATCGATGACGTCGAGGCGGTTGGAACTATTACCAACGATGGATTCGATATAAAATTGTCCAATGCTCGTTTGAACGAAACAAGAATTAACAGAGGAGAGTTCTTCATTTCCAGCAAAGATAATTCGTGGATCGGAACGATAAATGCGGATGTTTCCACTCAGGAAGTAAGGAAGTACGGAGCGGATATCTCTCAAAGATTAGGTTCTCTGCACATCGATAATCTAAATGTCGGAGAAAAAGCCAATATCGACATGAAGTTGGTGAGAATATCGAGCGACGATTTGTCTGGCAAATCTTTGCCGTTCAGAATTGTTGAAGGTAACGGAGTTTTAAAATCCTCTGATAACACGAAACAAGTAAAATTCTCTTGGAATGACACGGAGCTCAATGTTTCCGGGGATGTGAGCGAGGGCAAAAACAACATAAATTTGATTCTCGAAGAAAATTTCAAAAAGAACGAAGGCTCGGCGGAATTCAAATTTAAGTCCGAGTCTGATTTTCTGAGAGGCATGCTGCCTGGGGTGGAAAAAATCTTTTCCGGAGACTATTCTCTGAATTTGAATATGGGCTGGAAAGGCGACGTTACTCAATACGTGGTTGATGTTGATTTGGAGAACGCTTTGCTGGATTTCCCGATTCTTGGAGATCTGAAGTTGAAGCATACTCCGGGTAATCTGAAAGCTAAAATTTTGGTAAATAATGATGTCTTGGACATCTCCGAGCTTTCGATTGATACTGCGGACAACAAGATCAACGGAAATGTAGTGGTTGGTAAAAACGGATTGATTTACAAGGCTGCATTTAATGATTTTGCAATCAATGAAAATGCAGTGAAACTGAATATTGTTCGCGACAATCTTAGTGCGCTGTCAGTTTCAGTTATCGGAAAAAGATTTAACACTGATTTATTGAACAAAGTGTGCAAGATGGTTCCGGGCAACGAGAATATCACCTGTTACTTGAATTTGGATGAACTGATGGTCGAAAATGCTTTCCCTGTTAAAAATGTTAAAGGAAACTTGAATATTCGTAACGGAAAAATCACCAAAGGTGCTTGCTACGGTGTGATCGGAAAGGATACCACCTTGGCCTTGACCGCTCAGCCGAACGTAAATTCTGACGACAGCATCGTTTCTCTGTCAGCATCCAACGCCGGAGAATTTTTGAAATATTTCAAACTTACCGATGGCATCAGCGGTGGAACGCTTAACATTGTTTTGAAGAACAGTATAATCTCAGACAGTTCGATGTCAGGTGCGTTCGAATTGAACGACTTCATGGCCAAAAATGACAAACTCACCAGGCTGATTTCATTCTCTTCCATGAACGGAATTTCCAACACGGACAGCTACAGCGTCGGATTTAATTTCTGCTTGGGAAGCTTCATTTGGGCCGACAATTTGATAAAAATCGAAAACGGAAAAGCTGTCGGACCGACCGTGGGAATTTCTTATTCCGGAACTTACAACCGCCTAGAGGACAAGCTGGATTTAGTGGGAGTTTCGCTTTTGATTTCCTCGGTCATGAGTTCCAAAGGAACGAATGGGGCTTATGCTGCGCCTTACAAGTTAATTGGCTCAATTGCAAATCCGATTATGTCGGTTAAGCCGTTGCAATTCGTGACCAACGAAGCTATTTCAGAGGTTTTCGGCAATATGATTCCGATAATTTCCACGGAAAATTATCCTGTGATGGAAACTTTGCCCCCTGTGAGCGAGAGCGTCGATTCTGCTGCGGAAGATGCTTCTGTTTCCGTTAAAGTTCCGAAAGAAAAGGATCCTTTCACGAACAAGGCTTTTGATAAGTCAGCTGGGAAAGTTATGACGCAAAAAGCAAGGACGAGAAAAAGAAAGGCTAAGCCAAGATCCGAAAAAAAGTACGGCGTGACAATTAACCGAGGAAATACGAGGAGATAAAAAATGACTAAAGAAAGTAAATTCGGTTTGGGATCATTTTTCCTGTTATTTTCAGTGCTATCGATTATTGCGTGCGTTGGCTTTTTGTACAAGATTCATAAAGGAATAGTACTCAATCCACGTTGCATCGAAGTTAGAGCTGAAGCAGAGAAAATTATTTTGGCGGATCGTGCAACCTGGACCATCCGTTTTGATAAAACAGGTGCAAACCAGTCGGAATTAGATAAACTTCTGCTGGTGGACAGAAATGTTGTTCAAAAATTTTTCGAATCCAATGGAATTGAAAAGGAGGATATGGAGTTTTCATTCTTTATCCATGAAGATTATCGAGAAACGAAAAAAGCCAATAAAACTGTTTACTGCGCAGGGTATAATCTCGTGATCAAGTCAAAAGACATCGAAAAAATTCTGGCGTTGCGGGATAATCTTTCGGAATTATACGAAAAAGGCATCGCTTTGAGCAGCAACAATATTGATTTCAAATGTTCGACGAATGATGAAGTTCAAGATACACTTGCAAAAGAAGCTGCGGTAAAAGCATATGCAAAGGCACGAAGTCTCGCAAAAGCTTTAAAGGTGAAAATTCGCAGAATTAACAAAGTTTACGATCCGAATTTTCAGATTGAAGGCATGAACGACAGAGTGTATATGATGAAATCATTTGCCGGACTGAATTCCGTAGACGGAGTTCGAGGTAACCAAGAAAATTCACAGTCCATTCCGAAACGAAAGATAAAGGTCTACCTGCGAATGGACGTCGAAATAAAATAAATCCCTAAATTAAAAGCAGGCATTGAAAGTAATTTCGATGCCTTTTTGCTTATTCTTTTTGTTTAACTTACATTTATTGTTGAAAATTTGTCTGTCGGATGGTGCACGGGTTTGATTTGCAATTTCTGAGAAGGAGAAGTTGTTGAGGCAGAGCCATAATCTCTGTACCGGAGAATTTACAAAGTAGCACAAAGAAGTCCGGAATAGTTTTAGATAGAGATAGCACCCCGTCGGGGAACTGCATAATCCAAGGACGCTGAGTTCAAGTTCAATTTGGTTAACAAAAGGTTAATTTAACAATTTATCAACTTTTTCATGCTACCATGCCCAGGGTAATACTGTGTTGAAAATCAACCCTCAATCTTAAATTTTGGTACATCATATTTTAAAACACCAAAGATTATGTGTACAAGTTTTCTCATGATTGCACAAATTATTTGTTTAAATTTTTTACCTCTTTCCCGCAATTTTTCGGCGAAGCTCTTCAGTGAAGGATTATGTTTCATTGCTGTAAGAGCA
>JAGCFW010000010.1 GCA_017649895.1 Alphaproteobacteria bacterium | reverse complement strand
GTTCATCTGCATCTATTTTTCTCCAAAGACCTGTCCAAGGATCGGGAAAAACTGTATGATCACAACGATAAAAATGGTGCTTTATATCTGAATAATTATATGCCAGATTCAAACCAATGGATGTGCCTGAGAGAGAATTTTTGGCGTAGTTAGGGGTTGTCTGTGCATAGGTCAGCGATAAGATAGGACCAAGCAGAGCTATCCATTTTAGGCGGGTTTTTACGAAACTACTTTCCATTCCTTCAAATCCTTCTATCTTCCTACACCCTACCATACCTCCCAAACTTTGTCAAGTTTTGCTAAGATTTATTCGATACCCAAATTCCTGTTTTCAAAACCTCTTCAATAATTTACTATCTTAAAATTTTTATCGGTTTTGTCGTAAATTCACTCAATCCTCTGAATTTTTGCGAAAGTTTCTTTCTTTTATCTATTATTTTGAAATAAACTTTTCGTACTTAATGACTTTCAACTCTCCGCCAATTTATTCCGTTATTGAAGTTAAAAGAAATAAATCCCATCCGTAAATCTGCTTAAATTCTTTTAAATTTGAATTTAAACGGTGTTCTGTCTGCAGCTGAGAAATCAGTCCGTAAGGGTACATCAATTTCAAAACATACGCCTGCATACTGGTGCCGTAAAATTCCATCAACGAGCCGTAAGACTCGAGGGGCAAATCATATTTTAACATTTCCCTTAACTTGATTTTGATAAACTTTCGCTTCTCAATTTTATCATCATTGAGTTCATCTCTTGTATCGATAGTCTCGATATATCCAAAATGGTCGCACCTTATGGGTAACCCTTGTTCGCAAAACAAAGCAAAATCACTCATTTTATTGATATATAATGTATTTATAAAGGTGTTCTTATTACTATTAAAGCTGGAAAAAAATACCCCCAATATTTGCAAAACTTCGCTAGAATTCTCAAAGGAAAACTCCGATATAAAAAATGGATCTGATAAATTGGCCCTCAATAAATCCAGAATTTTGTCCAAATTGGTTTCGTTCGTTTTGAGCTTACTTTTTACGTACTGCAAGGCATATTCATCTTTGCTTAAACCTTCCGATAATAATGGTCGAATTTGATCAAATATACCTAAATCTGCCTTGATATTTACTAATGTAGGAAGAATTTTTGTAGTACGATTCATATCTATCCAGGAATTCGCAACAGAGGAAAAATCATTTATGTGACCTACTTCGTGAAAAAATATCAATTTCGGATCCAAAATAAATTGCCAAGGAGCACTCAGCCCTGGAATTGAGTTAATACTTTCAAATAAAGAATTTACATATCCCAAAGTATATTGATAGCACAACACTTTAGTCGAAAGATGTATCATTCCTTCTGAATATTTCACAATCAATCCATCTTTAAATCTATTCGGGGCAACATAATGATCCGATATAAAGTCGAACGCCCGTTCTCTTGCGAGATATGCAACCATCGCTTCTCTATAAACCCGACTTTTCTTCGAATCTTCAAGTAAGTGAGATCTGATCGAAGACTTTAATATAGGATTATTCCTAAGATCATTAGGCATTTCCGAAATTCCGGATTCAAGATTATTTAACAGCTGCGAAGACATATCAACAAATCTGTGATTTCTACAAAATACATCGACTTGTCGCAACAATTCTTCGTCTGACGTCAGCGCCTTGAGAAAAGAGTTTTTATCAGATCGACTAAGATACAATCCATTTATATAGGAGCAAGCATCAATTATACGTACATTATAAACATGATTCTCATCTGTAGAAAAATGTCGCCTTATATTATCGATAGCAGATCCTGTTTCTGAAAAAATATCCCGAGAAACAACCGACAATTCGTTGTGTAGATAAGTTTGCAACTCAATGTTTAATTTTTCTGACTTTTCGCAGGCTTTTTTATATTCCTCTGAATACGGATTCTTTTTATATTCCTCGTTTGCAATTTTACACCATTTTCTTTGCTCCTCTAAGCATTCATCCCAAGCGTTATGAAGCATTTGTACTTGCTGCTCTGTAGGATTTTCGCAATAAGCTAACTCAAAAACTTTACTCGGATTCATCGCCCATAAATCTGACGACAACAAAGCAACGATCAAAAATTTTTTCACAAATTTCCCCTTATCGTTTTCTAAAATCAAAACTTCGCAGCGGACACAAAACACCTCTCCAAAAACTTAATTTTCAGAGACATGTTTTACGTAGCCAAAATTGCTGATTAAACTGTCATTTTAATCGCGCCGCATGGACATTCTGAAGCGCAAATTCCACAACCTTTACAATAATCATAATCGATTTCCAAAGTCCCGTCTTCGTGCTTTATGATTGCATTGTCCGGACAGTAGCTGTAACAATTATCGCAATGAAAGCAATTTCCGCATGAAAAACATCTCATAGCTTCTTGAATTATTTCATTATTTGAGTAGGATACGTCCTTCTCTTCAAAATCCAAATTTCCGAGACGAGACACCTCTTTTCTCTCATCCTTTTTGTAATACTCCGTATTGAGTTTTTTAAAATTCGCAACCTCGTTTTTGGAATTCGGAACATATTCGCGCCCCTGCAAGAAAGCATCTATGCATTTTGCCGCTTTCTTTCCATATCCGATAGCATGAGTTACTGTTCTCTTCCCTAAAATTGCATCACCTCCGGCAAAAACTCCTTTTAATCCGGTCATCATGCAATTATCTACATCGATAAGCCCTTTTTCAGACACAGAAACACCTTCAATTCCCTTAAGAAAAGAATATTCAACCGCCTGTCCAATCGCGAAAATCACGCTGTCGGCAACTATCATCTCATTTTTCCCAGACCGAGACAAAATGCCATTCTCTTCGTCGTAATCCATTTTATCCAGAATGACTTTTCTCCCGTTTATCGAAGAAATCGTCCGCAGACATAGAATTTCTATTCCCTCCGAAAGAGCATCTTGAATTTCAGTTTCATGCGCCGGCATATTATTGATTGTACGGCGGTAAACAATTTTCACATCTTCCGCACCCAAACGTAGTGCCGTACGTGCTGCGTCTATTGCCGTATTTCCCCCCCCGTAAACAACTACCGACTTACCCAAATTCGGAAGATTATTCGGACTATCTTCCATCTTCTGGAATAGATCTATCGCATTCATAACAATTGCCTTGGACTCAACATCAATGCTTACTGAAGAAGCAATGCTCGCACCTATCGCCAAATATACTGCGTCATAATTTGCGAGCTCATCCTTGAGATTTTCCACTTTTTTATTGCAAACAATATTTACACCGCAATCTTGAATCCTCTTTATCTCGGCGTCCAAAACGTGACGAGGCAAACGGTATTTCGGAACACCGTAACGCATCATTCCGCCCAGATATTTGTGAGATTCGAAAAGGTCGACGTTGTATCCGAATTTCCTCAAAAAATATGCCGCAGTCAGCCCGCTCGGCCCCGATCCGACAATTAAAACTTTTTTATCGCTGTGAGCGTCGAATTTTTCAAAGCTCCAACCTTTTGCAATCGCCATATCCCCTATGGATCTTTCGATTAAATTTATGTTTACAGAACCATCATACTGTCCACGGTTGCAAACCTTTTCGCAGGTATGATAGCAAACTCTTCCCATCGTCGCCGGAAACGGATTATTCTTCACCATTTCCTGCCATGCTTCAAAGAATTTTCCTTCCTGAGCCAGAGAAAGCCACTGCTGAATATTCTCTCCAGCCGGACATGTTACGTTACAAGGAGGCAGCCTGTGAACATACTCCGGACGAACCGTACGCCAGGAACCTGTTTTGTTGGTCAAACTCGTTCTTGGGTCCACAACTGTTGCAAAAGGCTTACTCATTACATCCCTCCTAATCTGTATTTTTCAATATTTCTGTTTGCTATTTTTTGTAAAATTCCGATATCTTCAGGTACTGCGTTCTTCCCGAACAAATGAGCAAATCTCTTTTGAACACGCAGATATTCTTCCACCGGAACTTGATCTTCTATCGGAGTAGATCCAACCAAGACACCGTTTTCGGCTTCAAACAGAGGATACATCCCACTTTTCAATGCCAACCTCGCGATACGGATAGTTTCCGCAGTCGGGAATCCCCATCCCAACGGACACGGACAATGAATCTGGATATATTTTGCTCCACGAATATTGATCGCCTTCGCTACCTTGCGCTCCAAATCGTGAATATTTCCGACGCTCGCAACCGCAACATAAGGTATCCCATGAGCCATAGCGATATCTGGAACATTTTTCCCCGTTTCAGGATCGCTTCCGTTGTACTGGCTGTTCGGCATTGTCGTCGCAGTTCTTGCCAAAGCTGGAGTTGCACTGGATCTCTGAACCCCCGTGTTCATGTAAGCCTGGTTATCGTAACAAATATACAAAACATCATCATTTCGATCGAACATACCGGACAGACATCCCATACCGATATCCGTGGTACCTCCGTCTCCCCCCTGGGCTATAACTCTGACATCGGTTTGGCCTTTATTTTTGAAGGCTGCAGCAACTCCGCTGGCGACAGCCGCGGTATTTCCGAACAAAGAGTGAATCCAAGGAACATTCCAAGAGTTGTCCGGAAACGAACAAGATACGACTTCCAAACACCCGGTGGCATTCACTACTGCAATTTTTCCTTTTGCTGCGGTGAACGCGGCATCAATCGCGCATCGAGCAGCCAAACCTTCACCACATCCCTGGCACGCTCTGTGACCACTCGTTAACGTATTCGGTCTGTTAGAAGAGGACTGCACCGAGGTGTTTTGTCCGAATCTGTTTCCCATAGTTAAGCTGGACATGTTACGCCCTCCTCTCATCTAAAACTGTTTTATATTCCTGTCGAATGACATCTTCTCTCAATCCAAGGAATATCAATTTATCTTTCGGCCTCTGGAAAACCTCGGACAGCATCGTCTTGGTAATAACTCGTCCGCCCAATCCTGCAATAACCGTAATAATTTCGATATCCAAACCCTTGAGAGCTAGTTCAACTTCGCGAGAAAGAATTCCTCCGCGCCCCAAAGCGAAAGCCTTTTCCACGACAATAACCCTCTTAGCATTCTTCAAAGCTTCGCGAATTTGCTCGTCAGGAAACGGTCTGTACGAAACTACAGACATAACACCATACTTATCGCAACCACTTGCATGATTCAAATCGTCTACCGTGTCTTTTATCGATCCCAACACTGAACCCATGGCAACTATGATTGTCTCGGCCCCCTCTGTGCGATAAGTTCTGATCAGTCCTCCAGAACTACGCTTAAACTTCGCACTGAATTCTCTGCCGACTTTTTCAATAACCATTTTGGCTTCCAACTGGCGAAGATGTGCCAAATATCTGACCTCCATAAACTCAGTCGTAGGAACCATCGCTCCGATAGCACATGGATTCTTTGGATTCAAAGCAAACGCCGGCTCATAAGGAGGTAAAAACTCATCAACCTCGCTCTGCTCCGGCAAATCGACTTTCTCGTAAGCATGAGTAAGAATAAATCCGTCCATGCAAACCATTATAGGACACTTCAAAATCTCCGCTATTTTAAATGCCTGAATGTGCAGATCCGCCGCTTCCTGATTATTTTCAGCAAACATCATTAGCCATCCTGCGTCTCTCGCAGACATTGCATCCGTATGATCATTCCATATATTCAACGGAGCACCTATGGCCCTATTTCCTAAGGTCATAACGATCGGCAATTCCAAACCCGAAGCGTTGTAGACGGCCTCCATCATGTAAAGCAATCCCTGACTCGAAGTCGCAGTATAGCTTCGCACCCCTGCGGCCTCGGATCCTATAGCTACACTGATCGCAGCCATCTCGGATTCGACATTAAGATATTGGCAATTCTCAAGCTGCCCGCTCCGAACAAGCTCCCCTACTCCCTCAACGATATGAGTTTGCGGCGTAATAGGATAAGCACAAACAACTTCAGGACGACAAAGAGCAATTGCCCTGGCTACCGCCTGGGATCCTTCCAACTGATGCAGCATTATATCTCTCCCAACGTTCTCTCATAAGCAACTTGCGCCGCTTTCACATTTTTCTCTGCTATTTTTCCGGAAAACTTCGTATTAATCGCTTTTATAACGGAATCTATCTTGATAACCCCGGTTAACGCGGCAAAACTTCCGAGCAAAACCGCGTTAGGTATAGGACGACCTACTTGTTCCAAAGCTATTTCCGTCGCGCCGATGCATTTCACTCTGGCGTTATCCAAATCTGTTTTGATGTCTGCAGAAGAATTAATCAACACGAATCCATTATCAACAATTCCGTCAAAAGCTCGGGCTGATTCGATGACCGTTTTGTCCTGTATGATCACCGCATCAGGATTCAAAATCGGTTCACGTGAACGAATTTCTTTTTCAGAAATTCTGCAAAAGGCTACCACTGGAGCTCCCATTCTCTCCGATCCGAAACTCGGAAAAGCCTGAGCGTCTTTACCTTCTAAAAAAGCCGCGATGGACAACATCTCGGCAGCAGTAACAACTCCTTGTCCTCCTCTGCCGTGAATTCTTATCTGAAACATCTGTCCTCCCTAAAAACCACCATCAACATACACAAAACCTATATGAAAATAAACCCTAAATTCGTCTCATTATTTTCTTAAAATTACGTTAGATGCTTTGTAGAAATTCTCGACAAATTCGTTTCCGCATCCTCTCATATCGTCGGCATGTCCTGTCCAGACCATGACGCCTTTGTTAAGCAGAGACACTCTGTCTGCGAGGAACTCTGCAACTCTTAAATCATGAGTAATAGTAATCGCGGTAACGCCGAGAGATTGCACCGTGTCCTTAAGAAGATTGCAGATAACTCCTCCTGTAATCGGATCCAATCCGGAAGTCGGTTCATCGAAAACCAAAACCTCCGGCTCAAGCGAAATCGCCCTCGCCAAAGCTGCTCTTTTTTGCATACCTCCAGAAATTTCTGCAGGATACAAATCAAAAACGCGGTCTTCCAACCCGACAGCGTGTAACTTCTCCCTTGCAATCTCATCAACGGCCTCTTTACTCTTATTTATCTGAGACGCCGCAAATTTCACATTCTGCAAAATTGTCATGGAATCAAACAACGCGTTTCCCTGAAATAGAATACTGAATTTCTTCATATATTCCTTCCATCTATCGGGATCTTTTACGCTTATTCCGTCTACAACAATATCTCCCTCTGTTAATTCCAAAATTCCCAACAAACACCTTATCAGAACAGACTTCCCCCCCCCGGATTGTCCCAAAATAATATGAGATTCGCCCTTCTCTATCTTTAAATTAACGCCATTTAGAACACATAACCCCGAGTCAAATACTTTTCTGACATTACTGAATACAATATTACTCATTTTCCGAAAAACACTGCTGTTAACAAATAATCCAAAGCCAAAACACCTATGCAGGATGCAACAACCGCACTGGTCGTTGCGTTTCCGACTCCTCTCGCTCCAACGTCACTATAAAACCCATGGTAACATCCGAATGCCGACATACAAAATCCGAAAAACGATGCCTTAACCAATCCGGAGATTACATCAATTGCTTCCAAATTTTGCACCGTCTGATTTATGTAAGACCCCGCAGAAAAATCCAACACCGAAGTCGAAATTAAAAATCCCCCCATAACTCCGATAATATCTGCAATCAACACCAAAAACGGAACCATTAACATTCCCGCAATCATTCGCGGAGCGACCAAAAATCTAAAAGGATTAACTCCCAGTGTAGTCAGAGCATCTATCTGATCTGAAACCTTCATTGAACCTACTTCTGCAGCAATCGCTGAACTCACTCGCCCAGTAACCATTAATCCCGCAAATACCGGTCCCAATTCTCTGGTAATACAAATAACCACGACCGTAGCTACAGCTCCTTCCGCATTAAATCGAGTAAATCCGACATAGGTCTGCAGAGCAATAATCATCCCCGCAAACAAAGCCGTCAATGCAACGATTGGCAACGAATAAAATCCGACGACCACCATATGTCGCCTCATTTCTTTAAAGTAAAACGGAGGAGTTAAACAGCATCGGAACCCCTTCGCCGAAAACATCGAAATCTTCCCGATCTCTTTAACAGTCGCCAGGGAATATTTCCCCAAAGTTGCAAGCATATTCATCATTGTTCCCAACAATACCACAAACACTCTTTTATAGCATTTTATCAAGAAAGATAACACGAGTTAATATTAAATATACTTACTCGTTTTTCATTTTACTCGACATAAAAAAATTTATAATATTTTAGAAGGTTTTTGTTTACTGGATTTTTATGGAAATCACAGAATTTACTGAAGATTTGATTCTAAACGGAAAAATAAGGTTATGCCAACCCAAGCATGGATATCGAATCGCAATCGACCCGATCCTGCTGGCAAGCGTAGTTGAGTTAAAAAAAAAGCAAACAATATTGGACGTAGGCTGTGGCGTGGGCACGATATCCCTGATACTAAAATACATGGACAGTTCTCAAACAATAACCGGCATTGACATCGATCCAATCATGACTGAACTCTGCAAAAGAAATTCCGCACTCAATAATCTGCCGCTGAACATAATAAACTGTCCAATTGGTACAAATCTTCTGAAAAACGAAAATTTCGACTCTGTTGTAACGAATCCGCCATTTTATAACCCCGAAAATTTCAGAAGTTCCGAAAAAAAATTTGCGGCAAATTTCGAAACAATATGTTTAAAATCATGGATCTCCTTTTGCTTGAAAAGATTGAAACCTAACGGAAACTTTTACATCATTCATTTACCGGAAAGACTGGGACATATACTGGAATCACTCGGAGATCTCGTCGGAAAAATCGAAGTATTATCTGTATATTCTCACAAGAAAGAATCAGCGAAAAGAATCATTGTAAAATGCAAAAAAGCAAGCAAAGAACCGTTAAAAGTCCTCCCGGGATTGATCTCACACAAGGATAATAACGAATACACCGAATGCGTGCGATCAATTTTAAACGGAAATTTTTCAGAAACCAATTGGATAAAAGCCCGATAGGTGCTATCATGGCGACGCTTTGGAAGAGTGACAGAGTGGTCGATCGTGGCAGTCTCGAAAACTGTTGTGCGTGTAAGCGTACCGGGGGTTCGAATCCCTCCTCTTCCGCCATCGTTACTATCATTGTTAATTAATAAGCAAGCACAAAAACATGGGACTTTCTAAAATTTACATCAAAACCAGTAACTGCAAAACTCAACATATTTAATCCAATATTGAAATATGATCGTTTACAGTTATCGGAAACTGGTTATGAATGTAGCTTCGATATTTGCTTCCAAAAAAGCTAACTATCACCGAAGAAGACATAAAATACAAAACGACACTGACTGCAATCGCAATCTTCCCTTGAATATGATTTTGCCTATCCTGCATGAGGTATTTCAGAATATTCTCTTCGTTCACAAAATTATCTCCACGAGATACGGAGCTGAAATATTTATCATTAGCCAAAACATCCGCAAGATAATAAAAGTAAACCGATGGTAGAAATATAAATAAAATCGCCAAAGACTTGGAGGTCGATTTGTACTGATCCATCAGATGGTATCCGTCAGCAATTCTTTCTTTGACAACGCTGTAATAAATTCTGTTTCCGAAATATCCGTAGAGACATTTGTAGGCAATGTTGCAAACGAAACTCAAACCGAATGCCGTATTAATTGTCGGAAATGATATAATTATGAAAAATATCGCAAAATCAAGAGCCAAAGACAAAAGTCCGTAAAGATACATTTTGCGATAGAACATCCACATACCTTGAAAGAAAAACGCCGCCCAATTCCAGCTATCACGATCCTCATCCAGCTTTTTGAAAGCGTCAAGATAATACCTACTATTTCTACTGACCATAACCATTCTGTTCCCCCATTTGCAACAAAACAGCATTATCTGATATTAGTCAACAAAAAGCAAATGGTGCGGTCGGCGAGATTCGAACTCACGACACCAGGATTAGGAATCCTGTGCTCTATCCACCTGAGCTACGACCGCATGCGAGCTTGAGGATACAAAAAAAATCAAAAATTCTCAAGCTGAAAATTGGATCTAGTCGTTAACCTTATTTGAATTAACACCTTTTATCTGCTCATTCCTCTTCGAGTTTTTTGTTATTGCTCAAAGTACCCTGAATCTTGCCTCGGCAATTGACCCATTGCGCCTTTTGTAGTATCAATAATTCCTCCTTTATCTAGATGTTCCGGATAAACTGATAGATCGTTTTCATTTTGTTCAGAATCAACTTCTTTTAAGTTTGTAGCATCAATAACTCTTCCTTTATCCAAGTTTAAATCTTCCGGATAGATAGCTAAATCTTCCTCACCAAAAACAACTCTAACCTCTTTATATCTGGGAACTTTTGCTCGATGCGCGAACCTATTATTACTGTAATCCGCGAACATATATCCACCATATACTCTCATAGCGTCTACATAAGTTTCAACTTTAAAACTGTCTAACCCTAGGTTATCTGAAGCGATTAAATCCCACTTAATTACCTTAAGTTTATCCGGATGATCTTTGTGTAACTGATCAATCAGATTAAAATAACGACGTGCAGATATTTTCCCCAATTCATCAAATACGGATTTATCGTATACTAAAACTAAATGCACTTTCATAGCGCCACCGTTGTTGGTATTGCTCTTGGTTGTGATCCATACTTTTTCTAGGGGAAAATCTTCGCCTTCATTTTTTCCAGAAAAAAAATCACCAATTCCTCCAAAAACACCTGAAAGAAGACCTTCAGCACAAACATCAGAAAAACTTAGAAATATAACAAAAATCACTAAAAACTTCATAACATTCTCCCGTCGTTTCAATTGGAATACGATCCGTAAACCAAAAATTTCCGTTATTTAATTTCGCATACAACTTATTAACCAAAAGTAAAGCTTTTTCAAAAAATCTTGATTTTTCACTTAAATAAGTTAAAATTCCTCCGAAAGAATAAGAGGTAATTTCAATGAATGATACTACTAAAAAAAGCAATTGCTTGGCCTTTGTGATATGGTCGACGCTTGCGGCGTTTTATTTTTACCAATTTATCGCGCGCTCCTCGTTTATCACTGTATTGTCAGATGAATTCATGCAATATTTCGGCATCGATGCAACCGGTCTCGGCTTTTTGGGTAGCTGTTATTATTGGATTTATACGTTAATGCAGATACCAGCCGGTATTATCGTCGACAAATACAGCACGAAATTAGTGGCGACGCTGGCGACTTTGATCTGCTCTCTCGGATTATTTATTTTGATATTGACGTCCAATAACTATGTAGCAGGATTTGGTGAAATGTTAATTGGATTCGGTTCTGCCTTCGCTTTCGTATTGGCGGTCAAAGCGATTACCCAATGGTTCCATGCAGGCAGGGTTGCGATTATGACTTCCATAACCATGTCTGTGGGATGCTTGGGACCTGTACTCGGAGGACCTGGAGTTGCCTACATAGTCAGATCTCATAATTGGATTAATGTTGTAAGAGTTTACTGCCTCGTCGGGATCGGTTTGGCAGCACTGATTTGGTTTATAGTTAAAGATAAAAAATCAGAAGCTAAAAATGAGCATGTTTCAAAATCTGATGATGCCGATACTGAACTGAGTCTGATGGAATCTGTGAAACTTGTTCTTTGCTCGAAACAGGCTTGGGTTCTGGGATTGATGACAATGGCAGTCTACGCTCCGCTGAGTGCTCTGGGAGATATGTGGGGTGTAATGTTCATCAAAGTCGCTTACGGTCTTTCGCCTGAAATGTCTGCGCTGGCGAATAATATGCTTTATCTCGGGGTCGTGATCGGTTCTCCGGTTTTTGCTTACGCTGCAACCGTTTGCGGAAGCTTTAAAAAACCGATGATTATCGGGGTAATCGGCGCATTTTTGTCGTTGTTTGTAATCGTATATCTCAGTAACTACGTGAACACTTGCGCATTGTTCGTCCTTTTCTTCGCTACCGGGGTTTTCTGCGGATCGATGCTTGCCTATCCTTTGGGGTTGGCGCTTTTCCCAAAATCCATCGGGGCAACCATAACCGGATTCATAAACATGATGAGCATGGTCAGCGGAATCATACTGATGCCGGCTGTTGGGGGTACCATAAAATATTTCTGGAACGGGATCACTGAAAACGGACTTCCAGTCTACACGATCAGCGATTTCAGATGGGGTTTATTCTGGGTCTTGGCGTTTTTGGGATTTGGAATCATCCTATCCTATTTCATCAAAGATCGTTCTCCAAACAGAAACTAGGAAAATCTCCGACTTGGTCGGAGATTTTTTAATTTCAATAGCTCTGGATTGTTCGGTTTGGAGCCACGTTTAAAATCTAAAGAATATCGAAAAAAAGGAAAGACTTTCTAAGACAAATCACAACTATTTTTTAATAAACATTATTACTATTTTGCTTGTATCTGATACTTTTTGCTCCGCATCAGATTTTATTCTTTCGAGAGAAATCGAGTTTTCAATAAGGATATTCGGAGACCAAATCTTTTCTAATTCTGTCGCCAAAATTTCGATATTCGAAGTCGAATTCCAAATGCCATCGTATTTTTTCCAAAATTCATCGTCGGAATCTTTGCTGTCGGAAATAATATCTTCCAATTTCTCTTTTTTGTAAGATACATATGACTTAAGATATTTGTCTTTTCCGAATCTGGAAAAAATTTCATTGTTATACTTCATAATTTTTTCGGTACTATCTTTGACGTAATTTTTTATCATTTCGAGTTGGCTTTGCAACACAGTAAGTCTCCTCTCACTAGCGGCCAACTGGTTATTTTTTTCTTCCAATTGTTTTTGTAGATCTTCGGATTCATTGCTATCTTTTTTAGTATTCTCTGACTCTTTATTAGTAACAGAAGGCTCTTCTTTTTGTTGAGTCCCCATTAAATAGTTCATTCCATTATCGATTGCGCCAACAGTCTCGGAAATAATCCCTAATCCCTTTTCTACACCTCCTGATAACTTCGCCAATCTAGTAAAATTTTCTATATCTTTCTTAAGAGATTCTATTTCTTTTTTCTCTTTTTCAACCATTTCCTCTGTTTGTTTTTCTCTATCCGAATCATTCTCATAGTTTTGTATTACTTGCCTTAGCCAAGCTGAGTCGACAATATCTCTTATCAATTTATTTATTGTATCTTTACCGATTAAAAAAGATCTAATGGAAAGACTTAATGATATATTAGGAAACATTCTTTTTTTCTCTTTGAAATTGGCGGCCGCCAAACGCAAAATCATCATTTCGAGTCCTTTGAACATATCAGATTTTTCGTTTACACTTTGATCGCTGGTATACGGAAGCGCAGAAATATATCCATCCCAATAGGCGTATTTTATATCAAAATCTTTAGATAATTGCTGAAAATCTTTATCCGTAAAATGCTGAAACTGTTTTTTGCGATTGTCATAGACATCCTCTATACAGAATATCCCTCCCGAATTAAGGATATTTTTTGCAGCGTTAATGATTTTGTTTCTTTTAAGATCATTTACCAAATCATTGAAATCAACTGCTATATAATTTACCGCTCTGGGAAGTAAACCCGAAACTTGCTTCCAATTTTTCAGATCCAGGAAATTTCCGGATATGCCTACGCCACTGGAGGATGAACAGTAATCCCAAAAAATCCAATTTTCGGAAAATCTTTCCCTGTAGTAGTTTTTCGTTCCACGATTCCCCAAGACAAGCCATATATCATTTTTATCCTTAAATTGCTCGGAAAAAGCTTCAGCAAAATTTTCGTACCGATTATTAAAGGTAACCTGAACATCTGGAGATATTGTTATTTCCCCCGCTATCACATATAAAGTAATTGAAAAAATCGCAACAATTGCGTAGCTTTTTCTCACATTCATACTCCTCAATCAGTACGACGATACCAGAAAATCATTAAAAACAAATTAATTTCGAGGAAAATCCTGGGTATTCCAGACCAGAACAAAAAAGCCTCGCCGAAGCGAGGCTGAAATTTAAACCAACTCACAACGAGAGATTATTCTTCCGTCTTCTTGTTGATAGCCAAACCAAGAATATCTCCAAGGCTCGCGCCACTATCGGAAGATCCGAACTCAGCCATAACCTGCTTCTCTTCTTCAATTTCGAGAGCCTTAATGGACAATCCGACTTTCCGACCGGTTCTGTCCACGGAAGTAATCTTCGCATCGACCTTCTCGCCCACCGCGAAACGATCTGTCTTACGATCCTGACGATCCTTTGCGAGATCCGCCTTCTTGATGAATCCGTGTACACCGTTTGGCAGGGTAACCTCTAGACCGTCTTCTTTAACTTCAGTCACGACACAGGTTACAACAACACCTTTTCTTATATCAACATCAGAATCACCGTAAGGATTTTCCGTCAACTGCTTCATTCCGAGAGAAATTCTCTCTTTCTCGACATCAACTTCAAGAACTTTCACAGTGACAGCGTCGCCTTTTTTGAACTTCGCGAAATCCTCATCTTTGACTCTTTCCCAGGAGATATCGTTGATGTGAACCATACCATCGATGTCATCGGCAACCTTCACAAACAAACCGAATTCAGCAATGTTGGAAATAACGCTGTCGAATACTTTTCCGACAGGGAATTCCTCTGCCAATTTCGTCCATGGATTGTCCTGCAACTGTTTAATCCCGAGTCCCATGCGTCTTTTGGCGACATCTACATCAAGAACGATGACGTCAATCTCTTCACCGGCAGTCGCAACTTTGGACGGAGATACATTTTTCTTCCAGCTGATCTCAGAAACGTAAACCAATCCCTCGACACCTTCCTTAACCTCAACGAAAATTCCGTAATCCGTAACGTTGGTGACCTTTCCTTTAACTTTCGCACCGACTGTAAATTCAACGTCAACTCCTTCCCACGGATCCGCAACCAACTGCTTCATTCCGAGAGAAATTCTCTTAGTTTCTTTGTTAAATTTAATAACCTTTACTTTAACTTCCTGTCCTGGAGTCAACACCTCTGAAGGGTGATTGATTCTCTTCCATGAGATGTCCGTGTTGTGCAGCAAGCCATCCACGCCACCGATATCAACGAAAGCCCCGTAGCTGGTGATATTCTTAACAATACCGTCGAGAATCTGACCTTCTTCCAACTTCTCGATTACTTTAGCTCTCTCTTCTGCATTCGCTCCTTCGAGAACTCCTTTACGTGAAACTACAATATTTTCGCGCTGCTTATCCATTTTCAAAATCAAAAACGGCTGCTCAACTCCCATCAACGGACTAATGTCTTTCACCGGACGTACATCAACCTGGCTTCCCGGAAGGAAAGCAGTAACTCCGCCCAGATTTACCATGAATCCACCCTTTACGCGGTTGAACATGGTTCCCATGACGTTCGCACCTTCTTTGAACGACTTCTCAAGATCGTCCCAAGCTGCTTCGCGCAACGCTTTTTCGCGACTCAATACGATGCTTCCGCTTTTATCCTCATAGCGATCGATAAATACGTCGATCTCGTCACCCGCTTTCAACTCAACATTTCCGTTGTAATTGAATTCGGACAATGCGACTCTACCCTCGGACTTCAAACCAACATCAATTGTCACGAAATTACTGTCAACAGCAACTATTTTTCCTTTTACTACTTTATTTTCCCACAGAGACTTCTCGCAGGACTCCTCAAAAAGCTCTGCGAAGCTTCTCTCCTGAGTAACTAACTCTTCTGACATTAAATTTTACCTATTATTGTTAAATGAAAAAACCAAAAAATTAACCCTGTCTCGCTTTAAAACGAGGATTTGTCTTATTAATTATGTACACACGCCCTTTGCGCCTGATCATGCGGCAATTCTTGTGTCTAGACTTAATCGTTTTCAACGAATTCACTACTTTCATAAATAAACTCCCTTTCGAGTATAGCTATTACTACACGTAGACTTTATTGTCAAGAAATTTATCAAACTTTCTCAAAAAATAATTAGGCAGAGATTTTTTGAGGTCGGTGAAAATCTCTCCATTTATTCAACATACGAATCAAGATTTCTCCATCCGACTTCAGACTACTCTCAGGAATATCAGTAAACCACGCCAGGTCCGTCGATTCATCGGACATCTGTATTTGCTCTCCCTGCTTTGACGCTCTCAGCAGGAATCGGATATCATAATGATAGTGTGTCGGCACTCCTTTGTACTCGGGAATCAGATGGACGGATAGATCAAAGATATCCGAAGACACCAACTCGATATTCTCCAAACCCGATTCCTCGTGAGCTTCTTTCATCGCTACTCTAATTATGTCGTTATCGCCGTCGGCATGTCCTCCCAACGGCAGCCACTTCTTCAACTTTTTGTGCTCAGTCATAAGAAATTTCTCGCCATCATAATCTTCCAACCAACAGGAACCCGTTATATGCCCTGACATGTTTGACCTTTCAAAGCAGTTTTCGTTTGATTTCACGAAATCTAAAATCTTCCTTCGTTCCTTCTCTTCCGAATTACAAAACGGCCGATATTTTTCCAATCTTTCTATTAAATCTCTTCTATGCATCGTCTTTGTTACCTTGCAGGTTCCCATTTACACCGAACGGGAGAAACAATAGTTCCATCCTTTTTCATTTCCGAAAACACCTTGTCGACTATTTTTCTGTCAAGTCCCGTTAATTCTGCGACTTTTCCTGCGCTCAGTGGTATTCCCTCTTTCCTCATCGCTTTCAGAATCACTTCTTTCTCTTCCATAGTACCTTTCCTTTAAAACAATTTTTTATCCATAAATTTTTGTAACTACTCTCAATCCCATCATTAAAAGTCTAGAACTAGCGTAAAGAAAAAGCAACCAATTGAGACAAAACATTGTGGCTGTATTTTTTGAAGCATTGATGTATAATACCGCGAATGTGTTTCTAAGACTGTGTTAATATACGACATTATGATTATGTTTTCTAAAATTGTAAGGACGGAGATAAAATGCATTTGAAAGATTATTTAAATTTGGCGATCGCAAACGCCTTGAAGCAGCTGAACTACGACCATTCCAACACATTGGTTTCGATTTCTAATCGCCCTGATCTTTCAGATTATCAATCCAACGTCGCGATGCCTCTTGCGAAACTTGCGAAAAAATCTCCGTTAAAAATAGCCGACGAAATTAAAGGATTTCTCTCGAAAGATCCCGCGTTTGCGAAAATTACAGTAGACGGACCAGGATTCATTAACGTCACTTTTTCCGATGCCAAACTGCTCGAAATCAACACTGACTCAAAGCAATTCAAGAAAAAGATCGTACTGGATTACGGCGGACCGAATATCGCAAAAGAAATGCATGTCGGGCATCTACGTTCAGCGATTATCGGAGAAAGTCTGAAACGCATCTTGAGGTTCAGCGGAAATGAGGTGATAGGAGATGTTCACTTTGGAGACTGGGGAACGCCGATTGGTATGCTGATCACACAACTAAAATCAGAAAATCCCGACTCGTTCGAAAATAATTTCGAGAATTTCGACATGACTATTTCGGAAATCTCAGCGCTTTATAAGAGAGCAAATGCGAATTTCAAATCTGACGATGAGTTTAAGGAAACAGCGCGAGTTGCGACTTTTGAACTCCAAAACGGAAATAAGTTGTACAAAAAATTATGGAAAATATTACGAGACAAGTCGGTCGATGCCGTCAAAGAAAATTACGATAAACTCGGTGTTTCTTTCGATCTATGGCTCGGAGAAAGCGATACAAACGAGTTACTTCCGAAAATCGTTAACGATCTGCTCGAAAGAAAAATCGCCATGCATTCCAACGGTGCAGTAATAGTGCCTATGGACTCTCAGGACTCGAAGCAAGAGAAAGCCCCTCTGATTCTGCGAAAATCCGACGGCGCCTACACCTATGCCATAACGGATATTGCGACCATCGTTCAACGCATGAAAAATTACAACCCGGATGCAATCTTGTATGTAGTCGATGCGCGCCAGAAAGAACATTTCCAGCAGGTGTTTTCTGTCGCGAGGCGCGCGGAATATGTGAAGGATAGTACTTCTCTCGAGCATATCGCTTTCGGCACGGTCAATGGAAAAGACGGCAAGCCATTCAAAACTCGCGAAGGAAATGTGATGAATTTGAAGGACCTAATCGAGTTCTCCGAAAACAAAGCACGAGAAGGACTGTCTGAAATCAACGAAGAATCCGAAGATCAAGCGCGAAAGATCGCGATTGGGGCTCTTAAGTTTCAGGATCTAAAAAATTTGCGCACCTCAAATTATATTTTCGACACGGAAAATTTCACAAAATCCGAAGGCAAAACCGGTGCTTACGTTCAGTACGCCATCGCCAGGATAAATTCGATATTGAGCAAAAGCGCCGACAAGGATTTTGAAAATGCCGAACTGAAGATTTCACACAAAATCGAAAGAGAAATTCTCCTTCAACTAAACAGGTTTTCCGAATTTTTGGAGCAGGCTTATATAGCCAGAGAGCCGTCAATCGTTAGCGAATATGTCTATGTGCTGGCGCAAAAATTCAGCATCCTGTACGCGGAACTATCGATTAATGGAGAAAACGACCGTGCTGTCCGTGTTTCTCGTTTAAAACTCTGCAAAATCACAAAAGAAATCCTGACTCGATGCTTAGATTTACTCGGAATTGAAGCTCCGGAAAAAATGCTGAGGTAACTCGATACTTTACATGAAGGATTACACAAAACCAGTTATCCAATTGGTTTTCTGAGAAAAGAGAAGCCTAGAGACCGTCGCCTAGGAATCCGCGTGTGGCAAGTCCCCAGGTGGGCGCCATATAATCAGACCACGATCTGAACAGAGACAGCTCCCTTTCTACAGTTTGGCCACCGAGATATACATTGCAAACAAATCTCCACGCCTCTCTGTAATTACTCTAGATAAGAAAGATTAATAAATCAATAAAATTGAAAAATAAAACTCGGTCAACACAAAAATTTGTTGCAATTCACGATTTTGTATTCTAGTTTGAACTTAGGAGGGATGGGTTATAAACTTATTTGTTAAATCTTTGTGTATTACTACTCTTGCGGTTCGGCAAATACGGTGGTAGGCGTTGGTGAATCAGAGAAATCTCAACAAGAGGCAAATTCAAAAAAGGAGGATAAGATGCAGGAAGCAACACAAGTCGCAGCAAAGCATATTTTGATTAAGATCCAGGACAAAGACGAAAGTAAAGACAAAGGAAAAGATGAAGCCGAAAAATTACTTGCTAAAATTCAAAATAACGAAATATCTTTTGAGTACGCTGCAAAAACTTATTCTAAGTGTCCATCGGGAGCCAACGGCGGTGATTTAGGTTTTTTCGAAAAAGGTATGATGGTGAAGGAGTTTGAAGACGCTGCTTTTTTGCTAAACGTCGGAGAAATTTCTAAGCCAATTAAGACTAGATTCGGCTGGCATTTAATAAAAGTATACGGTAAAAAGTAATTAGGATATCCTTTTAAAAAACTATAACGGAAGAAGTTTTTCATGGCTTCTTCCTGTTTTTGGTTGATTTCGTTTTAAACAGCGGAACATAGATGTCCCATCAATCAGAAAATTACGCAAAGTAGCGAGAGATTTAAGCGGATCTTCTTAAAATATTGGGTACTTATGCTATCTTTTAGTTATGCTTTGCGAATTTCCATAATCTTCCCTTCGCATCCTTCAACCGAGGAATTGACGGAAAAACCTGAATTATGCAATTGTTCCAGCAATTTGAATCTCAGTACATTTTTGTAAGTCAATTCTTGAGGAGAAAAAGTATCCAACTGAATAACGCTGTCCCCAGAATAAACTATGTTTATGTAATCATTGCTTACATTAAACATAACCTTTCCTCCCATCGGCATGATTTCTTTCATAACAGCACAGTCGTAAAGAATTATTTGCCCCAAAGAACAAGGAAGATCTTTATTATTGGTGACGAAATTACAGTCGATGTTATAAATCCGCAAAAATTCCGTAATTAATTTTTGGATAAAACTTGCTGGATACATGTACCCTTCTTCCTTGTTAAGAAAAAGTTCACGCATAAATTTTAAAATCATGTTCGCCTTAGATGCACTGTCCCTGATACAGGACAACAAGCCTTTGTCTTCCGACATTTCATAGGCCTCAAGTCCCAAATTAATGGCATTGCACGGAGTTATCAGATCATGACAAATTCTTGCTATTAAAACATTTTCTGTTTGCATTTCATTACTCCACCAATAAGATACATTCTATACTAATAAAATTTGATAAAGATAAAAACACAAAAATAAAGAAAAAACGGCTGAAAAATTACACAAACAACTCATCCAGAGTCTGGAGCGGGCAATGGGATTTGAACCCACGACACCAACCTTGGCAAGGTTGTACTCTACCACTGAGCTATACCCGCTCAACACTGGTTATAATAACAACTTTTCTTAACAAAACAATAGAAATATTAAAATTTTTACGGGCAAGGGAAGTTTTTTCTCTCTGACTGATGATTTGTTCATGAATAATAATTTGAAATGCGAAAGCGGAGAAGCATATAAACATGGTTACATAAGGGTATCTGAGATGCAGATGCGAGAATTTCACTTTCTTCTTAAATATAGTCGTCACGAGATATATGGTACACCAAGAAAAATTGTGATAGGAAAAAAATGGAAGACGAAAGCATACGCAGGCACGACATATCTGATGAATTTTGGAAGAAATTGGAGCCACTGTTGCCGGGAAGAAAAGGCAGCTGGGGAGGACAAGCCAAGGACAACCGTAGGTTTATAAACGCAGTGTTTTGGATTTTGCGAACCGGAGCGCCGTGGAGGGATTTGCCGGCATCGTACGGAGGCTGGAAGAACACGCATCGCAGGTTTTGTCGATGGCGAGACCAAGGCATCTGGGAAAAACTAATGGAACAACTTATAGGCGAACGCGAACTGGAATGGATAATGATCGACGCCAGCTATGTCAAAGCGCATGCGCACGCCTGCGGAGCGCGAGGCGGAAACCAAGGAATTGCCCGCACAAAAGGGGGCTCAACACCAAAATACATCAGGCCGTGGATGCGCGCGGTGTGCCGGTCCTATGCATTGTTACAG
>JAGCFW010000009.1 GCA_017649895.1 Alphaproteobacteria bacterium | reverse complement strand
CATGGCGCTCCGGTTCGCAAAATCCAAAACACTGCGTTTATAAACCGACGGTTGTCCTTGGCTTGTCCTCCCCAGCTGCCTTTTCTTCCCGGCAATATTGGTTCCAACTTGCTCCAAAATTCATCAGATATGTCGTGCCTGTGTATGCTTTCGTCTTCCATTTTTTTCCTATCACAATTTTTCTCAGTATATCATAAACCTTGTGACGACACTATCTAAAACATCGGAAAAATATGGATTTAATAAAAGCATATTTTGAAAAACAAGGTGTTTTCTTAAATGGACGTTTTGGTTCTTTTGAATATTTGAATATGGACGCAGTTATTCAGCGGTCAAAAGAATTATCAGAAAGAATCGAAAAGGATCTGTTGTGAATCTACTATATATGAAGCATGTGAAAGAAGAGAATATCGGAGCGATGCCATAGCACATTAGAGTGTTTGGTGAGTTAAAACGAGGTGCCGACGATAATCCGATCTTATATATAGTTTTGTGTACAGATAAATCAGGAATCGTGGTAGAACATTCGGTTTTTCGGGAAAGTCAGCGAATTTTCGCAAGTAAATACAAACCGTCTTACTGATAGAGGAAGAGCTATCAAGTATGATATCAAAAGAAAACATCAAGCTGTTAGATTGTAGAAATATCAAGGATCGAAAGAGTTTTTTAACGTATTGATTATGATGAATATTTTATATTTGTGGCTAAATGAGCCCTTTCGTAGAGTAGAACTTGTTATGTTATTTACCCCAATTATGGATTAGAGATCTTAAAAACAGATGAAAGGAAAGGCTAAGCTCCGAAAAAAAAGAACGAGAGCGAAGCCATGAATAAGAATATCACGAGATTATTTTGTTTGATAGATGATTTTTGAAAGCCTTGGAAGAGGATAGGAAAAAGAAGCAAATCGAAGATGTAAAGAAGAGAAGAAAACCGACGAAAACTCCCAGATTAACTGAAAGTGAAATAGTCACGGTGATGTTTCAAGAATCTTCATGCCGAAATTTTGAATACTTTTACAAATCGTATTTGCAGCAATACAGATCGGAGTTTCCCAAAATGCCGACCTACGAAAGATTTGTCGCGCTGATACCGAAAATATTGTATTTTTTACTCTTTTGTTTTGCTGTACTTTGAGGAAAAGAAGCAAGATTGCGTACATCGATTCGATGTCTTTGACCTTGTGTCATCCGAAAAGAATTCGCAGGAAAAAAGTTTTCAAAGGACTCGCAGAGAGAGGGAAATTGGCGAAAGGTTGATTTTTCGGTTTCAAATTGCACATCGATGACAAAGGAAATTTAATGAACGCAAAACTTACGAAAGGCAATGCGATGATCGGTCGGTAGTGCCTCAAATGACAGTAAATATGAAAGGATCTCGCGGACAAAGGGTATATCAGCAAAGATTTGTTTCTTCGCTTGACGGCTCAGGGACTAAAAATGATTATGGGAATTCTGTACCTCCCATTTTCTAATCCATAATTGAGGCTATTAGAATTCTTCATGAAAATAAGGTCGAAGATTCGAAAATTATAAAAGCTTTTAATATTTCTGAAGAAAAATTTAAAAATATTATAAATACGAAAAGGTTCAAAAATGAGAAAGATGATAAAAAAATTATAAAAAAAATAGAAAAATCACAAAAAAACACTTAAAATCTTAATAAATTTTTAGTAAATTTTAGATAGCGTACCAATTAGAGACAATATTTATAGATATAGGTCTTGATTTAGTTGGTATTTGGAGGTAAGTTGTGCGAGTATTATTGATAGAAGATGATACCTTAACTGCTAAGGGGATAGAGTCTTTGTTAAAAAAAGAGGGTGTAGTGGTTGACTCTACGAGTTTTGGGCAGTACGGTTTAGAGGTTGGAAAGATTTACGACTATGATGGTATCATTTTGGATTTGATGCTGCCCGACATTGACGGGGTAGAGGTAATTAAGAGACTGCGTAGTGCGAACATAGGAACGCCAGTTATCGTGGTTTCGGGATTATCTGAGTGTAAGGATAAAGTTAAGTGCTTGGATATTGGGGCTGATGATTATATTACTAAGCCTTTCGACGGGAAGGAGTTGGTGTCCAGAATTCAGGCAGTTATAAGGAGGTCTAAGGGCCATGCCGAGTCAGTTATAAAGATCGGCAGAATGACAGTTAACCTTCAGAGTCGTCGCGTGGAAGTCGATGGCAATGTCCTGCATCTTACAGGTAAGGAGTACTCAATTTTGGAGTTGCTTTGCTTGAGAAAAGGTGCCACGTTGACCAAAGATATGTTCTTGAACCACTTGTATGGTGGCATGGACGAACCTGAGTTAAAGATAATAGATGTATTCGTCTGCAAACTGCGGAAGAAACTCATGGATGCTCTCGGCGGAGAATGTTATATTGAGACCATCTGGGGCAGAGGATACACTATAAAAGATATAGATTCGCAATCGAGCGAAAAGGCGTTGAATTCTCCTCATGAACTTAACGCTATGTCGGGTGTTCCCGGCACTATATAAGTGGGAATCCACGCAATTGTGGGTTTTCATTCTTTCTTTGTATATCTCACTATCTCGCTAGGTTTTGAAAAAAACCTAGCGTTAATTTTTTTGTTGAGTTTTTATTTGTAATTTTGTAGCCTTAATCCAGTAGGTGGGAAGAGTTTTTTCATGATAGATTTGATTATTGTAGTTTTGTATTTGATTGTTACTCTTGCTTTGGGAATTTTCGCAGGACGTAACGTGAAAAATATGAAGGATTTCTCTGTTTCTGCAAAAATTTTTCCTACGTCAGTTTTAATATCTACCATTTTTGCAACATGGATGGGAGCAGACTGTTTAATTGGAGTGAGCGAGCGAGTATATAGCGTTGGATTAGTGTATTTTGTGGTTATATTAGGGGTGAGTTTGAATTTTTTCTTTCAAGCTTACGTAGTTGCACCGAAAATTATTAGAGGATTTTCAAATAGGATCTCTATAGGTGAAATCATGGGTGATTTGTACGGCAATCCAGGGCAGGTTATGAGTGGCGTTGCAAATATTTTATTTTCCGTTGGATGTATTTCGATGCAAGTTAGGGCAATAGGGTTTATTTGTAATCAGTTTTTTGGAGTTTCTGAATTTTATGGAATTATTATAGGGGGGGGGATCATAGTAGCTTATTCTTCTTTTGGGGGAATAAGATCAGTTGTTTTTACTGATGTATTGCAATTTGGAGTTTTGATAATCGGAATACCTTTGATGGCGAGTGTTGCTTTGGGAAAAGTTGGTGGATGGGAATACCTGATGAATAGCTTACCACCTAAATATACTGAATTAACTTCTTATGAGGGATCATTTTGGTCGTTTATTGCGTATTTTTCTTGGTGTGCTTTTCCTAGTTTTTTGCCGGCATTAGTGCAGAGAATTTTGATGGCAAAAGATGAGAGACAGGCTACTCGGTCTTTGGCAATTTCTGGAATTCTATGTATTCCATTCTTTGCGGTGGTGTCCGTTATAGCCCTTTGTGCTATTTTGATATTTCCAGGTATAGATTCGAATAGTGCTTTCTTAAATGTGTTAGATTATTCTCTTCCGACAATTGTGAAAGGGATCGCGATTTCTGGTATGTTATCAGCTTTTATGTCGACAGCAGATTCTCTTTTGAATGCTGCATCAATCGCTGCTACGAGGGATGTTTTTTCTGTATTATGTCCCACTAAAGTGAATGATAAGCGGGAGTTGATGTTGAGTAGGACAGTTACTGTGTTGTTGGGGGTGGCGTCTATTTATGTGGCGACAATGTTCTATAGCATGGTTGAGTTCGGATTGTTTTTTTCGAATTTTTGGACTCCGGCGGTTGTTGCTCCAATGTTTCTGTATTTGTTTAATTTAAAGACCGATATAAAAACCTACTTGATTGGTGTGTCGATAGGATTTATTTCCATCATTATTTTTAGGTATTCAGTTCCAGAGAATTGTACCGTTGTAAGTCAGATCTTCGGAGCGGTAGTAACGTTTTTTTCTATGCTTATACTGGGAAAATATTTTGGAAATTTAAGTCATCCTTACGATTCAAAATTGGTTGTTAGTAGGATTTAAATTACTATTAGTGATATAACCGACGAACGCGCTGCGTGCTGCAGCAGAGTGTCATTCGGTTATGTTTTTTTTGTTTTTTCAATCGTTTGGAATTTGAGGATGAGGAGGTCTCCAGTTTTTTAAGTTGAGTTTTTATTTGTAATTTTGTAACCTTTTTCTAGTGAGTGAGAGAAGGTTTTTTTTATGATAGATTTAGTTATTGTAGTTTTGTATTTGGTTGTTACTCTCGCCGTGGGAATTTTGGCGGGACGTAATGTAAAGAGTATGAAAGATTTTTCGGTTTCATCGAAGATTTTTCCTACGTCTGTTTTGGTGTCGACTATCTTCGCAACCTGGATGGGGGGAGACGATCTGATCGGTGTCAGTGAACGAGTATACAGTGTCGGGTTGGCGTTTTTTGTTCTTGTGTTAGGACAGACTTTGAGCCTTTTTTTTCACGCACGTGTAATTGCTCCGAAGGTTCTCAGAGATTTCCCGGATAAGGTTTCGATTGGTGAAATAATGGGAGATTTGTACGGTAAGCCCGGGCAGATTATGAGTGGTGTTGCGAATGTATTATTTTCTATCGGGTATATAGCTGTTCAGGTTAGTGCTATTGGGTATATATGTAATCTGTTTTTCGGAGTATCGCATTTTTTTGGGACGGTTATTGGAAGCTTCATTGTGATAATGTATTCTTCATTCGGAGGAATAAGATCGGTGGTTTTCACGGATGTATTGCAGTTTGGTATTTTAATAATCGGAATACCGCTGATGGCTAATGTCGCGCTGGAAAAAGTCGGTGGTTGGGAATATCTTTTGTTTAATTTGCCGGAACAACACCTTGAACTGACTTCTTATCAAGGTTCTTTTTTGTTATTTGTTGTATATTTCATTTATTTTGTATTTCCGGGATTTAGTCCGATGATAATCCAAAGGATATTGATGGCAAAGGATGAGAGACAAGCGTCACAATCTCTTGTGATTTCCGGTATTTTGTATGTTCCGTTTTATGCAGTGATATCCATTATAGCTTTGAGTGCAGTTTTGATGTTTCCGGGGATAGATCCGAACAATGCTTTCTTAAATGTGCTGGACTATTCGCTTCCGACAGTTGTGAAAGGGATTGCGATTTCCGGAGTTCTGGCCGTCATCATGTCTACGGCCGATTCATTTTTGAATGTTTCTGCTATTGCTGTAACGAAGGATGTTTTTGCTGTTCTGTGGCCGTCTAGAATGAATGATAAGTCGGAATTGATGTTAAGCAGAGGGATTACGGTGTTGCTCGGAATTGTGTCCATCAATGCCGCTACTAAGTTTTCCAGTATGGTTGATTTTGGGCTGTATTTCTCGAATTTTTGGACCCCGACCGTTGTCGCTCCAATGTTGTTGTATTTATTAAATTTCAAAACGGATATAAAAACTTATTTGGTTAGTATTGTTGTAGGATTTGTTTCTATTGTTTTTTTTAGGTATTCTGTTTCAGAGGATTGTGCTGTGGTAAGTCAAGTTGTAGGAGCAGTAGTGACATTTGTTACGATGTATGTTTTAGGGAAATATTTAAAAACTTTGAGTCGACCGTATAATTCAAGTTTAGCTGTCAGTAGAGCCTGAGTGTTTGTTGTCGGTGATGATGATAGGATGGGTAAAGCATTGGTTGGATAAGTTAGCCGCTATTTCTGAAAAAAGAGTAGAGGAATATGGAGCGAGATATGTTGCTTTCGGAGTTTTCTCTGCCATCAACTATCTTATCCCGATGTACATGTGGTCCGAGTGGCATGCAAATGATATTTCGGTTTATACCGTAAGAATAGTTGCTATCGTATTGAGTTTTATACTGGCGGTTTCAGATTCTTGGGATGACTCGCTGAAAAAGTATCGTCCTTTATTTTGGCATTTCGCTGTAATGTTTTGTCTGCCGTTTATGGTGACGTTTATGTTACTGTTTGAAGGAGTGACCCTTTATTGGATTGTAAATATAAATATTGCAGTTCTTTTCGGGGTCATTTTGTTGGATTTCGCAAGTTTCATAGCGGTATATTCTATAGGTGTCATATTAGGGGTATTGGTGTCTTATTTTCTCGGGCATACCTCCAATGTTGAGCTGCCCAATTACCTCGTTTACCCGTATTTTTACATGATGGTATTTGTTTTGGGTATTCTGATCATATTTGCTCGTGATCTTAGCAAAAAATATGATATTCGAATGAAAGCCATGAGAATGTTAGCAGCGTCTATGGCTCATGAAATAAGGACTCCGTTGTCAACCATTTCTATGATTTTGCACGGATTAGATCTAAATGATATACCTGAAGAAAAAAGGATAAAGCAGCTTGCAAAAAGGGAGAAGGCGCTTAGGGAAGTTAATTGCATTTTCAATACAATAGATGCGACATTGACGAAACTTGCTTTTAACGGAAATAAATATTTGGATCATGAGGAGTTAAGCGCTGAAGATTGCATAAGAAAAGCGATTGATGAATATCCGTTTTTTCAGGACGATCGCAGTTTAGTACATGTTAAGATAGTAAAGGATTTTCACTTTTTCGCCAGTTGTGATTTGTTTGTTCATGTGATCTTTAATTTGATACAAAATGCGCTGTACCAGATTAAAGCAGAGAGAAAAGGCCAGATTTATATAACCGTGGACAAAACCAAAAAGCGGGCGTTTATTTCTGTGAAGGATACCGCTTCGGGTATAAAGCCGGAAGATATTGACGATATTTTTAAACCGTTTTTCACTTTGAAAAATGAAGGGACAGGTGTTGGGTTATACTTTTGCAAGAGTACACTTCGTTCAATGGACGCTAACATTTATTGTCAATCTGTGTACGGAAAGTATGCAGAATTCATTATTCGATTTGATCAATTTTGGTGATTTGCATAAGTCTATTACAAGTCGATTTTTAACTTTGTTATTCTGAAAACGGATTTTCCCAAGTTTTTTTCGAGGACAATTTCGGTTATGTTGGATAAATCCTCAGCCTTCAATGTATCTTCTTCGGTTACGATTAAAGAATTCTCATTAATCCAGCCTGTTTTGAACAGGTGCTGTAACGTTTTTTTTATCGAAACTTTTCCATACGGAGGATCAATGAATACTATGTCGCAGGCCGCACGTTCTTGGGGTTTTCTGATTTTCAAAATGTCGGTTTTTATAATTTTGCTGCGATCTTCCAGGGATAATTTTTGTATATTTTTATAGATTGCATTGATTGCCTTTTGAGATATGTCTACGAAATACGCAAAGGAAGCACCGCGCGATAATGACTCAATTCCCAAAGCACCGGATCCGGCAAAGCAATCTAAAATTGCTTTATCCTTAAAAAAATCTTTGGGATTGTGGGCCATACTCACCATCATATCAAATAACGACTGTCTAAATCGAAGTAGGGTAGGTCTAGCGGAACCCGGGACAACCAAAACGGAACCTTTTAATTGTCCGGATAAAATTTTTGTAGACATGAGCAAAATTCTAAAAAACTCCCCAAATCTAAATTCGGGGAGTATGTATTAATCAGACACTACAGATTTTATGCTGCCGGAGTCTTCTTTTCAGAAGAAGCTACCTCAGGAGTTCCGTCCTCGTTGAATTTTTGGACTTTATATTGATTCTCCAGCTTTTTTATCAACTTCTCCATTTCATCTCTCAAAATCAACTGAGACAATATAGGCTTTATCTCATCGAAAGTTCCTGGTTTGGAATCTCTTATATCCGTGATCTTTAACACATGATAAGCATCAGCAATTTTTATTGGCTCTTTCGTAATTGCGTTTTTCTTAACTTCCTTAAACTTGCTCTTCAGATCTTCTGGCATCCTAGATACAGGTACATATCTGTCGCTGTTCTCGGACAAGGCTGAGAGACCTTTATCTTTTTGCAACTTATCAAATGGAGCGCCCTTGTTTAAGGCATTGATAACATCCTTTGCTTCTTTTTCCGTGTTCAAAGCAATAGTAGAAATCTTTATCTCTTTCCCTGACTTAAATTCAACTAAGTACTGTTGATATTTTTGATTCAAGGTTGCCTCGTTTGACGCCTTTGGCTCGAGTTCCTTAACCAAGTAACTTTCAAACAAGACCCTTTCCTTTAACTTATCAATTTGCTGAATGTAATCTTTCTCTCGATCCATACCCGCTTTTTTAGCTTGCTCAATCACCAAGTAGGTCATCAATTTCTGGCGTTTCATAATATCAAACAACTTGTCTGCAGGCGTTTGCTGTACTAACTGAGCAGGCAACATCTTTATGTCCGCTAAAATCTCGTCACGGCGGATCTCTTTGTTTCCGATTTTGAAGATGACAGGATTCCCTTTGATTTCCTTTTTCTCAGCAACTTCCTTTGTCTGAGCTTGTCCAGTTGTTGTTTGCTCAGCGGATTTTGAGGAAGCCTCATTTGTCTGAGTTTCTTCTTTACTTTTCTCAGTTTCTTTATCTTGACTCTCAACTTCAGTCTTATTCTTTGTAAACGAATTCTTCAAAGCACCACCCCAGGTCAAGTCACAGCACAAGAACATAAGCACCGCTGAGGCACAGGCTAATTTAAATTTCATATGTTAATCTCCATTCATAAACTTCCAATTCAGTTATCACAGTATATCAAAAATGTTCCGACTGTAAAATCGAAATTTTCGAAATTACAGTTGTATTGTATGTTTTTCGATATATTTTGAAAAATCAGTAGCAAGAACTATCTTTTTTGAGAGTTAAATAAAAAGCCCCCTGACCGCCGTGCCAAATGTTTGCGGAAGTGCAAGAGGTTACGTAATTTCCGAATTTTTCCCGAATCCATATTTGAAAATGTTTTCGTATGGTTGTTTCTCTCATGTTGTTTCCCCCGGTAATCACCAATACTTTTCGAACTCCTTCTCTCTGACAGGAATTGAAAAATCTTATGAGGGCCATAAAGGCTTTTTCCCTCGTATATCCGTGCAAGTCTATGGTTTTTTCATATTCGAATTTTCTCTTTTGCTTGCGGCTTATTGATGTCAATGTACTTTCCTTCGGAATTAAAATTTGCTCGGATTTCTCCACGATTAACTTCTTATTAATATTGATTTTTTTTCGGGTTATGATAGCATGAGTAACGGTTAGAGGCTTTACATCCTTTAGGTAATTTTTCATTATAACTCCGTAAGGTAATTTGTATGAGGAATTTTAGCAGAAAACTCGTCACATTTACAGCATTTGGTTTGTTGTTACTATCCGCCTGTTCCAGTGAACATAGGCCTAAATATTGGCATGCAGGGTCAGAGAGACCGTACAGAATAAAGGGAGTTAGGTATTATCCGCAAACAAATTATCAATACAGTGCGATAGGGTATGCCAGTTGGTACGGTCCAGGTTTCCACGGCAAGCCGACTTCAACCGGGCGGAGGTTTGATAAGAACAAATTAACGGCGGCTCATAGAACGTTGCCGCTTCCTTCGGTAGTTATAGTTGAAAATTTGGAAAACGGAAGAAGGGTGAAGTTATTAGTTAACGACAGAGGTCCTTTTGCTTATACAAATAAAAGAATTATTGATGTTTCGCAAAGAGCTGCAGAGATTTTAGGATTCAAAAGAAAAGGACATGCAAGGGTTAGAGTTACTTGCTTGCCGAAGGAAAGTCAGTTAGCTGCGTTGAAATACAAAAGGAGGCCTTATCCAAGTAGAAGGCGAAAATAAAATCAGGTTGCTTCTGGATTTTTTTCGTCGGAAATGATAAATTTATCGAAAATTAACTATAATTAAGTTTCGGGGGTGTAAGTGAATAGCGTGGTAAAAACTTCAGAGGTGGTGAGGGATGAAGAGCCTCAGGAAAGTTGTTCGGAACAGGACATGAGCCATCGTAAGGATGGCTTTTTTTCTATTATTTCCAGTATTCCGGGAGGTATTTGGGCAATCTCATTTTTCGGATTATTCCTGGGAATGTCCACAGCAATAGTTTACAGCCAGTTGGCTCTTTTTTTGAAAGAGGATCTTGGATTGACCGTTTCTCAGATAGCCAATATGGATGGCCTGGTAGAATGTGTCGCCTATATTACTCGCGTGTTTTCAGGCCCGATAAGCGACTTTTTCAGAGAGAGAAAATTGATTTTGTGCGTGGGGTGTGCCTTTACTTTGGTAGCAAGGTCATTTCTTCCTTTCGTATACAGTTTTTCGGGAATTTTAGGTGTCCAACTTTCTGAAAGAATGGGAAATGGTTTACAGGCGTCGCCGAGAGATGCGTTAATTGCGGACATCACTCCGAGAAGTATAAGGGGCAGGGTTTACGGACTTACGAAGTCCGTAAAAACAGCTGGCGGACTTCTTGGTGGAGTTATTGCTGTCACTCTTATGGGATATTTTTTCAATGATTTCCGAAAGGTATTTTTGTTCGCGGTCATTCCTGTGGTGCTGGCGGGTATTTGCCTTCTATTTGTGAAGGATTCTAATCGGAAAAATGTGAATAACGATGAAAAGGTTGAAAAGAGAGAAAATCCTTTTAAGAGGAAGTATTTAAAATCTTTGGATCTCTCGTTTTGGAAGCTGATTCTTCTGGCTTTCATTTTTCAGTTGGGGCATTTTTCGGAGCATTTATTCCCTATATATATGAAGAATTTCGTTGATATCAGAGTTGCTGGCTCGACATCGCTTGTTGTAAGTATGGGGCAGGTCATGCTGGCCTTCACCATTGGTTTTTTTGCAGATAAGTTTGGAAAAGGTAAGTTTATCAGGTTCTGCATGTTGATGATGATTGTATCGAATCTCTTGTTTTTGTTTGCGGGATATATTTGTAATATCGTCGATTTTTCTCTCGACTTATCAAGATTCTTCGGAAACGGATTTGTAATAAATGCGCAGGCCTGTTGTGTATATCTCGGGGTTTTCTTGTGGGGCGGACAGATGTCGGCGATAGAGGGATTGTTTATAGCGATTATTTGCGAGCAGGTGGTATTTCATTTGAGAGCAACGGCGATAGGAATTTATTCGTTGATTCTAGGTGGCGGGTACTGGGTTGCTTCTCAAGAGGCCGGCAAGATTTGGGAGCGCATGGGTTGCGAGTATACCTTTGTATACAGCCTTACCTGCTGTGTTTTAGCACTCATTCTTTCATTTGTTTTGCTTCCGAAGAAGTACAATTTTGCAGTGCTTTCGAAAGGAAGGGAATAAGTGTTTTTTCAAGGCTCAGGAGTTTAGGAGATAACTTATGATTTTTTTTAAAACTCCTGAGTTTTGGTATAAAGAACCCGGATTGTTGCAAAAATTATGTCTTAAACCGATTAGTGAGATTTTCCGGGTTGTTTCAAACTACAGATATCATCTGCCTTGCAATGTTTCGCTTTACGGGAAGAAAGTAATAGCTGTCGGAGGGATAACCGTCGGAGGTTCGGGAAAGACGGTTGTTGTAAGCTCTATCTGCAAAATGTTGAAAGAAAATAATAAAAAATTCGCGGTATTAAGCAGAGGATATGGGCGGAAAGCGAGCGAAGCCCTGAAGGTAGACAACAATATTCATAGCTACAAAGATGTGGGAGATGAACCGCTTATGCTTTCGAAACAATTTGATGTATTTGTCGGAAAAGATAGAGCGGAAACCGCTGATATGGCGGAAAATATGATTGACGGATGCGAATATTTGATTTTAGATGACGGACTTTCTCAAAAATATCTTGAACCGACTAAAAAAATAATCGTAGTAAATAATGATCAGTTATTTGGTAACGGTGAAATGTTTCCGTTGGGGCCGAACCGATTGGATTTCAACGAAATTAAATCCGATATAGACGCTTTGCTTGTGTTGAAGAGGGAAAGTGACGATAATGTTCCGTCATTCGGAGATATTCCAGTTCGCTGTGGTAACATAAAACAAAATTTTGAAAGTATTTCAGGTCGGCTTATGGTTTTCTGTGGTTTAGGATATCCACAAAAATTTTTTCAGATATTTTCAAATTTTGAGGTAGCCAAGACAATAGCCTTTCCGGATCACTATCCTTATAAAGATGAAGAGATTAGTGAAATGTTGGAGGAGGCATTCAGATTGAGGGCCCAATTAGTGACAACAGAAAAAGATTTGATGAGAATTCCGAGAAAATATTGGTCCCAAATAAAAACTGTAGGTGTGGATATTATCTGGGAATCACCTATTGATTTTCTTCTTGATTTCTAAGTTTTGTCTTTTAATTCCAAGATTTAAATCTTGGTTTGCCAATTTGCACTTGTTCTCAATTTTTCTTATTTACAAAATCATTCTACTCATGCTAGCGTAACTCATAGTTAGTATAGAGATGTGAAGATGAGTAAAAAGTACGAGATAGATATAAATGGGATCAAGTTTTCCAGTCAGGAAATGGCCATAGTTGAAGAACTGAAAAAGGGAGCAACCTATCGTGAGATAGCTGAGAAGTTGTCGATTTCAGTAAAGGCGATAGATTATCATGTGAAAAATTTGAAAGAAAAGACGAAAGCTGATTCCAAGAAGGAATTGTTGGATTTCTTCGAAAAGAATAAAGAAAATCTTATTGTAAAAAAGATTTCGATTTTAAGTGGTGATAAAAGATTTCTACATGCTCTGATATTGATTTTACTGATTCTTCTGGGAGTAACGGCACTTCTTTATCCGAAAAAACACAAACCTCTCGAAGTAACAAACATTTCAAATTTTACCGATAATTTTTTGAACAGGCCGTATATTGAAGATAAGATAATTCAAAAGCTGAAATGGCAGAAAGGAATACGAACTGTCGTGGTCTTTGGAACGGGTGGAGCAGGAAAAACTACTGTTGCGAGAAAAGTTGTATCTTTGCTAGAGGGAGATGTTAAATTTGAAGTCAATGCGGAAACGGGGAAGACTCTATATAACTCGTTCATGGAATTGGCGGATCATTTGGCGGTGGATCCCGATCAGAGAAAAGAGATTGATCTCATTAGAAATTTGCAAGACGTAGAATACCGTAAGAAAAGGTTGGTCAGACTTGTCTCGATGTTGTTGAAACAAAAAGATAGCTGGGTTCTGCTGATGGATAACGTAGGATTTTTTGAAAGTATCAAAGAGTATTTTCCTGTAAATGAAGAGATTTGGGGGCAGGGCTGTGTCCTAATCACGACCAGGAATCAAAATTTGGGAAACAACAATTTTATAAAAGCAGAGTCTTTGGTAAATATCGGAAGACTGGAAGAACAAGAGAAGAAGGAATTGTTTTCAAATATTGTTTTCAGAAAGGAGTTTGCCAAACTTGATTTAGAAGATAAGAAAAAAGTTTCAGAATTTTTGGCGATGATACCTGAGTTTCCTCTGGACGTGAGTGCAGCGGCCTACTACATAAAAAATACTAATATCACTTTGGATGAGTATTCTCAGTTGATCACAAAAAGTATCAATGAGCTTAATTCGGAGCAAAGAGACTTGATAAGGGAGAATTCCGGATACAGCGAAACCCGATACGGAATCATAAGTTCGTCACTTAAGGAGGTTTTAAATAATAAAGCAGAGTATAAGTTACTGTTGTTGACTCTAAGTCTATTAGATTCTCAGAATATTCCGAAATATATACTCAAAGATATTGCAGGAACGCTTAATGCCGATAATTTCATAAGGAGACTTAGGGAAAAGTCGCTAGTGACTGACTCGGGGGCGGAAATTTCTATTCACAGAAGCAGTCACAAGATAGGGTACGACTACATTACGGAATTGCTTACGGATGAGGAGTTGGCGTCATCAGTGCACACGATAACTAAAGTAATTTTTCACAATGCCGATAGGAAATTAACGTTGATTCCTCATTTGGATGCTATGTTATCCAAAATTTCGAAAGTTAAGGGAGAGAAGATAGCCGGCGATAAATCCAGGGTACTGTTGTTGATCTCTGAAATTTTGAGGACAAAGTCTTACAGAATGAAAGAGGCGATGGAATATCTCGGCAAAGTTGTTGAAATTAATGAAGGAAACAATTGCTTAGGTGAATATAATTTGGCAAGAGTAAAGTTCAGGATGGGAGAGATTTACACGGTGATGAATAAAATTTCTCTTGCGGATAAGTATTTGGTCGAGAGTTTGAAGGTTTTTCGTGATAACAGTTTGGAAAAGGTTCATGCCTATATGATATTGGGTATTGTTCGTATGAGGCAGAGAGCGTTTGAGCAGTCCAATGAATGTTTTACATCTGCCCTAAAACATCTGCAGTTTGCACAAATGGAAGATGTTCGAAAAGGGTTGTTTGAATCTAATATCCTTGAAAATATGGCCTTTAATTATTTTGTAGATGGAATAAATCGGGACAATACACGTGCTTCCGTGGACATAATGAAAAAGGCTATAGAAGTATTATCTCACGAAAAGTTCGACAAATTTGAGCCGGCTGCGACCAGGAGAAATGTCCAAAAGGCCAAGCTGGCGGGAATTTATAATGCTCTAGGATTGTATCAGCAGGCTTTAGGTTTGGCGAAGGAAGCCGAAAAAGCTCTTGATAAAGCCGGATACTATAATGCTGATACATTGTACGCGAGAGGTATAATTGCTCTCGAAAGAGGGTTGGCTTATCTTCGTATGAGCAAAGTTTCTCGTGCCTACAAGTATTTCTTGGAATCTGAATCGTTCTTCTCGAAATTAATGAAGGGAGAATATTTGTTCAGAGTTAAATGTCATGAAGTAGAGTGCCTGATTCGTCTTAACAAGTTAGATGAAGCGATGCAGATATGTGAAAATGTGTTAAATTACGAGGACAAAGGGGGACATACTTATGGAGACAGAGAGAGGAATAATTATTGTGACTTGTTGCACGATACCTGCGTATATCATGCTGCTGTAATTGAATGTCGCAAGAAAAATTTTGGCGCTTCTCAAAAGTACTTCCGAGACTTTTTCAAAAGCATCCGAAAGTTGTGCAAAGAGATTCTGACGGAGTCAGCTTATGGTGATTTAGAAAAACGGAAGGCTTTTAATGAAAATTCCGAAAGTATGAGAGAATATTTTGAAAATAGTTTGAAAATATTCGAAGCGATTTACGGGAAAAACTACGAGTTTAATGAGTGTTACGTGGGAAAAAATCTGCTTTTAACAAAAAGGATTGATCCTGAAAAAAAGTGAACAAAGAAATTTTAGTAACGAAAAGTAATTTCTCAAAACAAGGAGGCCTCTTTGAATAAGGAGGCTTTCTTTGTGATTAATTCGTTGGTAAAGAACTTTGGTCTTTCGAAAGCCGCGAACGGCGACTATGTTGCGACAATAATCGAACTACTTTATTTGGTTGCAAAATATCTGTAGTATTGCAATGTGCTGGCTCGTAGAAGAGGTATTGAAACAGTGATAATTATTAAAAACATGGATTTTTCGGAGCCGTATTATGAGTTTGATGTGCGTGTCGATAGAAAAACTATTTTCGGGAATCCTTTTCGAATTGATGATGAGTCTTTACGTGATTGTGTCCTCGATAAGTATCAGTCTTACTTCCATGAACGAATAAAAAAGGACGTGGAATTCCGAAATGTAGTCGAAAAATTGCTGTATATTTATGAAAAACACGGCAGGATTAATTTATTTTGTTGGTGGTTTCCAAAGAGATGTCACTTAGAAACAATCAAAGAATATATATTATCCAAGGTTCTTTGAGTATTATTCCGATTCTTAGATATGTCAGAGCAGAGGAATTTTACAATTTTGTGTTGTCCTTCCAAAGAACGAAATTAAACTTTCGCCTTTCAGATTTAATCCGGATTATGTTTTGCAAATTTAAAACTTCTCTCTCTTTTATCTATTTCAAACCAGCCGGCATCACCATTTATCACGTTTCCGTTGACGTAAAAGATACCGTCTTTTTCATTGGGGTTAACAATCTCATATCCTAAAAGCTTTGCTATCATTTTTCCAAATTCATAGTGTGTAGGCATAAATATCGATTTTAATTCGGAAACAAATGGATCATTTTCTTTGTGTAGCAATGTGAAAACAAACGGTATTTTCGCAACGTTTATATTTACAATAGAGTGTCCCCACAATCCATCTTCACCGAGCAGATCTGCATGATCGGGAATCCAAAATATATACGTCGGATTGTTTGTATTATTTTTAAAATAATCGATAATTTCAGAAATAAAATAATCATTAAACAACATTGCATTGTCGTATGAGTTCCTCTTTTTTTCTTCGAATGACGCAGTAATAGGTGACACATACTTTTTGAATCTTTCTATATTTCTGTATCCTTTGTCATACGGAGAATGCGCGTTTCTTTGATGAAGCACGATGAAGTTTTTGCTTCCGAATTTTGTGCCAAACTCTTTCAATTTATCAAGAACCACCAAATCTCCTTTTTTCGCATCTTCTACCGGAGCATATTCTTTCGTGTGCAAAATATCGACGAAATCCGGAGCGAATCCTCTTGCAATAGCGTTGTCTTGAGCGCTGATGTACACGGTTTTAAATCCATTTGTCTTTGCAAGCTTAAACAGATGTGAAGGTTGATTCATTAAGTGTTTTATATTATTGGGTTCTCTCAGAACATTCATAAACATCGTGGTAGAAACGGTTGTAAGTACACTACTAGATAGGGCCAAACCATATACAAAGTTTCTGTCTGATTTTGCTAATCTATCCAAGTTTGGTGTAGTTGGCCTATCATGCCCAAGTAAATGCACTCTCGATGGATTAGCACTCTCTCCGATTATAACAACAACATTGACATTTTTAGGAGAAGAAATCTTTTTCACTTCGTAGGGTTTGTAGTCCTTTATCTGCGTGTTTTTACCATAGCCCAGCAGAACCCTGTTAAAGAAAAATCCGGAAAATGAAGTTAATGAATTATAGATACTAATAGAATCATTTCTCGGCATAAGATTATTTATAACCTGCCGCCCTCCGGTTAATGCTTTTTTAGGTAAAATGGAAAGCATTATGAGAAGGAGCATAGAAAAAAAGACTGATCCCTTACTTTTTCTTCGTTTCAAATACACAAAAAACAAGGTGATATACGGTATGAGAACTGAAAATAACGGAATTAAAAAGTACGGAAAGGTATCAAAACCGCTCTCGAATATTTCTCCTTTTTCTTGCCAAATCATCTCTATTTCAAAAGGAGTTATTGGCGTTCCGAAGTAAAATATGTGCGAAAACTGAATCAGCTCCATAACAGCAAAAATGCTGATAACAAATAAATTAAGTTTTGTTTTCGCTCCTGCCATGAATAAAGCAAATACGAGCACTAACCAAAAGATAAAATCAATCCTGAAATTATAATTGGAATAGCATATCGAATATAAAAAGGACGGAGCGACCAAACACACAAAACTCAACACAGAAAATATCAAAAATTCTTTTCTGCTTACTGCGGCAACATCATGCTTTACCTTATCTACAATTTTACGAAATAACATCTTTATCATTTCTTACATCTTTAACACTAAATCGATACAGTTCTCACTAATCCCTTCGTAATTTCATCTTTCTATTTCAACGTATCTCAAACTTTCACAAAATTTTCTCGTTCAAGCTGACCGCTTTTTCCCCCCAACGAGGCAGGGTGATTGTACTATGCGAAAATCAAAAACTCAAGACAGATCGACAGCTGCGACCCCACCTATTTCAAACATTGAAATTCGAGCTGGTAGCGGGAGAGGGACTTGAACCCCCGACACGCGGATTATGATTCCGCTGCTCTAACCAGCTGAGCTATCCCGCCGAAACACAGTGCATAATATACTACAAAATTTTTAAAGTGAATACTGAAAAAAACTTTATATTCGTTTACAATGGAAAAATGTTTTGGGGACGTTTATGTTTAACGTAAAATTTTTAAACAAAATATTGGACAGATGGTTTTCCGGGTATAATCATGTGGAGTTGGCGAAGAGGTCGGTTTCTCTCGGGGTGATGACCTCTGTTTTTTTGGTTATCATAAAATTTATCGCTTGGCGTGTTACAGGATCAATTTCTCTTCAGGCGTCCATGACTGATTCTCTTCTGGATGCTCTGGTTTCTTTTTTGGTATACCATGCTCTGAAATACTCCGATGTAAAGTTCGACGATAATCACAATTTCGGCCACGAAAAAGTGGAGGGAGTGGTTTCGATTTTTCAGTGCCTGATTATTTTTTACTCGGGAATAATGATTTTGCACGAGTCATATGAAGCATGGAATGATCCTCAACCGATACAAAATACAATGGTTGGTATAGTAATTATGTTGGTGTCCACAGTGGCGGTGTATCAGCTGATTTATTTTCAAAAGTATGTCGCGAGGAAGACCAGTTCGGTGTTGGTAAAGGGAGATTCTCTGCACTATTTATCCGATTTTTGTATGAATTTAGCTGTCATCGGATCGTTGTTACTCTCAAATTTCTTCGCTCACGTGGATATCATTTTCGGATCTGTTGTGGGAATTTATGTTTTGTACAGTGCTCTTCAAGTTTTGAGAAATGCATTAGTGGACCTTATGGATGAAGCTTTGCCCAAAAATATTCGTAACAAAATTGTGAAGGAAATTCTTGCGGTTTCAGGAGTAGAAGAGATAAAGGTTTTAAGAACGCGGTCCGCAGGGATGAAAAGGCATATAGAAGCTATCATTGGAGTAGATCGCGACGTATCTTTGAAGAATGCCGATGATATCACAAAAAATGTTGAAAAAAATATCTCAAAATTGTTTGCAAAAGTTGATATTCTAGTAAAAGCAGAGCCGAAGGGAAAATAGTTATGAGAAAGTTGGAATTGCAAATCATAATTGCGTCAATTTTGTTTTGTGAAGCAAGTGTAGCTAGACTAGCAACAAATGATAGTCAATCGTACAAAGTTACTGAGAAGCAGACTAAAACTTCTAAAAATTTGGAACAGAAATTATTTCAAAGGCTCTCCAAAGAGTTGGTTGAAAAATTAAAAAAAGAATACAAGACTGATACTGAAAAACTAGACAAGAAAGAAGCAGAGAATTTTATTAGAGAGTTAGGAAGTAATGCTTTTGAAGTAGTGCGTACAAAGGATATTGATTTGAATGAGGTAAAAGCTGGATTCGATTTGCTTTTAAAAAACAGGTTTGGATTAATGAGTATCGCAGGTTTTGCGATAGGACCAAGTTTTAAAAGTTTGAATCAAGAAGAGAAAGCAAAAATAGCAAATGATTATTTGCCGAAAGATTTATACAATCAGTTTTTATCTAAATTTGATAGTTACAAAACATCAAAATTTACAGTAACCGGATCGAAAGTAAAATCCTATAGACACGTGGAGGTGGAGTCCCAACTTACTGCTGATAAAAATATAAAGATAGTATGGTCAGTTTATCTTTCTAAGGGAAGTATAAGAGTGTACGACGTTGTCTCCGGTGGCGTTAGTGCCAGTAATATTTTACGTTCTATTTATACAGAACGAATGCAAACGAAAAAGGATTTTTGGAGAAATTAAGGAGCACAAATAATGAAAGTAGATATAAAAATTTTAGATCACGGTAAAGGATTGGAGTTACCTCACTACGCGACGGAAGGAAGCGCCGGCGTTGATTTGAAGGCGGCGGTGGGTGAAGCTGTAGTTGTTCATCCGATGGAGAGAAAATTGATTCCAACAGGACTGTCCATGGCGATTCCTGAAAACTACGAAGCTCAAATCAGACCAAGATCAGGGCTTGCTTTTAAGCATGGTATTACGGTTTTAAATACTCCGGGAACAATCGATAGCGATTACCGAGGAGAGGTAAAAGTTCTTTTGATTAATTTGGGAAAAGAGGATTTTATCGTAGAAAAAGGTATGAGGATCGCCCAATTAGTTGTAGAAAAATATGAAAAAGTTCAATGGAATGTGGTAGAATCCCTTGATGATACTTCAAGAGCTGGAGGCGGATATGGATCTACGGGTGTTAAATAAGAGAAGTTGTTTTTTGTGCGGTTTGGTCTTTCTGATTACTGGATGTGAAAGTCCAAAGACTCCTGTTGAGGGAAAGAACGCTGAGGAAGTCTATCTTGAAGCTAAAAATTTGATGAAAAACGACGAGTTCGAAGATGCTGCCAAGCGATTTAAGGATATAGAGACTTACTTCCCGTATTCGGAAAAAGCTGGTACTTCGCAGATCATGTCAGCTTACTGTAATTTCAAAAACGGAAGTTATATAGATGCTACTCGTGAGTTGGATGTTTTTTTGAGATATCATCCGTCCAGCGAATTGGTTCCTTACGCGATGTATCTGAGAGCGGTTAGTAAGTATATGACAGTGTCGACGGTGGGGCGCGATTCGGCTCAAGCCAAAGATGCCAGAAAAGCTTTCGTTGAGTTGATAAACAGATTTCCGACCTGCAAATATGTCGAGGACAGTCAGAAGAAGGTAATTGTTTTGGATGATATTATTGCGGCTCACGAGATGATAGTCGGTCGTTATTATCAGCAGAATAAAAGCAGTCTCGCCGCATTGGGCAGATATAATTATGTCGTCAGTAGATTTCCGAACACCAAAAGTGCGGAAGAAGCATTTTATCGTATAGTTGAGTGTTGTAAGAATGAGGGACTGAGAGAAGAAGCAGACAATGCCGCCGCGGTACTGAAGGCAAGATTTCCGAGAGGAATCTGGGCGAAGAAATTAAATCAATTGAAATAATAATCTATCGTTAATACTTTTATAAGGAATATATGATATGTATGTAAATGAAAGAGAGATAGAAGAAGAGAGATACAGTATAGAGGATACTATCGTGCCTTATTCGAATATAAAGATAACACATGTGAATGATAACAAGCCCCCGTTTAAGGTTGTGATTAAAAAGACGGTGGTTTGGCTTTTGATTATCGGAATGATTGCGGGATTGTTTTTCTTTTGATAATCCGTTTGCCATTATTCATCTGTTGAGCGTTTGTTTATTTCGTCAATTTTGGCTTTTGTTAGTTGCGGTTCGATGAGTTTGAACATGGATACGTATGCCTTTATATATCCCGTGTTTATGCCTCCTTTTTGAAAAATAATATCGCTGATGTCGTCGGACGGTTTTTCCGTAAGTTTCAGAAGCTTTTTCGCTCCCTTTTTGTTGATGATGTATCCGTACAATCCGTAGACACGATTGGTTTTTTGAATTTGGGCGACGTAAGGATGCCCTTTGACTTCGTCTATGTCTCTGAAAATGTCTCCCACTGAGATAAACCATCCGTACTTATTATTTTCCCGACCTATCACCAAAAAGGCTATGTCCCAATCCTCGGGAAGATCTTTTATATATCTTTGCAAATTTTTTTTAAATCCCTTTTCAAGTCGGACGTTATCTTCGAGAACTATGGCTCGCGATTCTTTACCATATGCGATTCGTTGCCAAAATTTTCTATGATTTTGTTGGATAATTCTTTGATGTTGCGTCGTATCTATCTCAGTGATAAATTCGTTATATTTAATGCCAAGTGATTTCAGTTGATTCTTTATTTGTTCGCGTGGTTCTTTGTTGTTTTTCGAGCTGATTACATACACTTTTTCATTGAATTTCGGACCAAAAAACTCGGACAAGTCCTCGAAAAAATTACATCCTGATAGTATAAAAAACAAAAGATATGTTATTTTTTTCATTTTCTATCATTTATGTAGTACAAAACCTCCGTAAGTTCAATATTTTCATATATTGGTTAACGAAAAGTAAATGAAGTTTACGAAAATTATCGAAATATCGGGTCAGGGAGAAACATTCCGTCGCAAAATAAGCTTTAAAACTTGTGGCATTTTTCCTATACTTAGTGCATCGTGTTTAGGTAGTATTATGGAAGATAACCTCCTTTATTATAAGGCTTTGAAAGATTCGACGCCTATGATGTCTCAATATATTGCGGCAAAATCCGAGTGCCAAGATTGTTTGCTCCTTTTTCGATTGGGAGATTTTTACGAATTATTTTTTGAGGATGCGAAGATCGCTTCAGCTGCATTGAATATCGTGTTGACCCACAGAGGGAAGGTGAAGGGGGAAGACATTCCCATGTGCGGAATTCCTGTCGCTACTATAGATAACTACGTTAGCAGATTAATAAAAGCCGGACATAAAGTGGCCGTTTGTGAGCAGTTGGAAAATCCGAAAGACGCGAAAAAGAGAGGGTACAAGGCTGTTGTAAAAAGGGCGATTACGAGAATTATTTCCGCGGGAACTTTAGTGGAAGATAATTTGCTTACGTATAACAAAAATAACTATTTGATGTCGTTGGTTCCGGTTTGCAAAAAGAAAAAAGATAAAATCGACCAAGTAAGCTTTGCGTTGATTGATATTTCCACAGGTGAGTTTTTGGTGAATACCGTGGATTATCCTGAGATCAGTTCCGTGCTGGAAAATTATTCTCCTAAAGAGGTTTTGATATCCTCTGAGTTCGAAGATTTTGCAAAATATGTCAATAAATTTACGGACGCGAGTATCACGAAATTACCGTCATCTAAATTTAATTCCAAAATCGAAAAAGCTCGGCTGGAAAAATATTTTAACGTTTCGACTTTGGACAGTTTTGAGTTGGGATGCGATGCCGAATTTGCGTGTTGCGGGTCGGTTTTGGAATATTTAATTATAACGCAAAAGGATAATTTGAAAGTTCTTCCGATTCCGAAGAAAATTTTGATGAATAACTACCTTGTTATTGATTCAGATACAAGCAAAAGTTTGGAGATCATGAGTACCAACGGCTCGGAGTCGAAATACACGCTGATTCAGGCGTTGGATAAGACAAAGACCGCGTTTGGTGCTAGGATGTTGGCTTCTCGTGTTGCCATGCCGATAGTCGATATCAATATGCTGAAAAAGAGGCAAGAATGCGTAAAATTCTTTATCGAAAATGGGGAGTTATTGAATAATCTTCGGGAAATTTTAGCTCAGTGTCCCGATTTTGAGAGATCCATAAACAGAATAAGATTCAATAAATTTTCCCCCAAGGATATGGAAAATATTCGAGATGCGTTGGTGGTAAGCGAGCAAGTAAGGGAAATGGTGTTCGAAAAAAATCTCCCGCATGAAGGAAGTTGTGATTTTGAATCTTTGCATGATTTTTCCGATTTGAGAGACCGTTTGAAGAATGCGCTTGTGGAAAAGTTTCAACAAAACGGAGAATTGATCGTGGAGGGATATTCCCAGGAGTTGGACAAGCTGCGGTACATGAAAAATCATAGCGAAGATCTTATAATGCAACTGCAGGATAAGTACATTTATCAAACGGGAATAAATACGCTGAAGATTCGGAATAACGCGATAATCGGCTGGTATATCGAAATTCCTCTCTCTCAAAAAAATAAAATATTGCCGGAATTTATGCATCGGCAGACTTTGGTAAGCAATATTCGATACACTACCGAAGAAATGCTGGAGCTGCAAGATAAAGTGATGAAAGCTTCCGAAGATTTCGCTCAAATGGAGCGGTCGATATACAATGAATTGGTTGAGATTGTTTTACAAAATTATGAATCAATTTCTGAGACCATAAAGCTTTTGGCTTTGTTGGATATTTATACAAATCTCGCGTTGATCGCCACGGAACGCAATTACATTTGTCCCGAAATTGTAACCGAATCCGTGTTGGAGATAGAAAATGGTCGCCATCCGGTGTTGGAACTTCTGCAGGATGATTTCACCGGCAATGATTGCGATCTAACTCCGGATTCTCGAGTCTGTTTGCTGACCGGTCCGAATATGGCGGGAAAAAGTACTTATTTGAGACAAAATGCTTTGCTTATCGTGATGGCTCAAATCGGAAGCTTTATACCGGCGAAAAAAGCGAAGATCGGAATTGTCGACAGGTTGTTTTCTCGCATAGGAGCATCCGACGATTTAGCTCGTGGGCGTTCGACTTTTATGGTCGAGATGATCGAGACAGCGACGATATTAAATCAAGCGACCGAGCGTTCCTTTGTTATTTTGGATGAGGTGGGGCGGGGGACATCTACCTACGACGGTTTGTCGATCGCGTGGGCGGTGATAGAAAGTCTCTACAAAAATAATAAATGTCGTGTTCTGTTTGCGACTCATTATCGAGAACTGACCGCACTGAGCGAAAAATTTAAAGATATAAAATGTAAAACTTTGAAAGTTCAGGAATGGGAAGGAAAGGTGATTTTTTATCATCGAATCATTGATGGAATAGCAGATAAATCATACGGTATTCATGTCGCGAGTTTGGCAGGAGTTCCGAAAAATGTGATAAGGCGGGCGAAGGACCTTCTTGTCAAGTTGGAATCCAAAAGTGGAGCACGAAACTTGCCGGTTGAATCCCCTGATCAGATTGAGCTGAGTTATGCGCAAGCTTCTCCGGTAGAAGAAAAATTGAAAGATCTGGATTTGAACGAGTTGACTCCTTTGGATGCCCTGAATTTTTTATTTGATCTGAAAAAGATGATGAATTAATTCTCCTTTCGAAATTTTTATTTCGACGATATAGATACAATGCAGCGGTTTTTTTGTTGCTTAATCTTATCCAAAATTTGTTGATAGGTCTCGTTTGAGCAATCTGAAAACGGCAAAGCCAAAAAGGTCAGGGAATTATGTATGGATCGCAGCGATTTTATTTTCTGTTTTTGGATGAAATAGTTTCGAGACAATTCCAAATTTTTTAGTTGTGATAAGTTTAAGTTTGCGAGGAAATTTTTCAGCTTTTCCATATATTTGTCTGCATCCTTTTGATGAACGAACGATGATAAAACCAACACGGAAGAAAGTTCTCGATCATTTATCGCGTAAGAAAAATTCATTGGGAATTTGTCTCTCAAAAATTCTCCATCGTCCTCATTAAATAATGTGTATGCAATAATTAAAAGGGCTGCTTTTTCTTGTTTGGATAGATTATCAAAACGTATTCCCGCTGTTATGCCGCAAATGTCTCGTATATTGTCGTTTGAGATTTTTTCATCAGAATTATCGACCATAACATTTTTTAAATTAGGGATTTCATTTTGATTCGATTCTTTCGGCAGAAATTTCGAGATTTCTTCGGTTAGAATTTTTAATTTTTTCTTGGAATAATTTCCTGCATAATAAATTTTCAAATTACTCAGCGCAAAATTATTTTTCAGAAAATTATCGATATCGTTTAGCGTAATTGAACTGATTGCAACGGAAGAACCTGTGGAATTTTTTCCGTATATGTGGTTGGGATACAACTTTTGATACAGCTTATCAGTTAGAATTTCGTTGGGGCGGGAATTTTCTCTGCTCACTTGAATCGGAAAAAATTCCTTTGCAAAAGATAAATCGTTTTCCGAAAATTTTACGTTTAATCCCGAAAATAGAAATTTTACGATGGGTTCAAATTGATCTTCTATAACACTGAATGAGATTAAAAAATCATCAGTCGTTCCGTTTAACGATAAATTTGTGATACCCAATTCTAAAATCTTTTCTTGGGTTTCTTCTGCAGACAATTTTCCGATTTTTCTGAATAATAGTTTGGATAATAACGACGATATTCCGTGCTTGTCGTCCGAATTATGTAACACCCCCGCGTTTTTGAATTTCAAAGTTATATAGATCTGTTTACTGTTTGGTTCATTAAAAACAATGGTTTCACAGGGTTTTTTAAAATGAATTAGCGGAAAATACTTTCGAATTTTTTTGTCGTAAATCTGGAAAGCCAGAAGAATGACGAGGATGGTAATGGCTATACTTAAAATCTTTTTCATATCAATTTTCCGTCTTGTATTGGGTGGATATTTTCGTAATTAAATTATTTTCTATAACTTGTTCTATGAAATTTCGGATATCATCAGGTGACACAGTTAATATTTCTTTGGAAGTGTCGTTTTTGGATTGAGAATGCGTGATGTATCGATCTTTGATAATCCGATATTTTGCAGAAATGTCCTCGTCCGTACTGATTTCCGAAAATTTCGCAAGTTTTGATATGAACTCTAATTTTTCGGGCGGAAAATTATTTTTTTTCATATAATAAAGGAAAGATTTCAGCTCGATTTCAAGAGATTTTTTTGATACGTCTCGTCTTGGAGTTAAACCCAGCAAAACAAAATAGGGCTTCATGAAGTTCGTTATAAAAAAATTATCAATCAATTGCGAATATTTTTCGAAATAATTAAACATTTCATAATTCAATATAGAGAAAATAGCCTTTTGCTTTTTTCGGAGTTCAGGAAAGGGGAGCTTGTGCATATAATACAAAGAACGTCCAAGAAATTTGCTTCTTGCTTCAATGATTTGTTCTGAAAAATTTTGAGACGCAACCTCATTTTGATTGGTATTTACACTCTCCAAATCGCTTGGAGACAATGGTTCTAAGTGAAGTTTTTCAACAAGTTTTTTCGTATCAAATTTTCCGCAGATAATTATATTTAGATGAGTTTTTTTGTACTTATTTAATGAATTTTTCAGATCATTTTCTGTAATATTATCTAAGATTGATTCATTAAAAATATATTTCAGATTTATTTTGGCGTAAATTTCGTTATCAACAAGATTTGTCTCGAAATAATCGGATAATTTATGTGTGATTTTTATCTTGTTTTTTATCCATGAAAGGTCAGTTATGTGCGTTTTGTTGTCCAGTATAATTTTTATGATTTCGGGAATTTTTTTGTTCGATACAGTTGCACTGACCTCTGAAAATTTATCGTGTATACTGAAATCGATCTCGGTTCCCAATTCTTTTGCAGATCTCTTCGACGCTTCGCTTAAAAACATTTTTTCTATAATCTCGGCTTCGGAAATATTTTGTAATTGATTTAGTCCGACAGGATAGAATACTCCTACCTTTGCGATCGGAAGAAAAAAATCATCGCAAACAATTACGCGCGCATCGTCTAATTTGTATTCTTGAATTGATGCAAAGAGAGCCTGAAAACTCAAAAATAACAGAATCAGTACTCGTTTCATTCTTTTCCTCCCATAATGACGATAGGAATGTTTTCTTCATCAAGAATTTGATTGGCCAGCGAATTTACCTGATCCAAAGTTACAGCATCTATTCCGTGTAAAAATTCTTTTAAGGCATTTGTGGAGCGTCCCTGTAACTTTTTCATTATATAGAAATAGCATAAATCCCTGGATGTCCTCAGATTTACAAGGAACTCTCCTTTTATACTATTTTTCGCAAAATCAAGTTCCTTTTGAGAAATCCCTTTTTCTTTCAGATTTTTTATCAAAGATTTGATGTTATCGATAGCCGCAGTCGCATTGTTATTTGAAGTTTGCAACAGGCCCATTTCAAAACAAGAATGTTTCATTTCGATTTTATGTACGCCTCCGTAGTAAACAAGTCCTAGTTCTGATCGAAGCTTTTTTATGATATAACTCCTAAAGCCACCATCTCCGAATATTAGATATAAGACGTACGCAGCAAACTTTTGCTCGGAATTTTTTAGTATGTTGGGTAACGCGAAAATTATATAACTCTGCGGACCTTCGATATGATATTTCTCGCTAAAATTTTCCAATGTCGGTTCTGTGTCGGGAATGTTGTCTTGCGCTTTTTCTCCCTTTGGAATTGAAGATAAAATCTGGTCGGCTAATTTTACGGCTTCTTTTTCAGATATGTCTCCGAAAATACATAGTTCAACATTACTTCTCACGATGTATTTTTTGTGAAATGATTTCAGGTCGGCGTCATTTAATTTCAGAATATTCTCAGGAGCGGCGGTGTTATCTCCATATGGGTGATTTTTAAATAAAAGTTTTGGTAATAGAATACTTTCGCACCAGGATATGGGAGCAACCTGATAATTTTCTAACTTATAAGAGACGGCATTTTTCATTTTTTCGATTTCCGCTTTTGGAAACTTAGGAGAACTAAAAAAGGTTTGTATCAAACTTGCAGCCTCGGCGGAAACGATTTTGGGATATTTAAAGAAGAACAAAACATTATCGGAATTACTATGACCATGGAATATTGCCGAAATATCTCCTGTTTTTTCCTGAAATTCTTCCTTGGAATAATTTCCGCAACCGCAAAAAGTAGCGCCTACAAATAAATTCGGGACGGAAGTTTTTGTTTTTTCCATATGTGCTGAGCCGCAGTTTTTAAAGGCGACGGCGATATTAATCAATGGATCACTATTGTCACGGGAATACCAAAATTTTACACCGTACGAGCTGGTCAACTCTTTTACTTCTGCCTCGGAAATTCCCGATATTAAAAACAAGATTGCGAATAAAATTTTTCTAATCACGGTCATATCCTTTCGGAAAAGTTTTCATAACGGATATCGGAGATGTCGAGAATATTTCCTGAAGGACGTCATTGCATTCCTTCACGGTTATCGATTGTACCATATCGTCCAGAGATAAAATTTCTTTCACGGGCAATCCGAACATCAAATTCCAGCCGAAATATTCCGCAATATGTTGTATATCCTCTCTTTTATAAGCAAGAGAGATAAGTCTTCTCCTTTTTATCTTTTTCAGATCGTTCTCGCTTATACAATCAGCTAATATTTTCTTTTTCAAATATGGCCATGCGATTTCGACTTTATCTAAATTATCAATTGAGGTTGCATGGAAGGTTATATCCAAAATATCGAACTGATAAACAGAATCTGTATACGAAAAATTCACAGTCGAAATAATATTGCTCATTTGTTTTAGAATAGTTTCTGTGAAAGAGGAAGGTTGTTCCAATATTTCTAAAGCCAAGCTTAACGCAAGGGATTTTCTCAAATTATTTTTCGGTGAAAATGGAACTTTCAATACATATGTTATCGCCGAAGAAGGACCGTTTTCGGTAGATCGGCACTCAATCAATTTTTTATTAAATTCTTTATTGCTCAAGGAAGATATTTTGGGCGAATCTCCCCGCGAAACAGTACCAAAATATTTTTCAATGAGTTCTTTGGCGGATTTTTTTTCAAAATCTCCTACTAAAATCAAAATGGCATTGTTCGGAGTTATCCACTTTTTGTAAAATGCCTGCAGGTCCTCTATCTCTATGGATTCTATCTCGTGTTTCCAGCCGATTACCTCAATCCCTCCTATCTGTCGATTAAAAATATTAGATAAAAATACTTCTCCGTACCTTCCTTGGACATCCGCGTCTACACGCATGCCTCTTTCCTCTAAAATAGCTTTCTTTTCATTTTGAAAAACTTTATCTTCAATTTCCAAACTTTTCATTCGTTCAGATTCGAAGGACAAAACTTTTTCAAAACAATCCGAGGGGAAAATTTCGTAAAAACAAATCGTGTTAAAAAATGTAAAGGCGTTATTTTCCGCGCCGATTTCTTCCAAGTAATCGCTGAATGCACGTTTGTGATTTTCGCAAGCCAGATGTTCGAGAAAATGTGCTGCTCCTGACTTCGAAAGCATATCGCACTTGGAACCGCATTTATACCAGACTGAAAGAGAAATAATAGGGACGGATTTCTTTTCTATCATTATTACTTTCATTCCGTTTTTCAGCGAAAATTCATCCGCTTTAAAATTGGCATTCGCGGTGAACATTAAAAAAATGAAAAAAAACAACAATCTTTTCAAAATTTTCCTCAAAAATTTTTGATCAAATACTGCTCATTATACTAGTTAAATTGGGAAAATTACAATAATTCTCTTTTTCGTCAGGATTTACTTTTTGCACAATTAGATAATCAAAAAAAACCGCCCGAAGGCGGCTTTCATAATCAAAATTCAAAACAGCAATTAAGCCATGAATTTGGCGAGCGAAGCCAAAAGCAAAATCGCGACGATATTCGTAATTTTGATCATAGGATTAATCGCCGGACCAGCGGTGTCCTTGTAAGGATCTCCGACGGTGTCTCCGGTAACAGCTGCTTTGTGAGCATCCGATCCTTTTCCACCGAAATTTCCGTCTTCGATGTACTTTTTCGCGTTATCCCAAGCTCCACCTCCGGAAGTCATGGAAATAGCCAAGAACAGACCCGTCAAAATAGTTCCTAAAAGCATAGCTCCGACACTGATTAACCCGGCTTCGTGTCCAGCGACGGTTCCAATTGCAAAGTATAGAACTACTGGGGCCAATACCGGCAAAAGAGACGGAAGGATCATTTCTTTGATCGCTTCTTGAGTTAGAATGTCGACCGCCGTTTTGTAATCCGGTTTCGCTTTCCCTGTCATAATTCCCTTGATGGTTTTGAACTGGCGGCGTACCTCCAGGACGATCGCTCCACCAGCTCTTCCGACAGCCATCATTCCGCATGCTCCGAAGAGATAAGGCAACAGACCACCGCAGATCAATCCGATGACTACGTAAGGATTACCCAAATCGAAATGTACGTTCAAATTCTTAAAGTAGAACTCGATGTCCTGAGTGTAAGCAGAGAACAAAACCAAAGACGCTAAACCTGCGGATCCGATAGCATATCCCTTTGTGACGGCCTTTGTCGTGTTTCCGACCGCGTCCAGCTTATCGGTAACGTTACGGATGCTTTCCGGAAGTCCTGACATCTCAGCGATACCACCAGCGTTATCTGTTACGGGACCATATGCGTCTAAAGTAACGATAATTCCCGCCAGCGCTAGCATAGAAGTCGCAGAAATCGCAATTCCATAAAGTCCTGCGCTCATGTATGAAACCAAAATTCCGGCGCAGATTATTAAAGCAGGAACAGCTGTTGCTTCCATCGAGATGGCCAAACCTTGAATGATGTTCGTTCCATGTCCGGTTGTAGAAGCTTGCGCAATACTTTTAACAGGCCTGTAGGAATAAGATGTATAATACTCAGTGATAAACACCAAGAGCAAAGTAATAATTAATCCAACCAGTGCACAGACTAAAATATCAGACCCAGTGAAGGCTAAACCTCCAATATTGTAAGCGGAACTTAAATCTCCAAGCATTCTTTTTGTAACTACGTAAATGAAAACGATAGAAAAACCAATGGTAGCAAATAATCCTTTGTATAAAGCATACATGACTTTTCCGCTTTTTCCGAGTTTTACAAAGAATGTTCCGAATATGGATCCCAAAATGCAAACTCCGGAAATCGCCAAAGGATATAGCATGAACAAGTCTTTCGTAGAACCTGTAAAGAAGATTCCTGCCAAAACCATTGTTGCCGCGATAGTCACGACATAGGTCTCGAACAAGTCAGCAGCCATACCGGCACAGTCTCCGACATTGTCCCCGACATTGTCCGCAATAACTGCAGGGTTTCTTGGGTCATCTTCAGGAATTCCCGCTTCAACTTTTCCGACCAAATCGGCTCCCACGTCAGCTCCTTTTGTAAATATTCCTCCACCGAGACGAGCGAAAATCGAAATCAAAGAAGCTCCGAATCCCATTGCGATCAGCGACTCGGAAATAAGTCTTTCATCGGATAAAAATGCTTTCAAATAAAAGAAGTAGAAGGAAATTCCCAGCAATCCCAAGCCTACAACTAAAAATCCGGTAACAGATCCTGATTTATAAGCGACTGACAATGCATAATGAATTCCTTTTTTTGCAGCTTCGGTAGTACGAACATTTGCTCTGACGGAAATGTTCATGCCGATATAACCGGCGATTCCCGACAGAACTGCGCCCAGCACAAAACCCACAGCAGGATAAATTCCCATGAAGGAAGCGACGAGTGCAGCGATAATTACACCAACTATCGAGATAGTCGTGTACTGCCTATTTAAATATGCTGAAGCTCCACTCTGTATTGCTCCTGCAATTTCTTGCATTTTTGCATTTCCAGCGCTGAGTTTGAGCATACTCATGGTATTGACCGCTCCGTATATCAGAGCGAGTACGCCTGATACCATAACGATCCATTCAAAAATACAACATTCCATAAATATTCTCCAAATACATACAACTAAACGTGTACATTATCTCATAATACAGAATAAAATCCAATTTATAAAAATGAGAAAAGTATTTAAATCTGGATTATAATATAAATTTTCAGAATGTTTTAACCTGTTTTGTTATAAAATTTTTTGATTTGGAATTTTATGATAATGTCTGATTTTTTGAAAAGAATAAGGGATACTTTGCTGCCCCCGAGATGTATATACTGTAAGGAATACGTTGAAAGAGTAGGGGTGTGTGATAATTGTTGGAGAGAAATCAAATGGATATCCGAACCAAAATGTAAAATTTGCGGTCAGCCCATGGAGGATGAAAGTTGCAAATATTGTATTAGGGATGATAATTTTTTCGACAGAGCTGTATCCGTCATGGTGTATGAGGGGTTAGCTCGGCATTTGATTCTCAAATTCAAAGATGGTGAGGCTACTCTGTATGCACCGATTTTTGCTCAATGGCTCAATAGAATAATTCAGGATTTTCTGAGAGAAGTTGACTTTCTTGTACCAGTTCCGATCAGTCTCAAACGTAGATTTAAAAGGAAATACAATCAAACGGAGTTGTTATGTATCGAATTACAGAAATTGTCGAACTTGCATTATGTTCCTGAAATTCTGAAAAAGTCGAAAGAAACGGCTATGCAAAAATCTCTCAACAAAGAAAGACGGAGAATAAATTTAAGAAAAAGCTTCTCTGTAAATGAAAAAATTTCAGTAAAAGATAAAGTTATTTTGTTGATAGATGATGTTATCACGACTGGTGCGACCGCCAATGCCTGTGCTGAATTATTGAAAAAAGCAGGGGCTTCCAAGGTATATGTAGCTACCGTGGCCAGGGTAATTCTAAAAAATGCGATATCAAATTCATGAATTATTCACTTGAAGGACATTCTATACACAGTTTGTAATCGCAAGCGCAAACTCCTCCGCGTACTAAGTCCTGCATATCTTTTACAGATTCTTGTATTGTGTCATTTCCATATATAAGGACGTCAGTATAGGAATCAAATTTGTTCGCGAGTCCGTAAAATTTTAAGGACTTTAGTCGATATGATATGCCTCTAGTTTTTGCGATTAAGGTTGAGACATCTTCAGACACGTGTCCCATAAAATGATTTCTTATTTTTTCTGCGTGATTCCGTGCATCTCTCAATGTATTTAGTTCCTCATTGCTGCAACAAGCCGTTACAATCAGGAATATTCCCAACAACTTCTTCATAAAAACTCCCACTATCTATTCTCAAGCTATCATCAAAAATTTTAAAAAAGATTAATTCCTGAATTTTTTTTAGCGTTTGTGAGCACTTTTTTATATAATGAAAGGCGTCATGAAAAATATCTGAGTTGATGAAAGGAAGATGACGACGGTGCAACCAAACCAGAAAAACAGATTGAACAATCCGGAACCTTGGCAAGATCCGAAGATTAAGCCGTATGTTAGTATCAAAAATCTCACGAAAACTTTTGGGGAAAAGGTTGCGGTCAATGATGTATCACTTTCCATATACAAGGGCGAGCTTTTTTCTTTGCTTGGGCATTCCGGGTGCGGAAAAACAACTTTGTTGAGGATGTTGGCGGGTTTTGAGTCACCGACTTCGGGGAAAATTTTCATCGACGGAGTGGATATGACGGATACCCCGGCCTATAAGCGTCCCGTGAGCATGGTTTTTCAGTCTTATGCTTTGTTTCCACATATGTCGGTGGAGCAAAACATTGCCTTTGGATTGATTCAAGAGGGAATGAACAAAAGTGAAATTCAAGATAGGGTCAATTCGTATTTGAAGCTGGTTCAGATGAGCGGATACGAAAAACGGCGGCCGCATCAACTTTCGGGTGGAGAAAGGCAGAGGGTTGCTTTGGCGAGAAGTCTTGTAAAACAGCCGAAATTGGTTCTGTTAGATGAGCCTTTAGCTGCGCTGGACAAAAAATTACGGGAAAGAACTCAGCTGGAGTTGGTGAATATTCAAGAAAAAGTCGGAGTTACATTCGTGATGGTTTCGCACGACCAAGAAGAAGCGATGACTATGTCTACTCGTATTGGTGTTATGAATGAGGGGCGTATCTTCCAGGTAGGAGGACCGACAGAGGTATATGAGTATCCGAATTCACGGTATGTTGCGAATTTTATTGGATCGGTAAATTTGTTCGAGGGTCTTATAATTGAGGAAAAATCCGATCACGTGATCGTAAAATCCACAATGTTGGAGAAGAATCTCTATGTGAATCATTCAGCATCAGTGCCTGTGGGTGCACAGATCTGCGTGGCTATTCGGCCTGAAAAAGTCATGTTATCTTTAGATGAGCCAAAGGGGGAATACAACTGGACGAGCGGAATTGTCCAAGATATAGCCTATTTGGGAGATGTTTCGATATATTATGTGAAATTGACATCAGGGGCAGTCGTTTTGGCAACAGTTGCAAATTTGGTTCGAGCTGCTGAAAGACCTATACAGTGGGATGATCAAGTTTATTTGCACTGGAAATCCGAGAGTGGCATAGTTCTGGCAGTGTAGGTTTGAGTAAAAGTATAAAAATATACTAAAATATCTGAAAAATTCTATATATATTTGATTTTTTTCTGTATTGGGTGTACAATAACATACATTGTAATGCATTAAGGAGAAAGTTATGGGTACACCAAATAACAGTGGAGCAAGTGATAAGGCAGGGACGTGTCCGAATTTTAAGATGCCAAATATTGATATGAATGCGATAATGGACTCTTACAAAAAGAATTTGGAAGTTCTTGGTTTGATTAACAAGATGTCAATAGAGGTATGCAACGGTATCACAAAGTTGCAGTCCGCGTTTGTCAAGCAAATGATGACCGACATGGAGTCCATTTGGGAAAAGGCCGGTAAGCCTTCGGACATGGTGACGAGGTTCAATGAAGTTGCTCGCGATACAGTTGAAAAAGCAATCGGAAACAGCAAACAGATTTCCGAAATGATAGTTTCAACAAATAAGGAATTGTCAGCTGCTATTACCAAGAGAGTTAAAGATTCTGTTGAAGAAGCCAAGAATATAGTAAACAAGAAATAATTGTTAAATAAGATCTTATTTTGAGCGTCGAGGTTTACTCGGCGCTTTTTGTATTTGTAGAACCTTGAAAACTTCAGCTTTCAAGATAGCGAAATTTACTGTATACTCAAAAAGTTTCTTTAGTTGGGAGTTCATATGCAGGAAGATCAGGAACAAAAACGCAATGTTATGCTGTTTTTCGCGATTTCGCTAATTGTTATGCTAGGGTATCCTTATGTTTTTAAGTCTTCGACACCAGTACAAGTCAGTGATCTGAATAATCAGAGTCAGGAAATATCAACAGCTTTTTCTGATGCTCAAAGTTCTGACAAAAAATTGGTGTCCAGGAGAGAGAGTACTGTTCGTCAGGCGGAGGTTAAAACCATCGAAATTTGCGCGCCGAGAATTTCCGGAACCATTTCAACTAGAGGGTTAAAATTCAGTGATGTTAGTTTGAATGATTACACTCAGGAATATGATAATCAGGACAAAGTTTCAGTTTTTGGAAAAGAAAATTATTTTGCAGTTTCGGGGTGGAAATCCGACGATAGTTCGATAATTTTGCCGGATGAAAATACATGCTGGGAGACGGACGACACGAAATTAACGCCGAAATCGCCGATCATATTAACTTGGGACAACGGAGCAGGCTTGATCTTTACGAAAAAAATCTCTGTTGATGAGAATTTTGTGTTCACAATTACCGATGAGGTGAAGAATTACGGTGCCGAAGCTGTTCGGTTGCGGAATACTTCGCTGATTTATCGTGAGTTAGGCAAGGACAAGTCCGAATCTATCGGGTTTTATCACGGTCCTATCGGATATTTCGACGGAAAATTGCGTGAAGTCGGATATGACGATATCGATAAGGAAAAGGAGATATCTTACAAGTCCAAAGGTGGCTGGTTCGGAATTACTGACAAGTATTGGTTAGTATCTTTCATTCCGGAGCGCAATTCTTCGTATTCTGTGAATTACAAATCGTTGGGTAACGGCAACTATGCGGTTGAGAGCAGCGAGGATTGGTCGGTTGTGAATCCGTCATCGAAATTTTCGAAAGATTATCACCTGTTTATCGGAGCGAAAGAAATAAACACTCTCGACATATACGAAGAGAAGTTGAATGTGCCACATTTGGATTTGGTTATTGATTTCGGATATTTCTACATTCTTACGAAGCCATTGCTGTACGCGATGTCCTATGTTAAGGATTTAATCGGCAATATGGGATTCGGAATTCTTTTGATAACTTTGCTGCTGAAGTTGCTTTTGTTTCCGCTCGCGAACAAGGCCTATCGCTCCATGAACAGAATGAAGACGATCCAGCCGAAGATTAAAGCGCTGCAAACAAAATATGCAGGTGACCAAATGAGGTTGGGGCAGGCTGTTTCTGAGTTATATCGAAAAGAAAAGATAAATCCGTTGGGCGGATGTCTGCCAATGTTTTTGCAGTGGCCGATTTTGTTCGCGCTGTACAAAGTTCTGTACATTTCGATCGAAATGAGGCAAGCCCCGTTCATTTGGTGGATTCACGATCTGTCGGTAGCTGATCCATGGTCGATTTTGAATTTAGGCGGATTGATTCCAGTCACGTTACCAAGCTTTTTGCAGATAGGAATTTGGCCGCTGCTGATGGGATTGTCCATGTGGGTGCAGCAGAAAATGGGCCCGGCTCCTGCGGATCCTTCTCAGGCGAAAATGATGATGATAATGCCGATAATGTTTACGTTGATGTTCTCGCAGCTGCCGGCAGGGTTGATTATTTACTGGACTTTCAGCAACTTGTTCGCGATCGTGCAGCAATACGTAATCAGAAAGGTCGATGAGAAGAACGCTTTTGCGAAATCCGAGGCGAAAAGTTGAGTTCCATAAATTCGCTGTTCAGCTCCGAGTGCAAATTTTTGGCGGGAGCTGCGACATTTTCTCAGATTCCTTTTCTGAAACTTCCCGAGGTAGCTTTCGTTGGAAGATCAAATGTCGGAAAGTCCTCTCTGATAAATTCTCTGACGGGGAAGGCTACCGCTCGGGTGTCCAAAACCCCCGGGCGTACCCAGCAGATCAATTTTTTTTCGCTGGGAAATAAAATTTCGCTGGTCGATCTTCCCGGTTACGGATACGCCGCGGTTTCCAAGCAGACACGCATGCAGTGGGACGAGCTGATTCTCGGTTATCTCCGTTCCCGCAAAAATCTGCGCAGAATTTTCCTGTTGATCGATTCCAAGCTGGGCATAAAGCAGAACGACGCCGAAATCATGGAAATATTTGATTCCCTCGGATTGGTGTATCAAATAATTCTGACCAAATCGGACAAAAAATCGGCAGGAGTGGAGGATTCCGTTTCCCAAATTCTTCAATTTCATCCGTCAGCTTTTCCGAAAATTATTTCCACAAGTTCCAAGAAAGGCGAGGGGATAAAGCCGCTGCAGGCGGAGATTTTTCAAATAATTCGCCAATAAGTTCGCATACAAGTTCGAAAAATAGTTAAATTTTTTACAGTAATTAATTTTTTCTTAACTTTTTCAACTTATAATTAAGTTATTGAGTAGGAGATTATGAAATGAAAAGAATAATATCAGCAATGGCGATGGTTTGCTTGTCTTTCAGCTGTTTCGCGGAATTTGTAAAAGTCGCCGACAATGAATACGTGCTGCAGCATGTAAAAGCATCCAAAGATCTCGGGACCTACGACATTGGTATAGGAAGACCAGTATCGGCCGTCGATGAGGTCTATACTCCGACTCATATATTTACCTATCCCGACGGAAATCCCGCTCATTTCCGAAATATACAAAAAATAGACTATACCGAGAGTAAAGTCACTTTTGTTAAAGATATGAAAAGCAGAAAATGTTGCATAGATATATACGACAGTGAAAAAAATGAAAATAAATGCCGAATTATCGGTGTAAATGGTCACAATATCACTGGAAAGGACAATAATTTTGAAGTTTATGATGTCGCAGAAGAAGCCAACAGCTTTACCGACAGCATTCCTCGCCTGATTTTTGTAGACCACACAGGATTGTATATCGTAGAAAAAGATAAAAATGCTGTCGAAGATATTTCCAAAAATTATATCCAGAACAGAAAATTCAATTTTCAAGGAGAAATCATAAAAATATCAGCTGTTGATGGGAAAAGGGAAGTGTCCGGATTTGATGAAAACAAAAAAGCAGTATTTGCGTTCAATTGCCCAAGCAACGCGTGGGTGTCTTTTGAAATAAAACTCACTCCTTTTATGAAACAGATCGAAGAGATAACGGGAGTGAAATTGGTTACTCCCCCACCAAGTGAGGAAGCAGCTTTGAAACGTATGGCTGAAATATTGGATGTGCCTGAGGAGTTGCTTGTTGTTGAAGATGGGCAAGTGAAACTGATAGGAGGAGTGAGGGCTAAGTTGTCATTTGGCAATATTGATATCAAGCTTGGTTCAAATAATTTTTCTGATTCTAATTTAGCAACTGCATTAAAAAATGCGGCCAGTAATACTTCTCACTTTTCCGGTTTTTCTGGCCTACCAGCGCAAAAAAATCCTTTTGTTGATAAACTAAAAGGAGTTATACCACTTGCTACTAATGTAGGGATTAGAGAAGTATATAATGAAGTGATTGAAAAGGGAAAAATGTACAAATTCGACACCTCGCCCGAGGCTCAACAGCGCCGTAAAGAAATTGCTCTTAAACCGTGGGATAAATAAAGTCTTCTCTATTCTTCTATCAACACGCGGGGTCTTTCAGACTCCGCGTTTTCTAGTTGTTCGAAACCTTTCAGTTTTTAATTTCCAAAATCACGGTTTTTTTCTTGCCGCAGGATAACTTGAGAAGATCTCCGTCAGATAAATCTTGCGGAAGTACATAGTCCTCGGTGATCGATTCGTTGTTCACATATACGCCCTTGCCTCGGATCATCCTTTTCGCATCGCCTCGGCTGGAGCACAATTGAGTTTTCACCAAAATATCGATAATGGACGTGCTTTTCTCCGTCGGAAATCTGTTCACCGAGTCGATTTTCGCCAAGTCTTCGCAGGACTGATTGAAAATTTGATCGGCGGATTTGTGAATAGATGCGAGTGAATCTTTTCCGTGCACGATGGAGGTGATTTCGTCTGCCAAGATGACTTTCAGCGCGTTTATTTCGCTTCCCTTGACGGATTCCATTTTTTTGATTTCGTCAATCGGCAAATCCGTGAATAAATACATCAATTTGATGACATCTGCGTCGGCGATATTCCGCCAGTACTGCCAAAAATCATAGGCGGACATGAAATTTTCGGACAGCCAGACTGCTCCGTTGGCCGTCTTCCCCATCTTTTTTCCGTCGCTGGTTGTCAGCAGAGGATTTGTTAGCCCGAAAACTTCGGCTTCGCACTTCTTTCTGATTAATTCGACACCGCAAACAATGTTGCCCCACTGGTCCTGTCCGCCCAGCTGGATTCGGCAGTCTTTATCGCAGAAAAGTCTGTAAAAATCGTATGCCTGCAGAATCATGTAGTTAAATTCCAAAAAGCTCAGCGAGTTGTTTTGCGACAGCTTCGTTTTGACCGAATCGAACCCGATCATGCGGTTTATGGAAAAATATTTTCCGATGTCGCGCAGAAATTCCAGATAATTTATATTGTCTAGCCAATCGGCGTTATTCACCATGATTGCCTTGTCGTCCCCAAATTCCAAGAACGGCTCGAGGCATGATTTTATTCCTTTCAGATTTTCCTCGATCTGCTCATTCGAAAGCATCGGGCGGGTAGTGTTGCGAAACGAAGGGTCTCCGACTTTCGTTGTACCGCCTCCGACCAGGATAATCGGCTTGTGTCCGTGCTTCTGGAACAGCCTCATCGTAAATATCGGAATCAAATGCCCCACGTGCAGACTTTTCGCAGTTATATCAAAACCCACATAGCCGTATCGTCCTTTTGTCGACAAATATTCGTCGATTGCTTCTAAATTTGTGGTTTGGTACACAAAACCTCTGGCCACAGCCTCATTCAAAAAGGACGATTTCATTATTTTCTCCCGTTTTTTCTTTTCGATAACTAGACGACTTTACGCATTTTTGTTCTGGAGTTCAAGTATTCGGTGACATATTGCTTGATAGTATCCAGATGCCCCGTGAAGGAATGATCGCAATTCGGAATTACGCGATAATCGATTGAAATTCCCCGCTGACCATTTAACTTTTCGACCAATTTGTCCACATGCTCCGTCGGACACACGATATCATCCGCGCCATTTATCATCATGCCGGAAACAGGGCAGGGCGCTAAGAAAGAAAAATCATTTAGATTCGCCGGCGGACAAACGGAGATGAATCCCGAAATCTCAGGACGTCTCATCAAAAGCTGCATTCCGATCAAAGCTCCGAACGAAAATCCGGCTATCCAAATTTCGCGGTGACCTTTATTTATGTCTCGAATCCAGTCAAGAACCGAGGCGGTGTCATTGAATTCCCCTTCGCCTTTGTCGAATTCACCTTCTGATTTTCCAACTCCTCGAAAATTAAATCGAATTACGGAAAAACCGTTTTCCACGAAAGCATTATACAGACTTACGGTAACTCGGTTGTTCATGGTTCCGCCCTGCACAGGATTTGGATGCAATACCATAGCCAAAGGTGCTCCGGCCTGTCGGCTGTGATGATATCTTGCTTCGATCCGTCCTGCGTGACCCGTTAAAACGATAGCTGGCATAATAGTCTCCTACCTGATAAAGAACTCCACTATATCAAATAATGGCTTTAAACGCTTTTTACAAGGGGTAAGCTGAAAAAAAGTTCATAATATTTTAAATATGTGATAGGATTCAATACGGTTATTAGTAAATTTAATTAACGAAAAATTTACGATTTTGGGATAGTTCTAAGATAAATAGAGGGAGTTGATGGTGGAATTATCTGGTAGAATAGTATTGGTTCGAGTCGACTTTAATGTTCCTATGGACGGAAGTACCGTGATGGATGACGCCAGGATAAAGGTGCCTGTCGCGACTGTAAAGGATCTGCAAAATAAAGGAGCAAAAGTCGTTTTGATGTCTCATATGGGAAAAGCAGCAGGAAAATCTAGTAAGGTACAGAGTTTGCGTCAACTAATTCCTATTATAGAAAAGATTTACGGGAATTCAGTGTCGTTTTTTGAAGAATATCTAAATGAAAATACTCGATCTTTGATAGAAGAGGTTTCTCGAGATAATTTAATTCTTCTCGAAAATCTCAGATTTTATCCGCAAGAAGAAAGTTGCGACCTGGATTTTGCTAAAAAATTAGCTTCGCTGGGGGATTTTTTCGTGAATGAAGCATTTTCTGTGTCTCATCGTAAACATGCTTCGGTTTTCGGGATACCTCAGTTTTTACCGTCAGATTTGGGGATGAATTTTAAAAGGGAAATCAAAAATGTAGAAGATTTTTTTGGTCATACCTCTGGGAAAAGGATGGCTATTATTGGAGGTTCCAAATTACCAACGAAAATTAAGCTGCTGAAGAGGCTAGTTACAAAAGTTGATAAGTTAGCTCTTGGAGGAGGAATTGCAGGTGCTTTTTTGTCGTATCTCAAAGATGATCCATCTGAGGTCTTTGATTTTAAGGAGTATGAATCAGATGTTAAAGAGATCGTGGATAATGCCAAAAAGTTTGGATGTGAATTAATCGTTCCGACCGATTTTTCAGCGTTGATTTCAGCGAAAAATGATCGTGCAATTATGCGGTCCGAGAATTCCAATACGACGGTTTTTGATATAGGACCTGATTCAGTTAAGTTGCTGGAAGATCATATTGCAGGCAGTGATATGGTGTTGTGGAACGGCCCTGTAGGATTGTTCGAGCGCAGCCCCTTTGAGTTTGGGACAAAAGCAATTGCTGAGTTTATTGCCGAAAGAACACAAAATCATCAGTTGATTTCAATTATCGGAGGAGGCGATACGGGATTTGCAATGAAAAAATTTAACGTCGCGGACAAAATGACGTGTATATCTACGGCAGGGGGGGCCTTTCTGAATTATGTCGAAAACGAAGACTGTCCGGCCTTGGAGGCGATACGCATTAGTCACAGTAAATTCGGATAATCGTAAGAAGTTAATTTTTTTGTTACTAAAACTTTTAATTGTTTCGAAAAGAGAAGTATCATGGGATTCGAGGTAGATAGTGTTTCAGAGAATTCGCGGTTTTAGTATTCTGTATTCCTTTTCGAAGAAGATGAATTTCTTTTTGTTCGTTAAGATGTTTTCTTATTCTTAATCCCTAAACTGTCCTCAATTTCCGTTTTGTAAGCGGATACTATGTACTTTACGTCTTCAAAAAGGTCGCGTGAAACATAGAATGATGAAGCGAGCATCGTTATTATTCTGAAATTTTTTACTTTCTCCTCAAATAAAATTTGAGTACGTCCACAAAATCCGGAGAAATATTTCTCTTCTATCGAGAAGGTTTTATCTTGGTCATTTTTCCGATCGGCGAATTTAAATTCCGCTTTTTGGCATTTTTCCCCGAATATTTGAATATTATCTGGGATTTTTGGTAGCGGTTCGTCAAAATTTTGAATAAATACAAATACCGCTGTATCGCAGTCGCTGAAAGAAGTTCCTTTCGGCCATAATACTCCCACTAATCCATTGTTTCCCTTGAAAGTTCTGTATGCCCAACCGCTTGGGGCCTTTATTACAAATTGGCTACGTTCAGGTTGATCAGGTGTTTCAATCGGAAGACAGCGTGGTTTATATTCCGATTCGTAATCTCCGAAAGATTCGAAAAAAAACAGCAAAGCTAATAAACAGCGTAATATCTTCATACCTTCCTACGTAACAATATCGAAACTCGCGAGTTTCTTTCCTTACTACGACTAAATTCTATCATTAAATTATCAACAAATTGTTAAATTTAAGATAAAATTGCTCGTAAAATGTTCTTAAAAGTCGGAAAAAATGCAAAAACACGAAATTAGACGGATCTAAGATTTTTAACAGAGGATATCTTTTCATTAATTTAGAGGATAAATTACCTTATTTTGCCGATTGGTTTGTTTCTGAAAATTTGTGAAAATGCGAGCAATTATCTGTCTTTTTGGTTGATTAGTTTTCAATCAAAGTGATAGTATCTTGTGAGCAATTTGCGAGGGGTGAATGAGGATTCGTAAGGTAGTTTTTCCTGTTGGAGGTTTGGGGACACGATTTTTCCCTATCACTCGGGCCATTCCGAAGGAAATGCTGGGCATTATTGATAAGCCTCTGATTCACTATGCTTTTGAGGAAGCGATTAACGCAGGTATCGAGCAATTTATATTTGTTACTCGGCACGGAAAGGATTCTATCGAGGATTACTTCGACTATATGTTTTCTCATCCCGATTATTTCGATATAAATATGGGAAGCGTCTGTTATATTCGTCAGAATGAACCGAAAGGTCTCGGACACGCTGTGCTGTGCGCAAAGAATCTCATAAATAATGAGCCATTTGCGGTTATGTCGGCGGATGATTTCATTCTGAGTCCAAAGTCTTGTATCGGAGAGATGATAAAGAATTACAACGGCGCAAATATGGTGGCAACAATGCCTGTAGATCGGAAACACGTCAGTCGTTATGGTATTTTGGACGTTGAGCGTCAGGAAGGAAGGTTGATCTATGCAAAATCAGTGGATGAAAAACCTTCTCCGGAGAAAGCGAAGTCTAATATTGCGATAGTTGGGCGTTATTTGTTGTCGGCGGATATTTTTAAGGTTCTGGAACGTCTTGGGCCAGGAGTAAACGGAGAAATCCAGTTAACTGATGCCCTGTTGGAGATGATTCCGTCCTGCGGATTGGTTGGGTTCAATTTTGAAGGACAAAGATTTGATTGCGGCTCCAAAGGTGGATTGTTGGCAGCTATTTTGCGAGTAGCCAGCAATACAGAGAAGCTGAAGCACGTGATAGATGAATTTATAAGAGAAAATAAGGAAAAGTTATGAATATAACAGTAATTGGCACAGGTTATGTAGGATTGGTTTCTGGAGTTTGCTTTGCGGAGTTCGGGTTCGATGTTATGTGTGTGGATAACAACTTGGCGAAGGTTGAATCTTTGAAAAAAGGTGAGGTGCCGATCTACGAGCCAGGTCTTGATAAATTGATGAAAAAAAATATGGAGGCAGGACGTCTCGGTTTTTCCTCCAGCACCAAGGATTCGGTAAAAGATGCCGATATCATATTCATTGCAGTGGGAACTCCGAGCAAAGAAGACGGCAGTGCCAATTTGGATTACGTATATTCGGCAGTTGGGGAATTGGCTGACTCGGTAAACCCCGATGCCGTGTTGGTTATCAAATCTACGGTGCCTGTCGGAACAACGAAATCCGTGAAAAAATTCCTGCAAGGTCGAGGAGTTGAAATTGATGTTGCATTTAATCCAGAATTTCTGAAAGAAGGAGCTGCGATCGACGATTTCATGCATCCAGACAGAGTTATTCTCGGAGTCGAAAGCAAAAAAGCGAAAAAGGTCTTGTCTCAGGTTTACAGGCCACTTTATGTATTTAACGTTCCGATTGTGTTTACGAATTTAGAAACCGCAGAGTTGTCCAAATATTCCTCCAATGCTTTTTTGGCGATGAAAGTTACTTTCATAAATGAAATTGCAAATTTGTGCGAAGCTTGCGGGGCGGATGTCAACGACGTAGCTCTCGCCATGGGGCTTGATAAGAGAATCGGAGATAAATTTTTGTTGGCGGGTCCTGGTTACGGTGGTTCTTGTTTCCCAAAGGATACATCGGCGTTGGCTGATTTTGCAAAAGATTTTGGTGTCGATATGAATTTGGTGGAAGAGACAATTTCTTCCAATGATAAGCGACGTGCAAAGATGGTGAAGAAGATTCTTTCCGCTTGCGACGGTGACGTCAAAGGTAAGGATATTTCTGTTCTTGGCGTTACTTTCAAAGCGAATACCGATGATATGAGGGACAGTCCGAGCATCGAGATAGTTCAGGCTTTGCAGAAAGCAGGGGCGAACATAAAGGTTTATGATCCCTCCTTTTCTCAGCAAGCAAAGAGGATTTTCAGCAATGTTTCGTGGGAGAAAAATCCTTACGAGTGTTGTAACAATGCCGATGTTGTATTAATTCTGACAGACTGGAGTGAATTTCGAGCTCTCAATTTGAAAGAACTGAGGAAAAGGGTAAAAAGTCCGTTGTTGATCGATCTCAGAAATATTTATTCCGTGGATGAAGTTAAGGCTTCAGGGTTTTTGTACTGTTCTGTCGGAAGGATGTTTTGTAAGTAGAGTGTTTTTGTAGGTAATGAAACTTTTTGTAGCAGCTTCTTTTGTTTCTTTGTTTCTGTTTCAGACGGGAAGTTGCTCTTTTGTCCAGTCGACGGAGATACGCGGATTATGCAAAGAAGCTCAGAAGCTGGAATCAACTCTTTCTAAGGTTCAGGCCGCATTGCAGGATGTAAATAAGAGAGAGAAAATGTCCCTGCCGACAATGATAAATGTTTATGAAATCTTATCAAGATGTTGTACGGTACTATCCAGTATCCAAAGGTTTTCTAATATGCTGATAATCAGTAAATATCAGAGTAAGAATGATTTCATTCGTTGCTCGATTATTATAAAAAGCTTTGCTGATTATTTCAAAAATATGAGTCTTAAGTTGGGAAGGGATAACGCGGAATTAGTGAAGCTTCAGCGTGAGAAGAACAATTTGGATAAAGATTATACTCAGGCTTTGGACAAATACAGGGATATTTGCAAGAAAATAGATGAAAAGTCCAGGGAACTTGCGGAAACCAGAGAGGAAAATGTAATTCAAAATGATGTGGTTTACCATATTGCGACTAAATCTGAATCTATTGAGGAGTTGGATGCCGAGTTGGAAGCAGAAAATGTAGTTGGGGTTCTGAGGAATAATAAAGTCTCAACAGATTTGTCCTTAGCATACCCGGTAAATGGGAAAATTGTTGCGGAATTCGGAGACCGCGGAGATGATGGTTCGATGATTTGCTATATGGGATTTGAAACAAATTATGGAGCAATTGTTACCTCTCCAGTTAAGGGGCTTGTAGTATTTTCCGGAAATTTTCTGAATTATCAGAATATGGTAATTATCAGCAACGGTGAATATCGAATATTTCTGTACGGGATTAATAAGGTTTTTGCTGCCACGGGAGACGTTGTTGAAATCGGTGATTATATAGGTCAAATGGGTGACAAATCAAAGGAGCTTCCGATCGTAAAAATGGAATTGAGAAAGTCTGGAGAACCTCTTGATCCGAGACATTGGCTTATGCAAACTATAGAGAAAAGGAAAAAATGATGAAAAAGTTGTGGATGTTGCCTCTTTTGCTTTCATTAGTGGCTTGTAATTCGGGCGGATCGAAGTCTGAAAATAAGGCGGGAAAAATTGAAAAGACTGAAGTTTTAGCTCAGGAGAAAGATAAAGCCGCAGACGTGGCTGGTCGCGAATTGCAATTTGTTTGTGCCTGTATAAAGTACGAATATGTCAACGAAATGACAGACGAGGACATAATTCGCAAGGCAATCGAAGGAATGATGTCTACTCTGGATTTGCATTCTCGTTATTTGAATGAAAAGGCGTTTAACTCCCTGAAAAATTTAACAGAGGGAGAATTTGGCGGGCTTGGCATAGAGTTTATCATGGATGACGACGGATACATTAGGGTTATTTCTGCAATAGATGACACTCCGGCTTATAAAGCGGGGTTGAAAAACGGAGATCTTATTGTCGGGGTGGACGGCGAGTATCTCGGAACGAACATTACAGATGTGGAAGTTGTTGAAAAATTGAGGGGCAAGCCTGGAACATCGGTAAAACTCAAGATTGTGAGGGAAAGACAGGCTCCGTTTGATGTGACAATCAAGAGAGATCTAATCAAAGTTAAGTCGGTTAAAGCCGAAGTGTTGGACAACATAGGGTATATCAGAATTTCCACCTTCGATAAAAATACCAGCGCGGATATCAAGAAATTTTTACAGGGAAATAAAAGTCTGAGCGGTATCATATTGGATGTGAGAAACAATCCGGGAGGTCTATTGGACGAAGCCGTTGCGGTTTCGGATTTGTTCCTCAAAAAATGCAAGATTGTGTCGACCAGAGGTAGAACGAAAGACAATACCATGGAGTTTTTTGCGAACGATGAGGATATTACCAACGGACTTCCGATGGCTGTATTGATTAACAGCGGAACGGCTTCAGCTCCTGAAATTTTAGCAGGTGCTCTACGTGATAATAAACGCGCCGTTATCATCGGAACTCGTTCTTTCGGAAAAGGTTCGGTGCAAAAAGTTATTCCTCTTTCGGACAAAACTGGAATTAAGTTAACTATCGCGAAGCATTATACTCCGAGTGGCGAGTGTATCCAGGGGAATGGTATAAGCCCTGACATTGAGGCAGGTTACGCCAGCATCAAAAAAGTTGAAGGAGTATTTTCCCTGCGTGAGGAGATCTTTAAAAATGCTCTGGATAGGAAAGAGACTGAGAAGAAACACCCCGATTCCAATAAGTTGCCAGATTCTCCGATTGTTAAAAAGGGTGATAAGGACAAAAAAGAGGACGAGGAGCCTGATTTCAGAAAGATGTCTTTGCGAGAGAGGGCAGAAAAGGATTACCAGTTAAATAAGGCTTTTGATACTTTAAAGGCGATAAATGTTTACAATAAAATAAACGGTAAGAATGATGAAGTGAAAGATAAGATAAACGGTGAAAAGAATAATGCAAAATAAGGTTCGTTGGCTCGTATTTTTTGGAGGGTTTGCTGCTTTTGTGGCGGGAGTCGAGTTGTGGCACAGACACGTCCAGGACAGGAATTCGGTTTATCAATGCAGAATATTGATAGACAAGGATTTTTCCGTAGATGAATCGAATTCTGATGAAGAAACAAAAAGCGAGCCCATAAGCTTGTACGTAAGAACGAAATATGGAATTCTTCCCCGAAGGCAATCGGATTCGTCCAAGATATTTAATGCATATTCGGCCACTGTTGATTACGAGGAAGATTGCTTAAGAAAGGGGTATTTAAAGCTAGCTGTTTTAGTCCAAGATGCCACAGAAGAGAGTATACAGAACATTATAGCACGTTTTTCCGATGTGAAAGTTTCGTTTATTGTTCCGCACTATGTTGTTAATTTGGGTAAAATTGCTGAGATTATAGTATCTTCCGGGCATGAGTTCTTTATTCAGTTGCCGACTCAATCTTCGATTCCTTTGGATAAAAAAGAAACAGTTTCTCCGTTTTTAGCGAATGCTTCTTCTGATGAAGTTAGAGATAAACTATATTATTTAATGTCTTCGACGAAATATGCCATAGGAATAGCAAACACTTGCGATTCTCTTATAATGAAATCCGGCAAGGATATGGAAATCATCGCCAAAGAGCTTTCTCAACGTGGGATGGCTCTCCTGAATATCGAGGATGATAGTGATGTTATCAATGAAATATCAGAAAGGATCAATTTGAAAACCTTGAGAGCAAAAGTTTTTCAAGATTCTGATCAATTGAAAGAAAAAGATACGATTATCGCAAGTTCAAAGCAGCTGAATGATGTTATTAAAGCTCTTCCTAATGGGATAAAGCTGGTTCCTATCAGTTTCGGGGAAAAGAATGCTTCCTTATAGAAAGTGCGTTGCAATTATCTTAAAGAAGGGCAATCTGATTTTTGTCGCAGAACGATTAGATACCAAGAATGCTTGGCAGCTCCCACAGGGAGGAGTGGATGGCGACGAGTCTTATTTAGAGGCGGCCCGAAGGGAATTGTTGGAAGAAACGGGTATTTCTTCAATAGAATTTTTGGATAAAACACGTAAGTTATACAAATATGATTTTCCTCAATATTCTCAAGATCAAATAATGAAAAAATACGGAGCACTGAAATATCAAGGGCAGGAGCTATGTTTTACATTGTTTGAATTTGCCGGAAATGATTCTGAAGTGAATTTAAATTACAATACACAGGAGTTTCGTCGCTGGAAATGGGAATCCGTAGAGAAAATTTTGGATTCCATCGTAGACTTCAAATATAAATGCTATAGAGCAGCGTTTTCTGAATTAAATTTATTACGTTAAAATTTTATTAATAGTTTGTGTTCCATAATATCCATATGTTGCGGAATTTTACGAAAAGAGTGCAGACATTTGTAATGAAAAAATTCAGAATTAGTCACATGCATGAGTGGACGAAATAGTCCCAAAAGAGTGGTAAGGCGATGGAGATGAGAATATGAGCAATATGACAGCGGTTATCGGTGCGGGACAGATGGGCAGTGGAATAGCTCAGGTATTTGCTACAGCAGGGTTTAAAGTTTCGATTTATGATATTTCTCCGAAAATTTTGGACAAATCAAAAGTTAGAATCGAGCGTTCACTTGCAAGATTAGCTGAAAAAGGACATTTGGAAGAACCAGTCGAAGCGATTATCAACAGAGTGAAGTTTGTTGAAAAGATGGACGATCTCGCAGACAGCCAGATTTTTATAGAGTCGGCTTTTGAAAATTTTGATATTAAAACGAATATACTATATAAGCTTGCACAATATTTATCTGAAGATAGCTACGTTGCCAGTAATACTTCGTCTTTATCCATAACTTCGCTGTCACAAATGTTACCTTATCCTGATAAATTTATAGGATTTCACTTTATGAATCCGCCTCCTATTATGCAATTGGTTGAAGTAATAAGGGGATATCATACAAGCGACGAAACATATAATTATTTTTGGAATCTAGCCAAGCAATTAGGTAAATACCCGATTTATTCAAAAAATGCTCCAGGGTTTGTACTTAACAGAGTTCTGATTCCTATGATTAATGAGGCGATATATGCCTTGTATGAGAATATATCGACGGCAGAACACATAGATGAAGCTTTAAAATTAGGGGCAAATCACCCAATAGGTCCTCTGGCTCTTGCCGATTTGATCGGATTGGATACGGTGCTGGCCATTCTCAAAACTCTGCAAAAAGAGCTGGGAGAAAGAAATAAATACAGACCGTGTCCATTGCTGGAGGAATATGTTGAAAAAGGATTTTTGGGTAGAAAATCCAAAAAAGGATTTTATGAATACGACGACATTGCAATGATAAGCCGAAAAGTGACAAGAAAAGATCGTTAATTTTCAATGATTTCAAAAATGACATAAACTCCGAAGTTTACGTAAAAAGATATGGATTCGGTGTTAACAGTGCTAAAATGTTTGGGTAGATAAAAAAGAGGGCTGGCACGAAACAACAGCCCTCCAAAGGTCATAAAATGTGTAAACTTTAATTCTCGACGACAACAGCCTCCTGGGGAGAGGTTTCCTCTGAGATTGGGGTTGGTTCAGAGTTTAAATTAACTTCCTCAGAAGATTTTTCCTCAGCAGGTTCTTCAGAAATTACCGAAGCATCAGATTCTGCAGGAAGTTCCGGAATCTTATCCGAAATTTCTGTATTTTCATCGCTTACTGCTGGAGCTGGTACCTCCTCAGTAACGGATGGTTCTACAGTATTTGATACATCCGTCGGCTGGACATCCTCGATTTTTGGACTTTCCTCATTACTTACCGTATCTGACAGCTGGGCATTCTCAACTTTTGGAGCTTCCTCACTATTTACCGTATCTGTTGCTTGAACGTCCTCAATTTTTGGACTTTCCTCTTGAGTTTCTTTTTCTGCATTAGACTCCAACGTCGGATTGACGGTCGTTTCATTTACGGATTCGGTATTCGCAACAGGTTCTTCATTTTGAGGAGGGACAGCAATATCTTCCTCTACGGATTCGGTATTCGCAACAGGTTCTTCATTTTGAGGAGGGACAGCAATATCTTCCTCGGTTTTTAACTCTTCTGTGTGGACTATGTTATCCGCCTCTACATTGCTCTTAATTTCCGAGCTTGATACATCCGACTCAATAGGTTTGTTGATATCTGCGTAGATATCGTTCTCTTTTGTTTCTGACTTTGTCTGATCTTTTGAGGAAATTTCTTTAACTGGTTTGGTTTCCTCTTTTTGTATATGTATCAGTTTTTGAGGTTCAGCAGCTTTTTGGTTTCCATCAGTCGCTTTCTTATCTCCATTGTCACAAGCCGCTAATAGTAGCAAAGCACCTAGACCAAATATATACGAAAAATTTTTATACATTTATCACCTATTAATTCAACAGAATAAGTTTATGCTGTAAATCCTTAAGATTAGGTTAATTTTGTGAAAGTTTTTTTATTGAACTTTTTGGGGTAAGTGATATCATGATTCGAGATCAATATATTGGGAGTTATAAATGGCTAATACAGTAAATTTTGTGCCTTTAAAAGATAGGGTTTTGCTCAAAAGAGTGGATCAAGAGGAAAAAACTCCTGGCGGTATAATTATTCCGGACACTGCGAAGGAAAAGCCTGTTGAAGGAGAAGTTTTGGCGGTAGGAAGTGGTGTTCGTGATGAGCAGGGGAACCTTCATCCGTTAGAAGTAAAGGTTGGCGATAAAGTTTTGTTCTCCAAGTGGGGGGGCAACGAAGTAAAGATTGATGGTTGCGATTACGTAATTATGAAAGAGTCTGATATTTTAGGAATTTTGAACAAATAAGGGGATAGATTATGACAGCAAAAGACGTAAAGTTTTCGGTTGATGCTAGAAGTAAAATGTTGGAAGGGGTGGACACCCTCGCGAGTGCGGTGAAGGTTACTCTTGGACCAAAAGGTCGTAATGTGGTAATTCAGAGAAGTTTCGGAAGTCCGAAAATCACGAAAGACGGTGTCAGTGTAGCGAAGGAAATTGAGCTTTCCGATAAATTCGAAAATATGGGAGCTCAGATGGTAAAAGAAGCAGCCAGCAAGGCCAATGACTTGGCGGGAGATGGTACCACCACGGCGACTGTTCTGACTCAGGCGATAGTGAAGGAATCGTTGAAGGTGGTTGCTTCCGGTGTAAATCCGATTGATTTGAAAAGAGGGATCGATGCAGGTGTGGACGCTGTTACCGAGATGCTGAAAACAGTTTCCAAGAAGATTTCCACAAACGAAGAGATCGCTCAAATCGGAACGATTTCTGCGAACGGTGATTCTTCAGTTGGGGAGATGTTATCCCAAGCTTTCGAGAAAGTCGGGAAAGAAGGAGTTATTACCGTTGAAGAAGCAAAATCTTTGCAGACCGAGCTGGAAGTTGTCGAAGGAATGCAGTTCGACCGCGGTTATTGTTCGCCTTATTTCGTGACGAATCCTGAAAAGATGACTTGTGAATTGGAGAGTCCGTTCATTTTGTTGCACGAAAAGAAACTCTCCGTTTTGCAGCCGATGCTTCCGATTTTGGAAAAAGTTGCACAGTCAGGTCGTCCGTTGTTGATTATCGCTGAAGACATCGAAGGAGAGGCTCTCGCGACTTTGGTCGTCAACAAGTTGCGTGGTGGGTTGAAGGTTGCCGCTGTAAAAGCTCCGGGATTCGGTGACAGAAGAAAAGCAATGTTAGAAGACATCGCGATTCTCACCGGCGGTCAGGTTATCAGCGAAGACCTGGGAATCAAGTTGGATTCCATCGACATGAACATGTTGGGAACGGCGAAGAGAGTTTTCATCGACAAGGAAAATACCACAATCGTTGATGGAGCAGGTGCTGCCGAGAATATTGCAGCGCGTTGTGGTCAGCTGAGAAATCAGATCGAGGAAACGACTTCCGACTACGACCGTGAAAAGCTTCAGGAGCGTTTGGCAAAATTGTCTGGAGGTGTCGCTGTCGTAAGAGTCGGTGGTGCGACGGAAATCGAAGTCAAAGAGCGCAAAGATAGAGTCGAAGACGCTATTAACGCGACGAGAGCTGCTGTTGCCGAAGGAATCGTTCCGGGTGGTGGAATTGCTTTGTTGAGAGCGGTAAAAGTTTTATCGAATGTCACGACGACTTCCGGAGACGAGAAGTTGGGAATCGACATTTTGAAGAGGGCGCTGCAAGCTCCTGCAAGACAGATCATTGACAATGCAGGATTAGATGCATCCTTAGTTGTTGGGAAAATTCTCGAAAACGACAGCTTCAACTACGGATTTGACGCGCGTTCGGGTGAATACTGCGACATGCTGAAGTCCGGAATCATTGATCCTGTTAAGGTTGTAAGAATCGCTTTGCAGAGTGCGGCTTCCATCGCGAGCTTGATGGCTACAACAGAGTGCATGATTGCCGAAAAGCCGGAAAAGAAAGAGCCTCAGATGCCTGCACCTGGCGGAATGGGAGGATACGGCGGATTCTAAAATCCAAAAGTCGTAGAAAAAATTGTAATTCACAAAAACCCATCGGCAATTGTCGGTGGGTTTTTTGTATGATTTTAGGTGCATTCGATACCGTTATTCTCCGTTATAAAACGATGTCGGCGCTTTAGTAGGGGCGTTCTTTTGGATTTTTTTGTAAATTTTTCTCCAGCACCAGATGGTTGCACACCAAACAATCCAAGAAATACCAAATCCTGTGAGCAAGGAAGATTTGATCGACATGCATTGATCATTATTTCAAATGTAAGGACGTCCTTGGGATTGAAATCTGGTTAAAAAGAACCAGAAAAGCTAACGTCAAAATTGCCATATATTCTTATTTACAGCTATCTCTGAATTTTTTCTCAGCATTACCAAAATCAGCCATCGGGAATTTTATCGAAAACTTCGTTCCTTTGCCTTCGATAGAGGTTATATCCAGTTCTCCGTTGTAGCGCTTGATCGTTTCCAATATTTGAACCAATCCCAAACCGAAGCCATTTGGCTTAGTACTTTTTGGGGCAATATTATTTCGGATTTGATCCGTCATTTCCTTCGGCATTCCTTTTCCATTGTCTTCAACTTCTATAGCCAAATTTTTTCCTGAACAATAAAGCAATAACTTAACTGAAACGCTGTCTTTGTGTCTGCCGGATTCTATTGCATTGTTTACGAGATTAGATATCATTCTTTTGAAGTCAGACACATTAATATCCACTATCGCAGATTTTGCCGACGGTTCACAGGAGAGCCCTATGTTTACATCGGTACCTCTATATTCTAACTTCTTTTGTTTAATTTCGTCCTGTAAAACTGAAAAAATCGAAACGCGACGTTTGTCCTGTTTTTCCAAATTTTCTCTGCAACGTTTGTTTTCTTGTAAGAGATCGTCCGATATACTGCGAATATCTTTCGTAATATTCGTTAACATTTTTTGCTGTCTTTCCGTGAGGTTAGAACAACTATGGGTAAAAACTCTCAGACTTGCAAGTGGAGAGGCGATATCGTGAGCCATCTGTGAAATAAATTGGCTGAATTCTGTCTGAAGATCAATTTTTGCCTGCTGAATCTTGTTAAGAAATTCTAGTTTTATGATTTTTTCTTTTTCCTGCTCAATCTTTTTCGAATCGGTGATATCTATGGACAATCCGATCACCCCCTCAATTTCGTTGTTCACCATAAGAGGAGATTTTACCGATAGAAAGAATCTTCCTTTATCTGCTTCTTCTACGACGATAGTTGATTTGGTATTGATTACCTCGAGACTATTTTCCCATGTCTTTGGATTTAACGCCGTGGCATCGGTATCTGAAACAATTTTTCCCAGAGATTCATTCTTGTAAACAATAGTACCGTCCTTGTTTATGACGAAAAAATTTATGTTTTTCGCGATTTTCGTGATGAATTCGATTATTTCGCAATTTATTTCATTTCTATCCAAAGAGCGATGCTGGCGACGTTGCGCGTTGTTCGACATGGTGTAAGGCAAATGCGTGATATTCGAATGATAATGTTGAATTATATTTGCGATTGGCGGAGAAAGCTTTGTCGGATATATGATAACACTGTTCTTGAAATAGAGACATGTGTAAGCACATTCTTCCAAAATGAAACTAACGTTTTGAACAAAGGTTCCGTTAGCTCTAATTGTCGCCTTTTCCGCTTCTTCTAAAACTATCTCGCGGAAATCTGGAATAATTCCGTTCCCGGTTTCATCTCCGGCGAACGCAATTTTTACTTTTTCGAGCCATTCCGCAAATAACGGACTGTCCAAACCTTCGGTCCAAGAATGTAAAGTATGAGGCAACTTCAACTTATTGATAATTTTCTCGTTCGTTTTAAACCATTTAGTTTCGACGCTAGGGTCTGCATATTGTTCAAACTCTGGAATCGAATGGCGGTAGAGATACGACGTGTCCCAAATATGAACGTGAGAAATTTTTCTGCTTATCAACTTACTATTCAGAGAGTTTATCAACTCTTCAAAACCTTCACCCGATTGGCTTCGACAACTGTAGGATACTACGACATTCGGGGATATGCTTTTTTCACTTGCCTCTTCCCAAAAATTCCCGATCAGTTTAGACCATCTCACAACTCGTTCTGTAGACATACAAAAACTCCTCCCTTAATCTCAATATCTTCTATTGGATTTTATTGTTATTAATATTAAATTTCAACAGTCAGACGTCAGGTTGCTTAAGAAAATGCTCGGAGTAAAGTCAACCAGATTTATATTGAAATAAAGCAGGAAATATATTATCTTGCAACGTGTACTTGCGGACAGGTGGCCGAGTGGTTGAAGGCACCGGTCTTGAAAACCGGCAAAGGGGTAACTCTTTCGCGAGTTCGAATCTCGCCCTGTCCGCCAATCTTTTATTTTGTCGATCTTGTGTTATTTTCAGATGTTCAGTCCCATTAGGAATTGATATAAAAGAATTTAATCAAATTTACGGGTAAAAATTATTTCTTTTGAGACAGCACCAAGGTATTTATTTTATACCCCTTTCAATTTGATAATACGTATTGAGTAGCATTAAAAATGGATTCGAATTTTTTTCTCAACGCTCCGATTTTTTTCTTCAGAGGGCTCCAGAAGTGTTCGATGGCGTTTTATGTGTGCTGTCATTGTCCATTCATTTGATTTTTCTTTAAATTCTGCACGAGCATTTCTTTAACTCATTTCAAAAAAAACAACTCCGAGTTGCGTGTTCCGTAATACCCAAACGGGACCAGGATTTCCCTTCCTCACTTGCCCGAGACTATGCTTCATCTCCCAAATTTTAACCCCGAAACCGCTTCGTATACCTGTTCGCCTTTCGGATCTCGACAATATTTTCAATGCAAACACCTGTCGATGCCTGATTCATCAACAAAAACCAGCCTGGTTTTATCGCGTTTTTTTTGCGAATTCTATAAATTTTTTAGGCCAACAATTTTTCATGGTTAATGCGATGCGGACTATGCGGAACGAACTCAAATACCAACCTTTTCCCTTCTTTATCCATTTTTTCCAAATGATAATCGATCTCATCGAAATTCCCAAAACCTCCGCCGCTTCCCAATGCGTGTGCCCTTTTTTCAAAAACTCTACAACCCTAACGTGTAGATCTTCGCTATATACCGGCATTTTATACTCTTTCTTCTTCCTTCTTTTTATATCATATTCTTATACATTCCTATTTGGAAATAGGCATAAAAATTATGTATGTGTTCTTATCTTTATCCAGTCTTCTAGATAGTGTCGTCACAAAAAACATGTTATACTGAGAGCAAAGAAGTAGTAGATGTAGGATCAAAATGGAAGACGAAAGCATACACAGGCACGACATATCTGATTAATTTTGGAGCAAGTTGGAACCAATATTGCCGGGAAGAAAAGGCAGCTGGGGAGGACAAGCCAAGGACAACCGTCGGTTTATAAACGCAGTGTTTTGGATT
>JAGCFW010000008.1 GCA_017649895.1 Alphaproteobacteria bacterium | reverse complement strand
TGCTCTTACAGCAATGAAACATAATCCTTCACTGAAGAGCTTCGCCGAAAAATTGCGGGAAAGAGGTAAAAAATTTAAACAAATAATTTGTGCAATCATGAGAAAACTTGTACACATAATCTTTGGTGTTTTAAAATATGACGTACCAAAATTTAAGATTGAGGGTTGATTTTCAACACAGTATCACCCTCGGGATTATAGTGTCAAAAGGTTAGAATTCCCTTGATTTTAACCTGGATAAAACAAAAATAGTCGAAACTTTTCCTGATTTCAACGAGGTAAAGTTGTATAAGATAGCTAGAATTCCTTTAATTTCAACTGAAAAGAGCGTAAATAACTGAAATTTTCTTACACAGATAGATCCAAAATAGTCGAGATTTTAACGAAGAAGGATAATACAAGAAAATAAAAATCCATTGCTTTCAATGGAAAAAAGCGTGTCTCGATTAATTTGTTTAGCAATAGTTAAAAAAAGAATACAGGTTTATTTCCAAAGAATTTTATCTAAAAAATCACTGAATCTGGAACCCACCGAACAAAAAAAACAATTTGAGTTTTCGCGATAGAATTCTTATAATTTCACCTTAAAAGGAGTAAACATTTTTGAAAAAGCCTTTTTCGACATGGAGCCTTCGCGCCACTCAACCCACTCAACACGAAACGATTTACAGAGAGAATCCACTATCTCATTCAGATTCATGTCATAGCGTATACGAATAGGGGAAAAAACAGGAAGTCCATTATAGTTGTTGCAATCGATGTTTATTTCCCGAGCAACAAATCCTGCAAATTTTATCTTCTTTTTCGAGGGAGCAACTAAAATATCAACGGGAGGGTTTAGTTTTACAGTGTAAAGAGTAATAGGTACACGATTTTTGCCCTTAGTCGGTTGGGTTTTAGACGGCATCGCGTCCACATTTATAACAGACATCACAAATAACACAAAAACTAAATTTTTCATAAATTTTCTCCTTTCTCAGTTTCGAATATAGATATTATTTTTAATAAAAACAAACTAAATTGTTAAAAACAAACCGATTCAGGAGAAGCCAGAAACTCCAAGTTAATCTTCTGTTTCAGAATCTTCCATTTCAGAAATTTCAGTCCGAGAAAAAACGACATCTTCCCGCAAGGTAATGGGCAATGATTTCTCCGGATATAGTGAAGGAAAAGGAAAATTTTTCGCGAAACAATCTTCGGACATAATTCCTCTATGATAAGAGATCGAATCAACACCAAATGACTTGCAAAGAGATAGACTCAACTCTTCCTGGGTCATGTCGTATCTAATGTCAACAGGCGATTGCAATGACATACCGTTATATTCTTTGCAATTAACACGAATAGATTCACTGACCATTCCGCCGAACTGTATAATATTTTTCGATCGAGCCTGAAATATACAGATCGGAACCCCAGTGTTCGGTATTCGATAAAATGTAACAAATATACCATCCCGATTATTATCAGACTTTTCAGACCGCATCGCGCCCACATCCGAAATCAATGCCACAACTAAACCCAAAATCAACACTAGATTTTTCATAAATTAATCTCCCCTCTCTATTCAAAGTATAAGCATCATCTTCGGTGAGGATAAGCTAATTTAAGAGAAAACGGAACCTCCAAATTAAGATTCCGTTTTAGAAATTTTAGTTATTAATTTTTCAAGAAAAAGGAAAATCTTCTCGCAAAATAATCTTCCGGCATGACTCCTTCAAAATAGTCGACCGAATCAACACCAAAGGATTTACAAAGGGATTGCCCTAGTTCTTTCTTGGTCATGTTATAATTAATCTTGATAGGTGCTTTCATAGGTATGCCATTGTATTCTTCGCAATCGATATTAATAAATTTACTGATTACTCCGTCAAGCTCTATAATACTTTTCGATTGAATCTGCAGTACTTCAACCGGAGGTTGGACATTTACTCTATACACGATAGCAGGTATACCTTCTCGGTTATTATCGGATTTTTCGTGTGTCATAGCACCTGCATCTGCGATAGATACCACAAATAATACAAAAACTAACATTAAATTTTTCATAAATTTTCTCCTTATAGTTCGCGGCAGTGTAATATTGATCGATAAAATTTGTAAAGTAATTTATTAAATTAATTCGTTTGGGGCTTATATATTAAAAGGTTCGGTAAATTCAGAAATCTATTGAAAATCAACCTGATTTTTTAGATAATGTTACGTTTTTACAGAGGTATTTTTACAAAAGTTAATACGAGAGTTGAGGAGTTAAAATGTACAGAACTCACAATTGCGGTGAATTGAGAGAAGAGAACGTCGGAAGTGTCGTTAAATTATCGGGATGGGTTCACAAAAAGAGAGATCACGGGAATTTATTATTCATAGATTTGCGCGACCATTACGGAATTACGCAGTGCGTCGTCGATCCGAAAAGCGAGGCGTTTGCGGAAGTTGAAAAGATTCGTTTGGAGTGCGTTGTCACTATCGAAGGTGAGGTAATTCGGAGGTCGCCGGAAACGATCAATCCGGAAAAACCGACGGGAAAAATCGAGGTGCGTATCGACAAATTTACGGTGTTGTCCTATGTCGAGAGTCTGCCGATGGCGGTCAGCAGCGTGTCGGATTTATCCGAGGACACTCGTCTGAAATACCGATTTATTGACCTGCGTCGAGAGAAAATTCATCAAAACATTGTGCTGAGATCGCAGGTGATTTCGTCGATTCGCGAGAAGATGAAGAAACAGGGGTTTTTGGAGATCAACACGCCGATTTTGACTTCGAGTTCGCCGGAAGGAGCGCGAGATTTCCTTGTTCCGAGCAGATTGCATCCGGGACAGTTTTATGCACTGCCGCAGGCTCCGCAGCAATTTAAGCAGCTGCTGATGGTCGCGGGATTCGACAAATATTTCCAGATTGCGCCGTGTTTCCGAGATGAAGACAGCCGCGCCGATCGTTCTCCGGGAGAGTTTTACCAGCTTGATTTCGAGATGTCATTTTGCACTCAGGACGACGTTTTCGCGGTAATCGAACCCGTGATTTACGAAATTTTCAAAGAGTATTCGAGCAAGGAAGTTTCGCCGTATCCTTTCCGTCGCATCAGTTATGCCGACGCGATGCTGCACTACGGAAGTGACAAGCCGGACCTGAGAAATCCGCTGCTGATCGAGGACGTCAGCGACATTTTCGAACAGTCGAGCTTCAAGGTTTTCGTTGATAATGTCAAAAAAGGCGGAGTCGTTCGTGCGATCGCGGCAAAAGACGCAGATAAACAACCTCGCAGCTACTTTGACAAGCTTAATGATTGGGCAAAGTCTTTGGAGATGCCTGGGTTGGGTTATGTGACCTACAGCGGCGACAATATAAAAGGACCGATCGCGAAATTCCTGACGCCTGAACAGCTTGCGGAATTGAAAACTCGCACTCATTTGGACGGCGACGGAGTGATTTTTTTCGTTTGCGATTCCAAAAATAAGGCGAGCAAGCTGGCGGGACAAGTCCGGCAGAAGCTCGGGGAAGATCTTCACTTGCTGAAGGACGGTTTTGAGTTTTGCTGGGTCGTTGATTTCCCGATGTATGAACTGAACGAGGACACGGGCGAGATCGAATTTTCGCACAATCCGTTTTCGATGCCACAGGGAGGAATGGATGCGCTGCAGAACATGGATCCGCTGGAAATCAAGGCTTACCAATACGACATCGTGTGCAACGGTATTGAGCTTTCGAGCGGTGCAATCCGAAATCATCTGCCGGACGTCATGATTAAGGCCTTTGAGATTGCAGGATATCAGGCGGAGGAAGTTCAAGCGCGATTTAAGGGAATGTTCAACGCGTTCAAATACGGAGCGCCGCCGCATGGAGGATGTGCTCCCGGAATCGACCGTATGATTATGCTGCTAACCGATGAGCCGAACATCCGCGAGGTGATCGCTTTCCCTCTGAACCAGCAGGCGCAGGATCTCATGATGAACGCGCCGTCCAACGTCAGTGACAGGCAACTGAAAGAGCTGCACATCAAGCTCGATTTACCGAAAAAACTCGGGCGCAGTAATTCTATTTAGCAAATTTTGGGGAGGAAAAATTTTTATCCCTCCCTTGTCTTTGTAAATTTTGCAAAAAATCCAAAAAACTTCCAAATTAATAGTAAATTAACTAATCTCGAGTAAAATACGAAATTGATAGGTAAAAGGTGGAGAAAAAAATGAGACTAAAAACTTTTTGTGCATGTTTGGCATTGGTAACTTATTCGGGAATTGCGATGGATCCCACGTCTGACAGAGGAATTCAAACAGCCGGAGAAAGAAAAGCAACCGCTGAAAATAAGAGTGGGCCGGTTGATCAGACAAACTTGGAAAATCTTTCAAAAGAAGATCTCCTGAGAGAAATAGCGAGATTGAGCAAAGAAAATACAGATCTTCAGCAGAAAGTAGAAAAACATGAATCTGTGCTGGCCGAAATAGTAGGCAATAACGTAATCGGAAAAGCATTAAAAAATAATCGTATGGATACAATCTCGTTTTTGCTGGACAACGGTGCTAATCTCGAGAAACTTCAAAAACGGCTAAGAAATGAATTAGATACCTGTGCAATTTCTGGACGTGTAGATATGTTTAAATTCCTTCTTGAGAAAGGAGCTGATCCAAATGGACTGTATAGGAATGGAAACTCGTTGTTGATAACGGCGCTGAGGCAAAGTAAAGCAAAGATCGCAAAACTGCTTCTCGATCATGACAATAAATCGACGGGAAAAAAGTTAATACCTTTCACGCTTTATGATACTCCGAATAAAGATGGAGAGACCCCGTTAATGCTTGCGGTTTGGGTCCGCGACATTAGCGACTCAGATCGGCTGGAGATCATAAAGTCATTGCTGGAAAAAGGGGCGGAGGTAAATCGTACTGATCGTGAAGGAACATCAGCTTTGAAGATTGCGAGACAGATCAAGGCAAGTGAAGAAATAATTAAATTACTTAAAGACGCCGGAGCAACTGAAGATAACGAAAAAGATGATAGTAAGAATATTTCGGCCACAAACGGAAAAAGTCCAGTTGCAAGAGCAACTGAAGATAACGAAAAAGATGATAGTAAGAATATTTCGGCCATAAACGGAAAAAGTCCAGTTGTAAGACTTTATGAGTATTGTCAGCGTAAGAATTTAAGTCTAAAATTTGAATGTGAAGAAAATCCTGAAGGAAAGTCTCGTTGCGTTATTACCATAAAAGACAATAAGTACGATGATGGCGAGTACCATAAGAGCCAAAGAGAGGCTAAGAATAAAACCGCAGATTATACTCTTCGTAAATTAATGGAGAATAATGGTTCGCCTGCGCCAGATAACAGGGATCCTACGGTGAAGCTTAGAGAGTATTGTTCGGATAAGAGTACTTCGATTGACGTATCAGACATTACGTATATATATAATAAATATGCAGATGGTACCTTCAACTGCAAAATCCAGTTAAAAGACGAAATTTTTGATCTGAACCTGCATTGCAAGTCCAAAGAAGAGGCTAAGAAAAAAATCGCTGAGCATGTTTACAAAATTTTGACAAATCAGACGAAAAGCAATGAAACTTCGCGTCAAGGTTTATTTTCCGAAGAAAATTATCCATCTTCTTATAATTCGCGCGAAGCAGAAAAAACCGAAAGAGGTCGTGCAGATAACGTTTCGAGTAGTGTGACTTTTATCTCTGATGGTTCAGACTCTGAGAGCTCAGGTTCCAGTGATTCAAGTTCATATATTAGTGTAAATGTATACGAAGCTGGTGGGAGTTCGCCCTCTTTAAGCCCTGAGAGATCGACTTCTTCAGACTCTGAGAGCTCGACTTCTTCAGACTCTGAGAGCTCGACTTCTTCTGACTCCTGAGAGCTCACACAGCAGCACATCAAGCTTCGACAGTTATGATTCAGATAAAACATTGGTAAAAAATGATTGATTTGCCGAAAAAACTCAGGCGTAGTAATTCTATTTAGCAAATTTTGGGGAGGGGGCGTTTGCCTTCTCCTTTTTTCTCTTATTCATAGTTGTAAATCAATTGAATTTATGCTTCACTGTTTGGCAGAGGGTAGTGAAAAATCTTTGTAGTTTGTGAGTTTTTGTTATAGGTGGTAAAATGAAACGAGTGGTATTTTTAGCAACTTTAATGTATTCGTCAGCGACAGTGTTTGGGATGCAGGGAGATAAGGGAGTTTTTTCCGATCGAGGAGCGACTTTATCTGCAAGGATGAATATGGTGCAGGACAGAGATGATTTGTCGAATAGGTTGAGTAGACAATTACTAGAAAAGCAACTGTTTGAGTCAGAACAAAACAAGGAAAAAGCAGTAAGGGATTGTGGATTTTATTCTGTTCTGTATGAGATCGCCAAAAAACAAGATGCTGTTAAGTGTATTGAGATTTATTCTGCTCTATATAAGGACGCCCAAAAACGGGAACAAGGTGCTAGTGAAAGTATAAAGACTTTGAGCCAATTGTTAGAGAGCAATTCGATAAGTGGTGAAGAAATGTTGTTAGAGGACGATAAAATTACGAAAGAAAGCCTGGGTTTGAAAACTTCGTTAGATCTGGAGAACAATATAATGACGATTTCTTCCAAAGATGGAGAAGAATTAGCTCTGGAATTTTTGCCGTCTAATATATTATTTATATCGGAATCTTTGCGATTGTATGATTCGTATTGGGATGAAGACGATAAAGCCGAGTTGGTAAAGGATTTTAACGAGGATTTAAGTTCGCTGAGCAAACACGATCTTAGCAAAATGATTCAACAGGCGAGTGAGGACAAGAAAAAAGCAGAAGATAAGTCTAAAGATTTAAGTAAAAAAGCAGTTGCCTATTATGAACAGTTGCTGAATAAAAATAAGGAGCTCGGTCTTAGGTTCGATCTTGCATTGAAAGATCGTTTAAACTATTTTGATAAATCCGTTCCGGAGAAAGAGGAACTATTTGTTACTTGTGTAAAGAAGAGAGAAGCAGAAAAGTCAATGCACAAGGCGAATATTCGTTATGATGCCTTGAATAAAAAATTAAAAGAGTTTACGAGTCAGGACTACTAAAAAACTCGGGCGCAGTAATTCTATTTAGCAAAGAGGGTTTTTACCCTCTTTTTTATATTAACAAAAAATCAAAAAATTGTTTTTGTCATTGGTTTTTATAATTTGACATTATATATATAAGTAGGTTTAGAGAATAATTGAAAGGAAAAAAGATATGAACCTTAATTTTAAAACTATATGCTCCGCGGCCGTGCTGTGCTTTGTGGGAAATGTGTTTGCAATGGATTCCAATTCGTTGAAGGAGAACTCTTCGAATAGCAAGGAGTTTAGTCAGTTTATACCAATCAGGCAAGCAAATCATACGCAAAATAAGGAAATATTGAAGAATGAGTACAAGAAATTGATTGCAGCCGTGAAAAAGAAGGACATCAAAACGTTAGAATCTCTTATAGGTCAGGGCGTAGATATTGATGAAACTGTGTTTGGTAACTTTTCTACTCCGTTAAAGAAAGCAGTGAAAAAAGGGTATACGGATGTAATAACATTTTTGCTGAACAATGGTGCTGATCCAAACAAGGCCCCTAAAGTGTTAAATTTTGCTGTAAACACAGGGAATAAGGATTTAGTAGAATTGGCTTTAGCAAAAGGTGCTAATCCAAACAAGGCCCTAAAGTTGGCTGTAAATTCAGGGAATAAGGATTTAGTAGAATTGGCTTTATTAAAAGGTGCTGATCCAAACGTACAGGATAAAGAAAACAACTCGATGTTAATGCTTGCGCTAAAGAAAGAGTATATAGAGATTGCAAGATTATTTCTTTCAAATTCGTGTAGCGATCATATCTTGGATTTTATATATGCGGGTAAAAGTAAACAACCCATGAGTAATGATAGCATCAAATTAAAAGAAAGATTGGCAATCTTCAAGAATTATGACACTCCAAACGAAAAGGGAGAATCTCCGTTAATACAAGCAATTAGGAATCTAAAGCATTCAGATCTGCAGGAGATCTTAACGTTGTTGCTGAAAAACAAGTTGGTGCTGAACCGTATTGATTCTTCTACCGGATACAGCGTATTGACTCTTGCAAAGCTGAATGAAAGAGGTGAAGAAATAATCAAATTACTCGAAGATGCCGGGGCGCGAGATGTTTATATAGAGCCCCTAGAAAGTCCAATTATAAGACTTTACAAGTATTGTCTGGATAAGAGTAACAATTTAAGTTGGTCGGACTTAAAATTTGAAAATGAAATAAAAAAAGGAAAGTTTGGTTGCTTTATTACCATAGACAGAGGTGACGGTAATGATAAAGAAGTGTACGATAATGGTAAGAGTTATAATAGCAAAGAAGAGGCTCAGAATAAAACCGCAGATTATACTCTTCGTAAATTAATGAAGAATAAGGGTTTGCCTGCGCCAGATAACAGGGGTCCTGTAAAGAAGCTTAATGATTATTGTTTGGATAAGAGTACTCCGATTAACTTATCAGACATTACGTATATACGTGATATCAATGAAGATAATACCTGCAACTGCAAAATCAAGTTAAAAGACGAAATTTTTGATCTGAACCTGCGTTGCAAGACCGAAATGGAGGCTGAAAGAATAATCGCAGAGTATGTATATAATCTATTAGTTGCGAAAGCAAAAAATGGGGAAGCTTCGTCTTCTGGAACGAATTAGAAGGAGTAGTTGGCTTCGGTAGAGGGAGGGGGCGTTTGCCCCCTCTTTTTTTTTTAGAATAATTCAACATTAAAAAAATATTTTGATTTTTTTATTGAAAATTTTATAATGATCGTCACCTGTTCAGAAAGATTTACACGATTGGGAGGAAGAAAATATGAACCCTTATTTTAAAACTTTGTGTTCCGCTACTCTGTTATGTTTTGCAGGAAATGCGTTTGCGATAGCCATTGCTCTACCGAAGGATACCTCTTCGAATAGCGGGAATTCCAGTCGTTTGGTGTCTGTCAATCAAAGAAACTCGAGACGCCCTTCATTAGATGCAAATGATCTTTTGGGAGAAATAATGGGGTTACGCCAAATCAATGCAGCTTCTCAGCGACAGTTAAAAACACTAAAAGAAGAAAACGCGAATCTTCGGAAACTATTAGAAACTCGAGAGAAAGAGATTGCGGATCTTCAGCGACAAATTAAACAGAATGAAGAAAAAGGAAATTCTCAGCTGAAAGTTAAAATTAGGAATAGAAAGAAATCGCAAAAAAAAGAGTCGACCAATGGAAAAGTCGTAAAAGAAAAAAGTAAGCAGCCGGCTACTTCGGCAGAGGGTTTTTCATCCATTTATGAAATAGGTTCCGTTAAAAAACTTATTAGGTATTGCAGGAAAAAAGGTATCCCGTCAAATCTGAGTTTTCATTTTGAAATCCTGTCTGGTAATAAGTTCAAATGTGCAATTACCATAAACGACGAAGAATACAAAAAAGATGATTTAATATTCAACAGCCGCGAGGAGGCCGGAAACGTAATGGCGGACTATACCCTTAACGAGTTAATAAAGAAAGAGAGGGAGTCAGCGCAAAATGACAAGAATCTCAATACCAATGGAGACGATACCTTAAACAGCAAAGTCAGTGTGGGCGACCAAATTTATGATCAGCACTTACACGTCAAGAGCAAAAAAGCAGCTAAAAATGTCTCTGATCAGAATTCGTTTTCTGAGGAAAGCCAACAGGATGATCTCAACGAAATAGACTCCAGCAGCTGTTTATCAGAGGAAGATTCGGCAGATAACCAAAATTCTGCACTAGTGAAGGCTCGGAAAACAGAGTCTCAGGGTGTGTGTGTAATACTTTAATAAACGATACGGGAGAAAGGGTTTCGAATCAGCTTTTTAACTCAAAAAGTTACAAATACCCAAGTAGTGTGTGCAGTTTTTGTAGTGACAATTGATGTTCGTTTGCGTTATGTGAATGAGCGAAATGTATGATTCGCGAAAGTGATGCTTTCGGAACGATTTTCGGAACAAAATCCCCGACTGTTCCAGGCACGGTACGTTTGACTAAACCCTCGCTACACAGTGGATGTATGCAAAATCTGCCGGGGTTGCTGTTATTTGAGTACATTTATACAATGGTATGCTTTTTTCTATCCAAACCGACTTATTCTATTTTTACGCATGCCTTTGTATAGGAGTCTTATTAATACCGCCCGCACAGGCACTGTGCCAAGTCGGTAGTTCTCCTTGAGAGTCCAAACCTGGTATTCACTTTCCAGGCATTTTTTGTAAAAAATTAACTTTACCCAATGTTCTAAAATTTTAGACACAAATTAACGAAATTTTAACTTTTATTTGCTACAAATATTTCAAGATGTACTACTGAAAATAACCGGAGGGTTTTGAGGATTTCGGCGTTTAAGAAGAATATGTAAAAGGAGGAAGTGATGATTGAAAACAAAAGAAACAGAAAATCCAAAATTTACTTTAAAACAAAGGAGAATTAGTTGAAACGATCGACGCTTGGCATTTTCAGTAAGTTCATAATGATATTGTCCGCATTTTTGTGGATGAGTTTCACTTACGCTGAACATGAACATAGCGAGGTCGCCTATCAGCACGCTTGGTCTGAATTACACAATGGAGAGGAAGAATTTAAAAATGAAGACCATACGCGAGTGGACAGCCTTACCGAAACACACGCTGTCGAGTTCGATTTCGCAAACAAATGGGCCGAATCAATAGGGCAAGCTTTTCATTATCAGCTAATGACGGGAAAACGCGGAAAAGTCGTTCTGATTTTAGAGGAGCCAGAAAAGGAGATGAAATATTATGAGAGAGTGAAACGTTTAAGTGAAATATATGATTTCGATGCAGAATACATCACGCCAAGCATATTAAATATCAAAAATGGAGTCTGCTCCTATGCAGATTGTAAATGTCACAAGAAAAATATGAATGAAACAAATTAATTAAAAAAAGAAAAGGTGCAAGATGTACATTAAAAACATACTGGGCGAAAACGAAAAAATTTTATTAGTTATAAAATATAGCAGGATTAGGTACTTAAAGCTGTTTTTTACCTTTAAATTTAGAGATTTTATGGAAAAATGGTTTCATGAAATGGCATGCACTAACAAACGAATAATTTCGAAGATCGGTATTTTTGACGTGCAAACCAAAGAAATATTGTTAAGACAGATAGAAACCGTTTCTATTGAACAAGATTTTTGGGGAAGAGTGTTCGGATATGGTAGGCTACAGTTTACCGGTACAGGCAATTCATCAATGACATTGACCTGGGTACGCAACGTACAAGATATAAAGCGTAAAATTGATGAAATACTTAGTAATGAGCACGGTCCAATGCATGAAACTTTTCCTTCAGAAAGTTGAAAGAACTACATTGTTGTGATGGCGTAGTTAGAAATTTTCTCGAAACTTTGAAAATGGCTTCAAACATTGAACTCGTAAAATTTTGTATAAACCATTTTTGTTCAAGGTGTTGACTACCCAGAAACAAGCTATTAATCAGGGATTCTTCGCCCGAAAAGAATGGACAATTTTTCGTAATTTTTGCGTTATTTTTTTATCTACTTAAAAAATAAAAATTTTTGAACAGCCACTTGGAAATAAAAAAAAAGACATTATATGAATAAGTAGAGATAAAAAAGGTGAAAGATGTACATTAAAAATATACTAAGGGAAGACGAGAAAATTTTATTAGTTATAAAATATAGCAGGATTATATACTTAAAGCTGTTTTTTACCTTTAAATTTAGAGATTTTATGGAGCAATGGTTTCATGAAATGGCATGTACCAACAAGCAGATAATTTCGAAGATCGGTATCTTTGATGTACAGACTAGAGAAATATTGTTGAGACAGATAGAAACCGTTTCCATCGAGCAAGATTTCTGGGGAAGAGTGTTTGGATACGGTAAGTTACAGTTTACTGGAACAGGCAATTCATTAATGACATTAACCTGGGTGCGCAACGTGCAGGATATAAAGCGTAAAATTGATGAAATACTTAGTAATGAGCACGGTCCAATGCATGAAACTTTTTCTCCAAAAAGTTAATTTGCGTTAATAGACGTTTCATGATTTTTCGAAGGATTATGTTGTTATAATTGAGTAGCCTGAATTTTTCTCGAAATTCAAAGGGGGTTTCAATAATTTTTTCAAAAAACAAACCCTAACGTGTTAAAACCAGGAAAGCTCTTGGACACGGAGTCCGTGCGAGCTGTATTTTTACTTATCCGATAGGTTGCTTTATTTATCAGAATGACTTTGATTGTATATTCGGCATACTATTGTTACAGAGTGTCTTCCAAAATAATGGTTAAACCAGAATTTTTACTGAAATTTAAGTGGTGCCGGACAACGGACTCGAACCATTGACCTACTGATTACAAATCTGTCGAGAATAGAAATAACATATTGTCACAAAACATCACTTATGTCTTGATATTTCAGCAATATTGGGTATGATACACATCACGAGCAATCATAAAATTTCTCGCCAAAAAACGCAAAAACGCGGGGGAATAGCGGGGGAACTTTTTTCGGTTGTAGACCTACAGATTGAGTGCAAGAGAAGATACCGATTCCCCCATTTCTCCCCCGTTTTTTGGTGAATGAAGCTTGATTTTTGAAGATTACAAAGGTTGGAGATTACACTTGAAACAAAAGAAAATAAAAACCAAAACTCCTGGTGTTAGGTATTATGAACATGAAACACGCAAACATGGCATAAAATTCGATAGATATTACACGATCAGGTATAAGCTGAATGGAAAAGATAAAGAAGAAGCGTTGGGGTGGGCATCAGAGGGTTGGACCGAACAGAAAGCAGCAAGATATCTGGCTGAATTGAAGGAAGCCCAACGTACAGGCGAAGGAGCAAAAACTTTGGCGGAAGGTCGCAAAATTTCGGAGGAGAAAGAAGCGGAAAAGAAAAAGAAAGAGATCGCTCAAAGGAAAGAATCCATAACTTTTTCTGAAGTTTTTTCTCGATATATTGTACAAGCTCAACAGGATAAAAAGCCAAAGACGTGTAACACTGAAAGATTGCTATACAAAAACTGGTTATCGAAAATTTTTGGTAATTTACCTCTAAAGGACATTTCTCCTTTCATTTTAGAACAACTGAAGAAAAAAATGGCAGATCAAAACAAGACGCCCAGAACTATTACCTACGCATTGGCTTTGACGCGGCAGGTTTTTAATTATGCGAAAAATCACGATCTATTCAACGGAGATAATCCTGTGAGCAAAGTAAAGAAGCCTAGTAATGACAATAAGCGCGTTAGATATTTATCTGTCGAAGAAGCCAAAACATTACTCCAATCTTTGAAAGAAAGAAGTCTTCAGCTGCACGACATGGCGTTGCTTTCATTGCATTGCGGGCTTAGAGCTGGAGAGATTTTCAACCTTCGTTGGGATGATGTAAATTTTAGAGACAATTCGATATTTATCAAAGACACGAAAAGCAATCGCAACCGAAATGCAATCATGACTCACGAAGTCAGAGCTATGTTAAAGAGAAATCATGCAGTTGCGACACATGATCTGGTTTTCGTATCATCCAAAGGAGAAAAGATTGCGGAAATCTCCAGAACATTTGATAGAGTCGTGGATGAATTGGGATTTAACAAAAATATTTCAGACGCAAGAAAAAAGGTTGTGTTTCACACTCTTCGGCATACCTATGCGAGCTGGTTAGTTATGAGTGGTGCGGATTTATATACCGTACAAAGATTAATGGGACATTCGACAATTACGATGACTGAGAGATATTCTCATCTTTCCCCTGGACATTTGAAACAGGCGATGTCGAATTTCGAGGAATACATCAAAGAGAATTCATCCTCGTCGTGATTTCAGAATTGTTGAAAGGTAAAATTTATCGAAAATTATTTTAATCTTTATTTACATCTCCTAATTTTTCGTTATCATTGCGGACAGTGGGAGGGGATATCTATGATAAAAAAAGAAAAACTTTTGTCAGAAGATCTGGAGAATTTGAAAGGTTGTGAGGTTGATGAAGACTGGGATAGTGCTGAAGATTGCGGAGATTGTGAGGTTGATGAAGATTACGAAGATTTAGAAGACTTTAGAGTGGATGAAAAAGCCCTGTCCGAAATTGTGACCAGTTTTTCAGAAATTGTTACTGGAATAGTCAGCACTGAAGGTATTGGAGATCTTGTTCTTCACTTGATAAATGAATCTTTTAGAGAAGATGTATTACCACCTGTCCCGGACAATGCTGAAAATTTAATCGCTTTTCCTACAGAAACTGTCAGCTATTCAGACGTTTTGTTCCAACAAAAAATGTTTACTGTAAACGATATCGTTAATTTGTTTCAGTTTGTTATAACAGGAGATGGTACAGGAAATTTTTATGATAGAATATGGATACAGAAAGAAGTTATCGATACAATCAGGTTCAGCATCCAAAAAAAAGTTATTTCTTCTGAAGATGTAAATATATACGAAAAATATTTCGGCGATAATGAAAATGACGAAATAAACATTATTGCTTTGTCGAAGGTTATACCTCTGATAAGATTTATTGAGCAGGGAGCAATACTTTCGAGGAAGATAAATATAACAGCGCAAAAATACGAAAATTTGATAAGCCAATATGATTGTACATCATCCGACATTATAAAACTCATTGTACATTTAAACAAAAATTTGAATTCTATAATAAGGGAAACAAAGATATCTCAAGATGAATTGTTTAATAAAATTATCTCACAACCTGAATTTCCCAAGATCCTCCCAAGTAAAGAAGAGAACGACGGCAAAAAGAAGGGTTCCAGCGAAAAGAATGACGAAAAACAAGTTTACTATTCCTTTAAACTAGGAGATGGAACAGCCGGACATATATCGGCTACTGGTATACGTAAAACTGTAATTCCGGCACTTTTGGGAAGCGAAAGACTGTATAAAAATAAAAAACTTCAATATTCGTAGAGGGGGTCATCTGAAATCTTTTTACTGAAAATCTCTTTATCGGTACAAAGTGATCTCGTAATTAGTGCAGAGATTCCATAAAACCAGTCGGAATTTTGCATAAAATGATGTCCACTAAATTTTCTTTTTGCAGTGTATCAAAACTATCACAGAAAATCGGTTGAACATACTGAAATATCAGGAAACTTTCGAAAAGTAAAAGATAAAGCAAAATTTTTGCTCCCCTCCTCATAAATGAGATGCATATCGAAGATAATTTTAGAGCAAAATTTTTATAAAGATTTTGCTAACCCATTGATTTACAATGGTTTCTCGGTTGCAACCTTTACAAAAGATGATTATAAAGTTGTCATAAGGGTCGGCATTGGGCCGGCTTAATAGAAGGAGTAAAAAATGTGTAATAAAATAAAACTAAATTTCAATTTTCCGCGGCCGTGCGTAAAAAGAAATGACTTGGGAAAACTTACTGGCGGGTTGCTGAATCCGAAAACCATCAGAAACTTAGATAGCCAAGGCGTTGGGATTAAGGGAAAGTTTCTCATAGGACCGCGCATAGTCGCTTATCCGACTGAGGAGGTTATTGCTTTCATCAAGAAGAGATTTTCGCAGAATAACGATGGCCAAAACTATGAGGTCTGCAATGATTAGTTTTGCGGGAATCAAGCAGCGATACAGCGAAAATCCGTTGCCGATTTTGCGGGAACTTGTCGGAGCAGGAGAAATTCAGGGCAGCGATTATGTCGCTCTGAATCCTCGTCGGAATGACAAGCACCGCGGGTCGTTTCGCGTCGACATCGCGACAGGAAAATTTAATGACTTCGCAACAGGAGACAGAGGCAGCAGTATCATTGATCTCGCTATGTTCGTCTATAACTGTGGAATAATTGAAGCGGCAACCAAATTGGGGAATTTTTGGGGCGAAGGATATTCTTATAAATCAATAGGTTGCGCAGATTATTCCCCAAAACCCCGAATTCCCGATAAAAATCGTATAGATCCGAAATTTATTTGGAATAAATCCACTAAAGCGCAGCATCAATATTTGAACAAGAAAAAGGTAACAATCGGAAATGCTCGAGTCAATCTTTACAAGGGAAAGTCTCAATTGGTGATTCCGTTGACGGACACAATTCCTGACAAGTCAGTTCCCGAGAAAGCAGAAGATCTGGAGATCAAAGGACTGCAGTTCATCGGCGAAGACGGACAGAAGAGGTTTTTCGGCTCGGTGAAAGGACTTTTTCATGTTGCATCAGATTACGAGAGGTCGAAAGATATTATTGTAATAGCTGAGGGATATGCGACAGCGCGAAGTATTGCCGAATCAATGGATCTGTTCGTGATAGCTTCGATGTCTTCTTTGAATATCAAGAATGTCGCGGAGAAAATGGCAAAACAGTTTCCGAATTCCGAGATAATCATCGCGGCAGATAATGACGAAGCAGGCAGAAAAGCTGTTACAGAGGCGCAGAAAGCGATTTCAGGAAAGGTTTCGTGTGCGGCGATTTATCCGTCGCCCGAATTCAATGATTTTAATGATATGTATCAGGCTGTTGGAAAGGAAGGACTGAGGAAATTTTTAGTGAATATTGAAGAAGGAGAAAAATAATGTCAGAAACTGATGAAAACCAATATACAGTTCGCGGTGGCGGGCTGTATTTGGGAGAAAAAAGAATCAGCGACCCGATTAAAGTTACCGCACTTTCTCGAACTGTTGCCAATGACGGCTGGAAAAAGACGATATGTTTTTTGAATATGGACGGAGAAAAGTGCGTCTGTCATTTATCGCAAAAAACTTTGTTGGATAAAACAGAAACATTAAAAATCTTGGGAGATCTGGGTTTCAATCTGAACTGTGATCCGAAAAATCTTGTTGCTTATCTTTTGCGAGCCAAGCCTTCGAAAAGATTGCGGGAAGTTTTGAAGATAGGTTGGATTGATCAAGATACTTTCATCTGTCCGTCATTTTCGATTTGCGGAAAAGAAAACGAAGAATTCTTCCTCTCGAACGGCGAAGATCATGGGTTTGCTAAAAAAGATTCTCTTGAGGAATGGCAGAAGGAGATATGCGGTCTTTGCGAAGGCAATTCCATCTTAACCTTGGCATTATGTGCAGGATTGTCGGGAGTTTTACTGAATCCGCTAAACCTTGAACCCGTGATGGTAAATTTGGTCGGACGGAGTTCAATCGGAAAAACTACGGCTCTGTATGTGGCGGCATCTTTGTGGGGAAATCCGAAGAAATTTATTCAGCAATGGCGAACAACATCCAACGCTTTGGAAGCTCTTGCGGAAAATCATAACGACTGCTTGTTGATTCTGGACGAGTTAGGGCAGATTCAAGCAAGCGAAATCGGAAATACAGTGTATATGCTCGGAAATGCAAAAGGGAAAAAGCGTTTAAATAAGGATTCCGAGTTAAAACCAAGCAGGGAATGGAATCTCGCTGTGCTGAGCTCCGGAGAAATCGGAATCAGTGAGAAAATCGAAGAATCCGGAAAGAAAGCAAAAGCTGGACAGATGGTTCGATGTATCGATATAGAAAGCTTGCGATCAGATGAATTGGGCATTTTCGACACGCTCCATGATGATATTGAAAACGGCGCGAAATTCTCGAATCTGCTCAAGCAAGCTGCCTTGAAACATCACGGAGTTGCTTCAGAAAAATTCATTACATCTCTTGTGAATGCAGACATCAACATAAGAGACATCTACGAGCAACAAAAAAGAAGATTAATCGAACCGTTGGGGAATGCCGACGGAGAAGTCATCAGAGTCGCGGAAACATTCGCACTATTTCTTCTTAGCGGAGTTCTAGCTTGCAGATTTAAAGTATTTACTCACAGAGAAGACGAGTTGGTTGAAATAATCTCCGAAGTTTTTCGGCATTGGTTAAAAGAAAGAGGAGGCAAAAGATCAATCGAAGAAAATCAGGTTTTAGAGCAATTACGTGGCGCTCTCGAGATTAATAAAGGATATTTCGATCAAGTAAATAACGGAGTTGTAATCGAAGCACGCTCGAACATCTGGTGGGGAATTCACGAAATCAGTCAGGATTTCGAGAAGTATTACATCAACACTTCTGCATTTAAAAATGAGCTTTTTAAAGGATTTAATCAGAAATCTGTGAGAAAGATTTTGTCGGATAAGAATATTCTTCTCCTCGATCATGAAGGGAAAAATCCGAAATGCCCTTATACATCACCTAAAAATAAAAGGATGGTTACACTTATGTATAAGTTATAGTTTTTTAGGGGAAAAGGTGGAATGCTCAAATTTTAACAAGATCAGATGGAATTAAAGGGGGAATATTCCCCCTTTTTATATAAACTTGTGCCACCCAATAAGTGCTTAAATTTCAGAGATTGCCACCTTTCCACTTGTTCCCCAAGATGATCTTGGAGCCAGTATTTTTGAAGTACACTGATCCAACGGTATGCACGAGATAAGCTAAATCAATTTGTTTTATATAAAAGTTAACGAATTGTTAACTACTGATAAGAGATATAATCAATTAAAAATTACTCCAATAGCCAATCGATTGCGTTTATTTGCTTTATTCCGTTGTAAAACGTTGTCGGAAGATCATCCATTGTTATCAGATACTTTCGGTTATGGTCGGTGACGGCCTCCAATGAGCATAATTCTCGAGCAAGGGTGTTCTCATTTTTAACTGTATAAGCCACTTGATAATATTCAGTTTCTCCATTTTTAAGTGCAACAAAATCGATTTCCAAAGCACCGACTTTTCCTACGTAAATCTCATATCCTCTGCGCAGCAGTTCCAGATATACAACATTTTCCAAAACCTGCCCGTAATCAACATCTCGACTTCCCAGAAGAAAATACCTCAATCCAATATCTGCAACGTAATATTTATCCCGTGACTTGAGATATTGCTTTCCCCTTACGTCGTAACGACCAACTTTGTGCAAAACATAGCTATTAATAAGTCCAGAGAGATAATTCTCTACCGTATGAGTAGATATTTTGCGACCATCAGAGGTCATTGTGTCGCTTATGCTTTTGATCGATGAAAGATTTCCTATGTTTTTAAACATGAAACGAATCACATCCTCAAGCACCAAGCTATTCAAAATATTGTTACGCGACATAATATCTTTCAAAACAATCGTACTGTAAAGCCCATTTAAATAATCGCGAATTAAATCTCGATTTCCGTTTAGTTCAGTAGTATATGGAAAAGAACTGTTAACAAGGTAATCTTTGAACTTTCTTCCCAAATCGGTTTTATCTGAAAAAGACGAAAGATATTCATTAAAAGACAGCGGTAACATATTAACTGTAACGTACCTTCCTGAAAGCAAAGTGGCTAACTCTCCAGACAGCAAGTGGGCATTTGATCCTGTTATGTAAATATCGACATTCGGAAGAAGTTGCAGGCTGTCTACGACCTTTTGAAAATTCTCGACGTTTTGAATTTCATCAAGAAAAATATAATTCATTTTGTCCGCTATTAGTTTAGATTTGATATGCTCATGCAGCACGCGATAATTAAGAAGATGTTCGAAGTCCATGTTTTCAAAATTTATGAATTGAATCTGATCTTTTGTTACTCCGTTCTCGAGAAGATCTTTTTGAAACAATTCAAATATAGTGGATTTCCCGCATCTGCGAATGCCCATGATAACCTTGATTACATTCTTATCCTTAAATTGATGCAATTTCTTTAAATATTCAGGTCTGTTTATCAAATCCGTATCCTTTTAATCACTTTTAGAAAATAATATCTAAAACTCTCAAAATTTGCAAACTTTTTGAAATGTATTTCTAATTTTTTAAACAATGTGGGGCTAGCAATTTTTTTAGAAAACAAACCCCACAGTGAATTGAAACGATTACACTGTTTCCGAAAAAGTTATCACTAATGCAAAGATACATAGCATAATTACCTTTCTAGAAACCCAAAACATCATTGAAAACCAACTAATCCTATGCTACTTCTGAATGAGTTTGAGTAGTGTGTGTAGTTTTTGTAGTGACAATTGATGTCCGCTTGCATTGTATAAGCTGGCGGAATGCATAATTCGCGAAAGTGATGCTTTCGGAACACCTTTGTTTTGGAAAATCATCTTTTTGGCGCGATGTGTGTTACTCAAAATGAAAGAAAAAAGGAGGTTTGTTTATGAAACAATATGTTAAATTTCTGAAATTTTTGTGGTTGTTGTTCATCGTTCCAAGCTTATATGGAATGGTTTCAGATGAAAGTAATCTCAAAAGATCGCACAGTCTTTCTGAAGTTAAAATAGAAGGTCAAGAATCTAATCCAAAAAAAGCTAAAGTAAATAAAAAGTATGGGGTAGCAGTAGATTTAGATAAATATCCAAATTTTATTAAAGCAATTGAACAGGCGTTAGGAGTAAATGATCCAGATTTACAGAAAGAAGCTATATCATCTTTTATTAAAGCAGCCGAGCAGGCGTTGGGAATAGACAATTTAGTTTCTACAGAAGATGCTTTGGATATGATAGGAGAATCATTTGATGCATTTGAGATAAGACGAAAAAAAAATGAATCGAAAAGAACAAAATTAGGAGGAAAAAATATTTTGTTTTATAAAGGCGATGCATATTTGAATGGGTTAATTCCAATCAATTATGACTATGACAACTTGTGGATAAATAGTAAAAGAAGACCTCCATATAAAGTGATGCAATTGTGCGATATACTAGAGTATGGAGATAGGAAGAAAGAACTTGAAGCTATAGGTAGGATCGCTTATTGTTTTCCGTTATTAAGTGAATCAATAAAATCAATGGATTATTCTACAATAAGATCGTTTTGGAATAAGATTAAGTTTCAAAAAAATAAAGAAATAAATTCAACTTTCGAAGCATATCTGAATATATCAAATACTTGGTCTTATAAATACGATGATTTTGATAAGCATCTAAAAGCTGCTGCTGATTATATAAAATCGTTGAACGAGCTGGGAGTATATACGAGAAATTTAAAATTTAATGAAAAGGGATTGTCTGAATCTTTTTATAAAGTTGAAAATAAAACAAAAGATCTGACTAAGGGATATTTGGAAGAATTTGGTAAATATATAAAAGAATTGGATGAGAATGATGGTAATAACTTCTTAAAGTACCTGAAAAATAGCAAAAATTATCTCGAAGATATTCAAGAATTGTACTATGGTTCCGAAGAAGATAGCCTTTCATATTACAAAAAATATACTCACACAGAGCGGATGCCACAATATCTGCGAAAACGAGACAGTATCTTATCAGAACCATTTTATGCGGTATCATATAACGATCCATGCACAAATTTTTTTAATTCGTCAATAGATCGTTGTGAACAAATGCTTGCGGAAATTACTCCTGAAGATGGTGATAAGCCTAACACAGTGGTTATTTCTGGGTGTCCGTATTATGGTAGTCGTAATCAGGAAAGAAAGAATCCAGATTTGGTTAATTACAGTTTGTGGCTATTCCAGTTAAGTCCGAATTTTATTGAAAAAAATTAAAAAACTAAATTTGTGTTATAACTCAAACAGTAACAGGGACACATACAAAAACGTGTCCCTCGCGATTTCAAAATAATAGCGATTATATAACCGTATTACTCATAACACCGCTTACAGGAACAATTTGCTCTTTAACATATCGGTTCAAAGTATTCCAATCACACCCAAGCAGGCGGGCGATTTCCGCTTTTGAAACCTTTTTCGCGAGAAGTTCTTTGATTTTGTTATGCTTTCTCTTCAATTTTCTGTAAGTGCTGCCGAAAGGGCGTCCGATGTGTTTCCCTTCAGCCTTTACTCGCTTCAGAGATTCCCGCGTACGGTCGGAAATCAGCTGCCTTTCTATCTCGTTAGCGAGTGAAAAAGCGAAAGCCAAAACTTTGCTCTGAATATCCGCACCAAGTCGGTAGTTCTCCTTGAGAGTCCACACCTGACATTCGTTCTCCAGGCATTTTTGAAGGATTCCCATCACTTCCATCAGATTTCTGCCAAGCCTGCTTAATTCGCTGGCAATGAGAATGTCACCTTTTTTCAACTTTTTGATCAAACTTCCAAGCTTGCGTTCCTTCAGAGGCTTGCGAGAAGAAATCGTTTCGTCTACCCATTTATCAATATGAAGCTCGTTTTTCTCTGCAAAGGTTGAAATTTCATGCTTTTGGTTAACTGTATTCTGCTGCTCAGTGCTTACTCTAATATATCCGTAAATCATCACAATATCCTTAGTTAATAATCATTTTCTTTCCAAGGATATTATACCGCAACCCCACTGATACTGAAAGAAACTCTCCGGTTATTTTCAGTAGTACTATCTAAGTAATTTTTATCATTTAAAGATTAAAATTTTATTAATTCTGCTCTCAAATTTGAGGTGTTATAAAAAGCTAACAACTTCTCTCAGCAAAATATTCAAAATAACCGGAGGTTTTTGAAGATGCCGATGTCCCTAATCGATGTGCTGCCGAAGATTGTGGCAGAAGGAAAAAAAGAGGTCGAGAAGATTCTCCGACGTCTGGAGAGTAACCATAGAATACTTTTGCAAACAAACGAATGCGTACTTCCTGTGCGTAAAGACAGCAATTTCTTTGTAGGTGGACAATGTTTTGATAAACGGGATTGGTTCAATCGCCTATGTTATGGAGATAATTTGCTGGTAATGCAGGCTTTGTTGAACGGAGATCCGGCAACAGGATTACCTTCTATGCGAGGAATGATCGACTTGATTTACATTGACCCGCCATTTGATTCAAAAGCAGATTATCGTACGAAAATAAAGCTTCCTAATGATGAAATTAATCTGAAACCGACTGTTTTGGAACAATTTGCTTACTCCGACATGTGGAAAGACGGGACGGTAAGCTATCTGAAAAATCTGTATCCGAGATTATGCTTGATGAAGGAATTGCTATCCGAAAGGGGATCGATTTACGTGCATCTTGATTGGCATGTGTGTCACTATGTAAAGATTCTAATGGATGAGATATTTGGGAAAGAGAACTTGGTTAATGAGATTGTATGGTGCTACAAATCTGGAGGAGCTGGAAAATCTGCTTTTGCAAAAAAACACGATGACATCTTGTTTTACAGAAAAAACGAAGAATTGCAAATTTTTCATATACAAAAAGAAAAGTCTTATAACAGAGAGTTAAAGCCATACCATTTTAAAGGAATAGAAGAATTTGAAGATGACATAGGTTGGTATACTTTGGTTAACTGTAAAGACTATTGGGAGATAGATATGGTTGGTCGAAGTTCAAAAGAACGACTTAACTACGACACTCAGAAACCCGAAAAACTATTGGAACGCATTATAAAAGCTTCTTCAAACGAAAACTCTATCGTTGCCGATTTCTTTGCGGGAAGCGGAACGACGGGAGCTGTAGCGGAAAAATTAGGTCGGCGATGGATTATGTCCGATCTTGGCAAGCCCGCAAATATGATTATGAGAAAAAGATTGATCGATCAGGAAGCAAAACCGTTTCTGTATCAATCTGTCGGAGATTATCAAAAAGAAGTGTTCGCAGCGACAAAGGAATTTAAGCGCGTTGGGGATTTATCTCAAGTCGTTCTGAATTTATACGGAGCTCAGCCGTTTCATGAAGAAGGTATTCCAAGAAATCTTGGGAAATTGCAAGATGGTCGGACACTTGTTTATGTCGACAGTCCAAACAAAATGACAGGATTATCAACTTTAAAGCGCGCTTTAGAATTTAAAAACACTCTTCTAGGCGGATGGAATAAAGTCATCGTTCTCGGCTGGAACTTCATGTTTGATATCGTTGAAGTCATAAAACAATTTGATAAAAAACAGCTCGAAGTTTTGGTTATTCCTCCTGATTTACTTTCTCAGTTAAGTAAGAATCGTTGTTATGAGAAATTAATCGATAGCGGAAAGATTCGGTTTGCATCTCTACAATATCTGACCATAAAGGAACCGCGAGTCAGAAGCGTAAGTTCAAGCGAAGAAGAAATTACCATAGAGTTGGATAACTATGTATTGCTTTCTCCCGATGCACTGCCGTTAGATGAAAAGAATAAAGAAAAACTTCAGGATATAATTGCACAAGATCCTCTGGCTTTAATCGAATATTGGAGTGTGGATCCAGATTTCGACGGCATAACTTTCCGCAACAAATGGCAAGACTATCGAGGGAACACTTTTAACAATCATGATGAGTTCAGAACGATTACAACGGCTAAAATTGTTGCTCCGAAAATAGAGAGAAAACGAAAAATTTACGTGAAAGCAGTTGATGTTTTCGGATTAGAAGCTTGCGTGATAAAGGAGATATGAGATGCCTAATTTGCTCAACACGGGAACGAGAGAGATTCCTTTAAGATTCGCTGAACAGCTAACGAAAAGGGTTAATGAAGAATGGGAATCGGGGAAATTTATCAACAAAGTGAGTCCGATAACTCAAGATTTGCTGCGCTTTTGGTTTTCCCAAGCTTTCTGTGATGAAAGAGAATTCAACTTTCACGAAGGACAGAAACAAGCGATTTTGAATACGATTTACTGCCATGAAATTTTAAAAACTAAGTCAGTATCCGATCTGTATCAACAAGCAAATTCGGATATTGTAAACGACAGATTTCTCCAAACCATAAAGAAAGATAAATTTTCTCATCCGAAATATTGTATCAAAATGGCGACCGGAACGGGTAAGACTTGGTGTATGCATGCGATTTTCTTATGGCAATATCTGAATGCAAAATTCAATAACTCAAAAAAGAGCTGTTCATTTACAAAGAATTTTCTTTTTGTTGCTCCTGGATTGATTGTATATGAAAGATTGCTCGATGCTTTTTTAGGTAAAGAAAACGAAGATGGAATTCGAGATTTTGAAACATCAGATTTAAAACGATATCAGGAGCTTTTTGTTCCTGAAAAATATCGTGAATCAGTTTTAAGCTTTGTACAAAATAGTGTCATAAAAAAAGATGAAATAGGACGTAAAGTTACGGGAGAAGGAATCATCGTTACCAATTGGCACGTACTAATGGGAGCTGAAAACGAAGCTGAAGAGGGTTCTTCTCCTTTTTCAAATCCAAGTAGTATCGTAAAGGATTTACTGCCGATTACTCCGGGTACAACTGCAGGACATTCGCTGGAATCTCTGGATAATCAATATTTGAGTGGTAACGAGTTGGAGTATTTGCGATCTCTCGAGAATATATGCGTATTCAACGATGAAGCACATCACATTCATGAAACCAAAACCGCTGACGAGATAAAAGAAGTCGAATGGCAAAAGTCGCTAAATTATATTTCTGAAAATAAAAAAGAAAACTTTATTCAGATAGATTTCTCTGCAACTCCCTATGACGTGACAGGCTCAGGTCAAAGGCGTACGAAACATTATTTCCCGCATGTGATCGTTGATTATACTTTGCACCAAGCTATTTATTCAGGTTTAGTAAAGACGATTGCAATAGACAGACGTAAAGAAATAGATTCTCTTTCTGATAATGATTTGAATTTTAAAGCTATCTACGACGGTAAAGAAATCGTTGGATTATCAGATGGGCAGAAATTAATGCTGAGAGCAGGATTGGTACGTCTTCAACTTTTGGAGGAAGAATTTGTTAAGTACAATAAATATCCGAAAATGCTCGTAGTTTGTGAAAATACAAAGGTTTCTAACATGGTGATGGATTTTCTTGGGCAAAGCGGATGGTCTGATCGAAACGTAGTCCAAATAGATTCAGATAAAAAGGGAAATATCAAGCCTGATGAATGGAAGAACTTGAAACAAACTCTGTTTAATATTGATGAAAAATCCTCTCCGAAGATCATTGTATCGGTCTTAATGTTACGCGAAGGATTTGACGTAAACAATGTTTGTGTGATAGTTCCGTTACGTTCTGCAGACAGTTCTATTCTTTTGGAACAGGTCATCGGGCGTGGTTTGAGATTAATGTGGCGTGAGCCGGAATACACCGAAATCAAAACGGAAAATCGTCATAAAATGCTTGATTTAAAACAAGAACCCAACGGTTATTATGATATCTTACATATAGTAGAACATCCTCAATTTATCCAATTTTATGAAGATCTGAAAAAAGATATGATTTTTGAAGAGAAAGAAGAAGTTAAACGAAAAGATATTTTAGGAGATATTATCACAGTTGGATTGAAAGAAAATTACAAAGATTATGATTTCTATATTCCATATATCGTAAAAGATCGAGAGGAAATGTTATCTCCCAAAAAACTGAGTGCCGACAATTTCAAAGCTCTTCCGTGGACGTTAAAACAGTTAAAATCCATTACAGATCATTCGAATGAAATTTTTGAAGCTCAAGAAATGACCGTAAAAACTCTCTTTGGTGAATATAAAGTTCATAGTGGTATTTTTGACGCAAAAAGCTACAACGATTTTTTGGCTAAGATAGTTGCGGCAATTACTACAAACATTTCTAAATATCATGAAGAATTTCCGATATTACAGATCAATCAAACTTCGTTGGCGGCTGTAATCGATGAATACATACGCAATAAACTATTTGAAGAGTCTTTTGATCCAATGGACAGAAATAATTGGCGCATTTTAATGTTACTGAAAGGTGAAGTTATAAAACACATTATGAAAGAGATAAGTCAATCGATTTATGAACTTTTAAATAATGTAAAAGTGGAAGAAGCCATAGTTAAAAAGAGGTATTTTTCGGAAGTTCCAAACTTAAAAATACGAAAGAATTTTTCTTTAAATATTCAAAAATCTATTTATGAAAGAACGGGATATCCATCTAACAAAGGAGAATTTGAGAAAAGCTTTTTAGAATTTGTTGATGCAGATTCCGAAGTAGAACGTCTCTTAAAAATCAACGAAAATCATCATAAATTCGCTCGTATGAAGTATATCAGAATAGATGGGATGCTTTCTTCTTACTCTCCTGATTTTATGGTTAAAATAGGTAGTGATATCTACATAGTTGAAACAAAAGCACAAAAGGACGTCAGTCAAGAGAATGTCGTACAAAAGCAAACAAGCGCTCTCGATTGGATTAAAAAAGTCAATGAATTACATTCTGAAGATCGAATGAATTCAATTTGGCATTATGTAATTTTGGACGATAAGACCTTCGAGAATATGAAAAGGAAAGGAGCTTCCGCGAAGTATATGCTCGATTATTGTGAACTTATATACGCAAAACTAAATGGAAATTTGTTTTGAACCTACTCATAAGGGGCTTTAATAATTTTTTCAAAAAACAAACCCCAACGTGCTAAAATATAGGCATAGAAGGGGTTGAGAAAATTATGAAGAAAATCACGGATAAACAAGATATCACAAGCGTAAAAATTGATGGAAATGATTGCGCGATTCCCAAGGATTTATCATTGTCGACGTTGGGGTTTTTCATCATGAATTCCAACGGCAATATATCGAAAGATGCTGACAAGCTCAGCACTCAAGCGCAGGTTGATTCGCTATTTAATCCCGAAAAAATAACGGAACATACTCTGATTTCAGCCATAATCGGAGCGCAGAATCGAAGCAATCAGCTTTACAGTGCAGGAATTCAAGCTCAGTCGTTGTCGTTTAAAGAGCTATATTTGAAATATGCAACAAAATATCAAAACCGCGTGGCTCAGTTGGCGATTGCTCTTTCAAAACTAAAAAATAAGGAGCAGAAAATCATTGTCGAGAAAATCAACATCGAAAAAGGAGCTCAAGCTATTGTCGGAAACGTCTCAAAATAGCCTACCCAACGTCTGCGGAGCAAAGACAAAATTCGGAAAGTGCAAAAATCTCTCAATGGAAAACAGACGTTGTAGACTTCACGGAGGATTAACTCCGAAAAACCATCCTAATCATCGAGCAAGACTCAACGCGTTGAAAACGGGAAGGTATTCATCAACTGTAATTAATCAGATAAAATTGTTTCGTCTTGAATTATCCCGACTCGATCAAATAATTTCAGATTTAAAAGGTTGACCCAAGGTTGACCCGACAATCTTCAAAAATTTCTCGATGCCTGCAAAGCTCTGATACAGTGGTGCCGGACAACGGACTCGAACCATTGACCTACTGATTACAAATCAGCCGCTCTACCAACTGAGCTAGTCCGGCATTGCAGTCAACAAGCTATCAAAATATCAGCGCAAAGTCCAGGTTTTTTGCGAAGATTTCACCGGGAATCTACTTCTAAACCTTGTTTTTCTTCGATTTTCGCGTTTTACGCTTGAGCGACGGCAGCATGACCGGAATTCCGTCCACGATTGGGTAGGAAACCTCAAATTTTTCGTTAACCAAGCTTTCGCCTTTTAACTTGAGCTCAACTCCCGTCATCGGGCAACGCAACAATTTCAACAGGCGCTCGCTGATGAAGGGAGTTTCTTTTTTCATTGCTGACTCACTACTGGTTCATTGTCACGAAGAACTCATCGTTGTTTTTCGTGTTCTTCAACTTCTCGATCAAGAATTCCATACCGTCGTTCGAGCCCATCGGGATGAGAATTCGACGCAGAACCCACATCTTGGACAGCCTACCGCGCTCAACCAGCAATTCTTCCTTACGCGTACCCGATTTCGTGATATCGATTGCCGGGAAAATTCTCTTGTCGGACAGCTTTCTGTCGAGGACGATCTCGGCGTTACCCGTTCCCTTGAATTCCTCGAAAATAACATCGTCCATACGCGAACCCGTTTCCACAAGAGCCGTTCCGATAATTGTCAGAGAACCGCCCTCTTCGATGTTTCGAGCCGCACCGAAAATTCTCTTCGGACGCTGCAAAGCATTCGCGTCGACACCTCCGGTCAAAACCTTTCCGGAAGATGGGCAAACTGTATTGTAGGCCCTTGCCAAACGCGTAATCGAATCCAGCAAAATTACGACATCTTTTTTATGTTCAACCAAACGCTTCGCTTTCTCAATAACCATTTCCGCAACCTGAACGTGACGGGTCGGAACTTCATCGAAGGTCGAGCTGACAACCTCCCCATCAACGGAACGACGCATATCGGTGACCTCTTCAGGACGCTCATCGATCAACAGCACGATCAAATATGTTTCAGGAGAATTTGCTTTAATCGCGTGAGCCAAATTCTGCAGCATAACTGTCTTTCCGGTGCGAGGAGGAGCGACGATCAAAGCACGTTGACCTCTTCCCAACGGGGAAATCAGTTCGATAACACGGGTGGTTAAATCTTTTCCATTGCCATTTTGAAATTCAAGATCGATTTTGGAATCAGGATACAACGGAGTCAAATCATCGAAGTTCACACGGTGCCGCACAGCCTCCAGAGGAGCTCCGTTGACAGTGCTGATCTTAGACATTGCAAAATATCTTTCACCTTCTTTCGGAGGACGAATGGTACCTTCCAGCGTGTCACCCGTTTTAAGACTGTTTTTACGAATTTGCGACGGAGAAACATAGATATCATCTGAACCCGCCATATAGTTGGCCTCGGGAGAACGCAGGAATCCGAATCCGTCCTGAAGAACCTCCAGCACTCCCTCCCCTTGTATTTCAACTTCATTTTCCGCGAGCTTCTTCAGGATCGCGAACATTAAATCCTGTCTCTTTAACGCCGAAGCATTTTCCAATTCTAAACTATCCGCAAAAGCCAAAAGTTCCGAAGGGGTTTTTTGTTTTATTTCTTTTAAACGCATCTTATCTCTTAAAACTCATACACGGTGTACCATCTACTACCCGAACTTAACAAACAATGATGAAAACGATGGTGCCCAGAGCCGGAATCGAACCAGCGACACGAGGATTTTCAGTCCTCTGCTCTACCGACTGAGCTATCTGGGCAGTTCATATTCTCATATAAATCAATTTTTGAGGCTTGTCCAGCGTTTTTTTCAACATTATCGTCGGGAAAGACATACACTTCGTCAAACCACCGACCTAAGTCGATATTCCTGCAACGAGAAGAACAAAACGGCATAAATTCCTTTAATTCAATCTCTTTTTTACAGATTACGCACTTCATGGCAACTCAAAAATCAATGATCAATTCAAACACTAACCGAATGCAGTCTACACTTTCGGAAACGAATTTGCAAATATATCTTGCGCGAATCGAACGGATTAAACAAACGCATAGTTCGCAGAACTTAAATAATTGCATCCCTGGACTCTTATACCTATGGTTCGCAGGTATTCCGACAACCGTAAAATTCAACTTGCATTTGGCTTGTGCCACGTGTAAATTCAACTACAGGGGGAATGATTCTCAGGGTTTTTAAGCTCTCGAAGATAAAAAAGGTTGATCTCAACCGAAAATATTGATTTAAACTTAGGCTTTCGATGAAGACTGATATTGAAATTTCACAAAGTGCGGATAAAAAAAATATTCTGGAAATAGCTCGAAAATTAGGATTGGGTGAAGACGATCTGGAGTTGTACGGTAGCTATAAGGCGAAGATCGCGTCGTCCGTGTGGGAAAAAATCAAAAATAGAAAAAATGGAAAGTTGGTTTTGGTAACGTCCATTAATCCGACTCCAGCGGGAGAGGGAAAAACCACCGTCAGTATCGGACTGGGAGAAGCTTTGTCTCTGCTGAATTACAAGACATGCATTGCTTTGAGAGAGCCATCGTTGGGACCTTGCTTCGGCCTTAAGGGATGCGCTACCGGAGGGGGTTATTCTCAGGTAATTCCCATGGAGGATATCAATCTTCATTTTACGGGAGATTTTCACGCGATTACAACCGCGCACAACTTGCTGGCGGCGATGATCGATAACCATATTTTTCGCGGTAACAAATTAGATTTTGATTTGAAAAAAATTACCTGGAAAAGAGTTCTTGACGTTAACGATCGTTCTCTAAGGAATATTGTCATCGGTCTGGGAAACAAAACGGACGGAGTTGTTCGAGAGACCGGGTTTGACATCACGGCGGCCTCGGAAATCATGGCAATTTTGTGTCTGTCCGAAAATCTGGAGGATCTCAGGAGGAAAATCGATAATATTATCATCGGTTACAATAGAAAAAAGGAAGAAATCACCTGCAAAATGCTCGGGGCAACAGGTGCGTTGGTTACTTTGCTTAAGGATGCGATTAAGCCGAATTTGGTTCAGACGATCGGCGGAACGCCCGCGTTTGTGCACGGGGGACCTTTTGCAAATATCGCTCACGGATGCAGCAGCTTGATAGCAACCAAGTACTCTCTGAAATTAGCGGATTACACCGTGACGGAAGCGGGTTTCGGAGCGGATTTGGGCGCCGAAAAATTTTTGGATATAAAATGTCCGCTGCTGGGAAAATACCCCGACGTTGTCGTAATCGTTGCAACAATCAAAGCGATAAAAATGCACGGATACGTGACTCTCGATAGGTTGCAGGAAGAGAATCTCACGGCCCTCGAAGCCGGTTTTGAAAATATTGAAAAGCATATCCAAAACGTAAAAAGATACAATCTGCCCGTGGTGGTCGCTCTGAACATATTTAGCAGCGATACTCAGGCCGAGCTGAATTTCATAAGGGAAAAATGCGATAATCTGGGTGTAAAAACAGCGTTGTGCAATGTCTGGGAATTGGGTGGAAAAGGCGGCCTCGAGTTGGCTGAAATAGTCGCGAAATTGGCAGGCAAGACCAAGCCACCGTTTCATCATCTGTATAACGCGACGGATTCAACCAGCGCTAAAATAGAGAAAATCGCCAGCGTTATATACGGGGCGAGCGGCGTAAATTACATGCCGAAAGCGCGGCAGGTTTTGGGTCAGCTGACAGGAAAGGTATACCCTATATGCCTGGCGAAAACGCAAAGTTCGTTAAGCGATGACAAGTCCCTCCTGGGAAGACCGAAAAATTTCAAAATTACAATTAATGATATCAGAATTATGGCGGGAGCGGGATTCGTTGTAGCTTACGCCGGAAACATTATGACCATGATGGGACTGCCAGTCGTTCCGCGAGCCGAAAAAATTAATTCCGACGGCGACGGTCACATCGTCGGACTGGATTAGTTAAAAACGAGAGAATAGGTCGCTCAAATTTTTGATTTCTGATCGTATCCGATTTTTGATTTCTGATCGTATCCGAACTTCATTGCGCGAAATATCCGGAAATGATTTTTGCCATACGCCGACGCGAGATTTGTTTATTTCTAGGAATTTTTTATATTCTTCTCTGATTTAATCTCCTGAGAAATCAAATTTTGATCGATTTTAAAAATACTGTAATCCGAAAATTTTTCAGGGATCTTTACGACACTTAGCCATTGCGGAATGTGTCCCGCAAGAACCGACGAAGCGAAACTGTTTGGGAACTGACTCTCCTGCTTATGTCCAATGAAAAGATATTTCGATTTTGTTTTCTGCAGAACTTTTCGAACGGCACTCAGGTCATTATCCATTTCCATTACGACGTAGGACGACGTAATTCCTTCGATTTGTCGGTGATAAGGCGCCCCGAGTATACAGTGTTTCGTATAATAAAGTAATTTCGCCCCATGATTGGAGTGAGCCATAACTACCACGGGTTCACTGCTGAGATCATCTACATATTTGAATAATTCCGCGTCTGAATATTGGTGATTTTTAGGTTTTTTATCATCGAGGTCAGATTTTACAAAAAGAGAGGTCGCAAATATGAAAAAACAGGCAATAATCATTGTAATTATCATTCGTACGGGTTTGCTGTATTTTTTTACGTACTTGCTGGACATACCGAAGCTTACGATAATCGGCAACCCGAACAAAAAAGAATATGGAATCATTCGATAAGCAAAACACGCCAGAACCCAATAACCGGCAGCAAGTACTAAAAACAAAGTCCAGATGATATTTTTGCCGGAAATAGTCTGATTTTTCAATTCTTGGATCTTTACGATGATGGCTGCAAAGGTAATTACTGTACCAACCGAAAAAGTATATATCATGTCTCCGGTAAGAGGAGAACGTAATTCGGAAATTTTGCAAAGCCAAATATCCTTTATAAATTGCGGTATGTCTGCGGACATTCCCATCAGGAATCGAGGGAACATAGACAAAAATACACACGCAATGGCCAACGCCCAAATGATCGCGTCATACAAATGACTTCTTCTGTTTATCAGCAGTAAATTAACGGCAAAAAATGTCGCTAAACACAGGAACAACGTTGCGTGCACCATCGAAATTTTGTCATATTCTGCCGGCTGGATGTCCGTCAGAAGGACCATCATAAACATCAGACAGACGAAATGCCAACTTTTGAAAAAAGGGTCATTTTCCAAAGATTTTTTCGATAAAGTCGTGTAAGGCATCAACATCAGCAAAAGGCATATTGAAAAGGCGTGAACAGATTTGGAGCCTGCTTCCGGTATCAAGGCAATCGTTCCGACAAAGCAGGCGGTAAGAAGGCTTTTAAAATACAAATTCTTCGTTTTCGAAAAATTATTCATGTAAGCGAAGAATAATACTGCGTCCGTCAGCAATAGGACAATTAAGGTTTCAGGAGAGGCCCAGACACACGCTGTGGCAGCAACTGCCGTTTTCACGTAAATACTTTTGCTTTCGGTTTCATCCAAAACCATTTTTGCTGTGTAATAAATATAAACGAGCATGCAAAGTGTTATGAAGGCGTGATGATCAGGGCGTCCGAAAGAAAAAAACGGAATCAACAACGGAGACGCACAAAATAGTGCAGTCGCTAGGAAGACATTGCTCTTGTTTGTGAACATATCGAAAATTTTGAACACAAACACCATACTGACTAGCCCGATAATAGGGCTGATACAAAAGCAAGCGTAATTTATGGATTGTTCAAAAGAATTGACAAACAAATTGATAATCCAGGTTAATCCTATTATGAAAAAATCGTACAAACGAGACCAATGGAGTTCGCAACCGTAAGGATAATTTGATCGAGCAATTACGTGATTATTTAAATCATAGTGTTGAAAAAATTCCCTCGTCCGAATTACCCTCATAAAATCGTCAGTATCGATGAAATTTATGCATTCTCCGAAAATGACTACGTAACAATAGCTCATCATCGCTATGTACATTATGCTCAAAATAACTAATTCGGTAGTTTTTTCCTTTAATCTAACCATATCCTTCCCAGAAACAATTTTCTGGGTAGCATGGTATCGAAAAATAGTTAACAAAAAGTTAGCAAATCCGAACGAAACTCGAAGACTGCGACGAAAATGTACAGTATCTGGTTGCGGTAACTTCTATCTTCCTGCTTCTGACATATTCTTTTTGAATTGACTAAAACTTTTTATCTGATCGAAATCTAAGTCCAGCATATTGCTCTCGGCAAACGTGAAACAATAGGTTTGATATCCCTCTAATCTGCGTGCCGGTCTCAAATACTTATCCCAGCTTGAAATCGGCGGTAAAGTTCCGGTTCGGCTGTGCAGCACCAACATATATTCATGGGATTTCAATCCGACAAGAACTTCATCGGATATCTCGCCCGAATCTACACCAATTTCTATTATTCTGTCGATTTCGGATTCTGGCATCATGCTCAAAAGGTTCGCTCGCCCATCTTCCCGCAAAAACAAATAACTTCCGAAAGTATCAAGCATGTAATATTCGATGTAACTCCGATTTAGGCAGGTTCCGTAGAAAAAATTCGCAAAAATCGGATCCCGAAGGTTGTTCATCTCTTTTGACGGAAGACATTTCATTAAATCTGAGGTATAAGCAGAAAAATATTGATGAACCGCCCAATTCACGCTCTGGAGCACGTCACTGACTATATTGGAACTGCTTTTTCTGGCAAATCGGTTAATATATCCATTGTTAAAAGCATCAATCGCCACATTTTCGTTGGCGACACCAGTAAGAAGTATTCGTTGTATATTCGGATCCGATATTCTGGAGCACAGCTCAACTCCGTCAATTCCCGGCATAGAATAGTCCACAATGACTGCAGAAATCTTGGAAAATCTGTTTTCATCGTATATCTGACTGTGAACTCTATTTACATTCAAAAGAATAGATTGCCAATCTGAAGTTGTCTCATCCCCGCTCATAGTTAAATCAGAAAAAGCGAGGGAGTTATTCACGGAATTTTCGTTAATAAAATCCAGCCCGGCGAACGGATCAGTGAACCCTTTTACCGTTATATTCTTCGAACCCAATATATCTTTTAAACTATCTAAAAAATTGACATTATCATCGATAGCGACTACAGTAGTCGGAAAGTAACAACTTAGTATACCATTCATATCTAAACGCAAACCACAACACTGCTTTGAGTCTACTTCAAATATTTTTCGGATTCAACCAATTAAAAATCCCCCCCTTCATTTATAAGCAGGTCGGTAGTCTAGTTGCAAGCGTTAACTGTTCTGTTCCATGGCGGTATCTCAGACAATCTCATCGTGTTCACGATTTGCTAAGTGATTTCTGAGTCGTGGCCATATGTTGTAGTAAAAATAACTCGCTTCACACCACAACAGAAAAGATAATATTGCCAGTGAAATAATTTCTGAAATTGAAGCACAACATTTTAATACTCTGTATACTGACTTGGGCTTTCTTTTTATCATTTCTGATGTAAAATTCAGTAGTATTGGGAAAGTTGCCGAGGTAATCAGTATCGGCAAAGAAAACCGTCTCATAATTGTCTCAATTCTCCATTGCTCGCACGCTTCTCGCAGACTAATATCTGTTTCCGAAAGAGACAGATCAGTATGTCGCAAAGTGGTTTCGGTTATTTCCAGAGCAGTGTAGTCTGTTTCTGGGACGGATGATTGTTCAGTATTTTGTATAGCTTCCCATGGAACAGCTTCAGTGATGTCCGATCCGACTGATGATTGTTCAGTATTTCGTATAGCTTCTCTCGGAACAGCCTCTGTAATGTCTGCTTCTCGAGGAACTTCCATGCCGTAATCACATTCTGCTATAAGACACGCTATTGCTAACATTTTTTTCATGATTTCCTCTATTTTTCATTTCAAAACTCCATTATGCGAGGATGGTACCATATTGCGAGATGTAAATAAGTAAAGAATCTAAAATAAATCTTCATTCGTTAATGTTCATTGATCAAATTCGTTATGTTACAATGGCGGGGAATAAATTATTTATGTCAGGAGTTAGTATGCGCACAAACGAGCCCGTGATTTCTTTAGATAAGGTTATGGTTCATTACGGTAATGGAATTCCTGTCTTGAAGAACGTGTCCCTCGATTTGAACAAAAAATCATTTTATTTTCTGACAGGGGCGAGCGGAGCTGGAAAAAGTACTCTCATACGATTGCTTTACATGGGGTTGAAGCCGGCATCGGGAAATTTGAAAATTTTCGGAAAAAATGTATCGGAGTTGACTCCCAATGAAATCTGTGAATTTCGCCAAAGGATTGGAGTGGTGTTTCAGGATTATAATCTACTGAATCATCTGACGATTTTGGAAAATGTCGCGCTTCCGCTGAAGGTCAAGGGAGAAACTCAGCGTGCAAGAGAACATCAAGCGAAAGAAATTTTGGATTGGGTCGGACTGGGAAATTGTTTCAATTCTTACCCTGAGCAGCTTTCCGGCGGACAAAAACAGAGGGTGGCGATCGCACGTGCGGTCATAACTCGTCCGGAAATCATTCTTGCCGACGAGCCGACCGGAAATGTCGATGAAGAAATCGCGAACAAATTGATGCGGTTGTTTTACGGGATGCATAAGATGGGAACTTGCGTTATAGTTGCAACTCACTATCGGCAGTTCGTTGACAAATTCAGTTTTTCGGAGATCGCTATCGAAAACAATAAAATTCATTTGAAAAATAATCGTGACGGAGAGTAATATGGCGCTGGCTTTTCAATATGATTTCAATTTCAAAACGGATAAGACGAACAAATTCATTACGATTGTTTTTGGATTTTTGATTTATTGCATGTCCATTACTTTCATGAGCGGAATTTTTACCTACAGCCTTACGGATAATTGGGATAAATCTCTGAACGGACAACTGACTGTCGAATTTCCGTCCCATTCTGAAGGTACGAATGCAACCCTGACCGAAAAGCAGCTTAACGAAGTTACCCGTCTGCTGCAAGAAACGAACGGCGTTTTAAAAGTTCGTAAATTGAAGGAGGCGGATATTTTGAAAATTCTCGAACCGTGGCTTAACAGTACGGCGATTCCGGATGATTTCCCCTTCCCCGTTTTGTTCGATGTCGAGGTAGATAGAAGTGTCGATGTGGACTTGCTGGGTCTGTCCTCCAGATTGATGAAAATTTCACAGGGAGTTCGGATTCATAACCACGCGAATTGGTACACGTCCATTGCAAAAATCAGCAAGGGACTTTTCGGATTTTCGGTTCTGTTGGCTGTCCTGATTTTGCTGACGGTATGTTCAACGATAATTTTCATTATCAAAAAAACATTGAGCAATCATCGCGATGTTGTGAAAATCCTGCAGTTGATTGGTGCTCGAAACAAATATATCGCGACGCAGTTTAAAAGATATTATTTTTCCATAAGCCTAAAAGGAGCATGGATTTCTTTGATCTTGAGTGTAATGACAATTCTCGGAATTACCTATTTACTCGGGGCAAATTGGATAAACTGGGACAACATAAAATATTTGGGGGCCAGTATCTTTGTTTCCGTGATTGTAATCGCGGTTGTTATGATTACTTCGCAAAACACAGTTCTTTATTTTTTGAAAAATGAGGATTGGCTTGACTAAGCTGATATTGAAATTTGCCTTAATAATTTTTTTTGCTGTTTCAATATCGTTTTCGATTTTCATCTTCGATGCACGAAAAATCGAAGACTTTCCGCCCGATTTCGTTTGTGAAGACATAGTCGTACTTACCGGAGGAAAAAATCGAATCAAAGTGGCGTTCGATTCGGTTAAAAGATTTCATGCGAAAAACGTTTTGATTTCCGGGGTATATAGAGGCACGAAGTTGGAAGACATTCTCGGTGACACGGATGTTATCGGAGACATAACAGTCGTTTTGGGATATAAAGCGCTGAATACAGAAGGGAATGCCAAAGAGATTTGCGAGGTGGCAGAGGAGCTTGGCATGAAAGAAATAGTATTAATTACCTCAGATTATCATATGTTCAGGAGTTTATACGAAGTCAGAAAACATAACAAAGATCTGAAAATTTACCCCTTAAAAGTCTGCTCCGTTTTCAATTCCAGATTTATTAGGTTATGCTTTAAAGAATTTTACCGCAGTTTGGGCATCTTGATTAGAGATGCTGTAAAAGGAATTTTAAATGATTAGATCAATTCTTCTTAACATTGTACTTTTTGTATCAATGTCTCTGTATGTGTTGTGCGGAATTTTTTTTCTTCCGTTTTCCGAAGATACTGTGTACAAATACTGGTTTGCATTTTCGCGGATGTTTCACTTTATCGTAAAGCATGTTGGCGGAATCGATTTTAAAATAGAAAATGAGCAATACCTGAAAACGAAAGGACGTGTGATCTTTGCTTCTCGGCACGAATCCATGTGGGAAACGATCGTTTTGATTAGTTTTTTCCCGAGGCCTGTGTTTGTCATGAAAAAAGAGCTGCATGATATTCCGTTGTTTGGGTTATTAGCGAGTAAAGTACATTCGATTTTTGTGGATCGCGAGCACGGACTGAAGGCCCTAATCGATGTTTCGAGGCAAATTTCCGCGGCTTTGGATGACGATAGACAGGTCATAATTTTCCCCGAAGGAACTCGTATGCCGAGCGGCGAATTTGTTCCACTGAAGAGGGGAATTTCTTTGTTCTATAAAAAAAACGACTGCAAAGTTGTTCCGATTATACATAATTCGGGAAAATTTTGGGCGCGTCGCAGTTTTAAAAAAAATCCGGGAACAATTACGGTAAAAATTACGGAACCAATCGAGCCGGGGTTGCCACAAGATGAATTTATGGATAGACTGAACAACACTTTTCAAGTCGAAATATCGAAATTGGAGAACAAATAATGTTTTTGGAAGAGACTCTCGACAAAATTTTGAAGAGATACGAATTTTTGAAAGAGCAGATGTTGGCAAACGCGAACGACTCGGAGAATTTCATAAAATTATCGAAGGAATTTTCCGATCTCGAGGATTTTGCGAATTTAATCAATCTTTATAACAAAACGAAATCCGAGTTAAGCGAACTGCAATCCGCATTGGAAGACCCCGCAACCGATGAAGATTTCAAAGAGTTGGCGAAGGAAGAAATCGGAAAATTGCAGGAAAAAATTCCGCAGCTTCAAAAAGAATTGAAAATCATGCTGATTCCGAAAGACGAGGCGGATGAGAAAAACGCAATTATCGAAATTCGCGCGGGAGCAGGCGGAGACGAAGCCGGATTGTTCGCAGCGGATCTGCTTCGCATGTATCAAAAATACGCGGAGTTCAAAAAATGGAAATTTGAGCTGCTTTACGCTCACGAATCCGGAATCGGTAGCATCAAGGAGGCCTCGGCGAACATTTCAGGCAAGGGCGTTTTCGCTTACTTGAAGTTCGAGTCGGGAGTGCATCGGGTGCAGCGCGTTCCCGTTACGGAATCCGGTGGGCGTGTTCATACGTCGACAGCTACGGTCGCGGTCTTGCCGGAAGCTGAGGAAGTGGACCTGAAAATTGACGATACGGATTTGAAAATCGACGTCATGCGGGCCTCGGGCGCGGGTGGTCAGCACGTCAACAAAACGGAAAGCGCGGTGCGTATCACCCACATTCCGACAGGTATAGTTGTATATCAGCAGGACGAGCGTTCGCAGCACATGAACAGACTGAAAGCGATGAAGATTTTGCGCGCGCGTCTTTACGAAATGGAGCGCCAGAAATTGCAGAACGAGAGGGCCGACAATCGCCGCTCGCAGGTCGGAACGGGCGATCGCTCCGAGAGAATCCGTACCTATAATTATCCGCAGGCGCGAGTTACGGATCACCGAATCAATCTGACGCTGTACAAGCTGCCGCAGATTATGGAGGGCGCTGCTTTGGAGGAAATTATCAAACCTTTGATTGAGTTCGATCAGGAGGAGCAGATTGCGAATTTCCAGAAAGATTAATCTCGGTGCGGTATTTTTACGGAAAAGTTTACGATGATGTTTAGGGAGAAAAATCGCAAACATTTTTTCATCAAAATCGTTCCAAAAGTTAATAATTTGTTAACTTTTGATTCCATGCCGCCCCGCAGCCCCCACCCTAGGGAGGATAACACGAAAAGGTAAAAACTCCCTTAATTGCAATGAGGTATGGTTACGCAAGATGGCTAAAACTCCTTCGATTGTGATGATGACGAAAACCCACGAGATGCAGCAAGTTAAAGGTTAATTGCGGTGATGGAAAAAGCGAAACAGATGAAACACAGTAAGACAGAAATATCTTGCGGCAATCGTAATTACGGCTGTCGTTGTCCATCGAAAATTCTCCGTTTGTTTATCGCGAAAGTGAAAAATATTTCCGCGAACGAAGTGATGTTCGGAATGGACGAGCTTCAATTTTCGCCCACTGAACTCGAGCAGCTGGAAGATTTCATCGCACGCTACGAATCCCACGAGCCCGTCTCAAAAATCTTGAACAGGCGAGAATTCTGGAACAGCGAATTTTTCGTAAACGCAGACGTTTTGGATCCACGTCCCGAAACCGAAATCATTATCGAGCGAACCCTGGAAATTTTCGCCAAAGATCAGGCTTTCGACTTCCTTGACATCGGCACCGGCAGCGGCTGCATTTTGTTGAGCATCGCAAAAGAATTTCCGAAATCTCGCGGAATCGGAATCGACATCAGCGAAAAAGCCGTGAAGGTTGCGCTGAAAAACAAATCCGATCTGCGTGTGGAAAATGCCGAAATAAAAAATGTCGGCTGGAACGATTTTTGCCCGCAAAAAAAATTCGATTTGATCGTTTCCAATCCGCCTTACATAAAAACCGCAGACATTTTCGGACTCGATGATAACGTGAAAAATTTCGATCCGCACCTCGCGTTGGACGGTGGACGAGATGGGCTGGACGCTTACACGCAGCTTTCAGAATTGACGCGAAATTGGCTGAAACCGGGAGGTAAAATTCTTTTGGAAATCGGTTTTGATCAGCACGACGACGTAAAAAATATTTTCGAATCAAAAGGTTTTTTTCTCGCGAATGTTCACTTGGATTTCCAAAAAATTCGCCGTGTGTTGGAACTTCAATTTTTATCAAAGCCAATCGACTAATTTGGTGAAATAAGTTTTTACTGATAACGGAAAAACCAAAAAACTGGACAACTAGTAAATTATTGTCTACCCTGATAGTAGTTTTTGTATTAAGGGTGGTAGAGATGGATATTAATTGGAAAGCTTTATGTTTTGTTGGGGCATTGTTATGTGCGGGGAACGCAGTAACCATGGAATCTGATCCGTTGGGCAGCCAGGACAGAGGCAAGCAACCTGCCCTGTCGGAGGTTAGCTCAGATATTTTTCGGATTTATAAAATTGATACATATGGGGATATTAATGCGTGTGAGAACAAAATAGAGATTTATGATGAAATTGTGGGATCTAAAAGAACTCGTAGAGATGCCGTCTGACGCCGATAGCTGTGTGCCTTCAGAACTCAGAGATTCGTTTAGAGAAGACACAAAAAATTACCGATTTATTAAGAGAGACCCTATGGTATTCATTTCGCGTGCATACCCAGTATATATGAGTCCTTTTTATTCTCTCGAGTTGTCTGTTGAGGAGTATAATATTCTTTCGGGAAGTATTCTAGAATACTCAATGCAGCGAAGAGGAATTTCCCCTGATAAAGGTAAGATGTGGGATCGAATATCAAATGAGGTTGAGTATCGGATATTAATTTATTCCTACAAAGATTCGAGGATGTGCGGATTTTACGAATACGGTAAAAAATTTGCAAAAAACGGAACTAAGAGATTATACGAAGAAAATAAACTTTACAAAGTGTTGGAGCGATTGACACAAAGAGAGATACAGCAGTTAATGAAGGATGATTGTGACGGCGTATCCGCATCTGATGTTAATATAGAGGAGCGGATTCTTTTCGTAGATAGTGAGAGAACACCGATTAGTTCAGAGTACTTTAACAGTACTGAAAATACTCTGAGCAGTTTGGATGAGGAAAACTAGGTTTTGTCAGAAATTGGAGAGGGGAGACATTCCTCTCCTTTTTTAGGTGGTAGACACTATTTTTCTGATTTCAGTTTATCTTCCATTTTTTCGAACGCATCGTTAAAAGTATTATATGCTTCTCGCAAGTCTGCCATATAAGAATAGATGAGTTCATCGGTCAATATGTTCAAAATGTTATCCATTTGCTCTTTGACCTCCTCTTTCATTGCTTTCGCATCAACAAAGTTATCTAATTCCTTTTTTAAGCACTCTTCCAAAGCCGTCACATATTGTTTTCCGTCTTTATACGTTATGACTCGGCTTTTGTATTGAAATTCCTTTAACTGGCTCAGTGAGCGAATATCCTCATCCAATTCCTTATTTAATTTAGCCGCGCGATCCGCAAGATTTTTACTCGCTTCCAAAAATTCAGAAGTTACTGTACCGCTGCGATTTTCCCGCAGAGTATCTTCCGCCTGAGTCAGAAGGTCTCCCATTTTTTTTACTGCAGAGGATGACTTCAACTTGTCTATTCCCGTCTCAACCTTGGAAGATACATTCTGGTACACCTCGCCGAACCAATCTTTTATGTCTTCAACGCTGAAGTCCGTGTTGAAATCCGCGTTCGAACTGGAAAAAACTAAAAATAAAACTAAAACCAACTTTTTCATTTCTCGATATCCTACTTCTGACATCATTATGAAACAAAAAAACTAATATTTCGTTAAATTTCTTCGTAATTCTTCGGTTTTATCAAAGATTTCAATTCGTCATCGGAAAATGAGAAAATTTTTTGAATTTTTTCTTGCGGTATGTCGGCATAATAAAAGTCCTGCGCTATAAGATACACAAGGTGGGAATACGATTTTTCGAAAAATTTGTCGATTTCAGCGATCAATTTCAGATAGTTTTGAACTCTTCTCGACGAATACCATTTTTCGTCGTTTTTTTCTGTCTCTTTTCCGAAATATTTGCTCAACACAAACGAATACTTGGCGCGATCTTTCCAAACGACACCGCATCCCAAATCGGAAAGAACATCATCCAGCTCATCTTTGTCGACTTTTTTCTTCAGAATAAATTTTGGCAGTTGGATATACTCAGAACTCGCGAATTGCAGCGCCTCATCGGCATTAATTCCCTCATTTGTTGCTCGTCGCGCGTACTCACCTCTGATGACGAAATCGAAAATCAGCTGGTATTTTTTGTCAATTTCCATGGCATCTTCGATAAGAATCATCAGCTCCTCAGAAGAAAATTCCGTTTCAGATACGGATTTTCGCAATTTATCGAAAACCTTCTTCTGATTAATGCTTTGCTCCGGAGAAGAGCCAAAAATCAGCTGCTGAATTATTTTTAACGCCTTATTCAAATCGGCGGTTTCTTCCTGAATTTTGGATTTATGCTCGGATTTTGTTTCTGAATTGACCTCTTGCGTCGACAAAATTTTTACTTCGTCAGACAAACTGTTGCCCATCTTCGCCGTAACACTTACAAACGAGGCCAGAGCGACTATTATAGAAAAAGTTAAAAATACACGTTTCATAAAAAAACTCCCGCACTATTCTATTACGATTTACATGTTTTAGCAATTTGAATTAGAATATGGGAATGATAAGATTAATAGCAATTGTCGAAAAAAATTTCGGATTATCAAAAAATGGGAAAATTCCCTGGGAATTTGAAGAAGATCGCGCGTTTTTTCAGAAATTAACCAGAAATTCTGTCGTAATAATGGGAAGAAACACTTTTTTTTCGCATAAAAATTTTCCGCTGAAAGACCGAATCAATTGCGTCATCACGAAAACGGATATTCCAGATGCAATTTGTTTTCCAACCTTGGAAGAAGCAATCGAAAATTATCCCGATGCTTGGATTATCGGTGGCGCTCAACTTTACAATTATGCTCTGCAAAAGGATCTGATCGCTGAGGCGATAATTACCCAGGTTAATCAAGAATACGACGCCGACACATTCCTCGATACGAAATATTTAGAAAGCTTCAACCGAAAATTAATGATAAAAAAAGAAAATTACTGCATCTGGAAATGGAGAAAATGATCGAAAATTCTCAAGGACGGAATCGGCCTCATGAACGACGCCTGAAAGAAGCCAATTCCCCTACTCAAAGTAATTCACTTTGACAAATCTTCTGATTAAGTTTTTTGGCTTTCTGAGTCACTATCGCTAAAGGAACTAATGTCAAAGCCATCATCTGAATCATTCTGTCGAAACTGCTGCCTGGGATAATAATACCGTATTGGGGCATTTCCTAAAATGAGCTTTGGAGTCGGAGAATGAACAGATTTTATTACGTCTATAAATTGTTCCTCAGAAAAAGAAACTTTATCAAGCAACACATCTATACCTTTTTCTCTGCCATTTTCCATTGCACATTTCAGTTCTTCCACTGCTTTACTATTATCTTTATCAAAGACAGTCAGAAACAAACCTACTATATCCTTTTCGTTGAATTGAACTGCTCTCATAAAAGGAGTTTTCTTTTTCCTGTCTTTCACAGAGATATCAGCACCATTGTCTATCAACTTTTTCGCTATTTTTCCATAGCCACGATGAACGGCTATGTGCAACGCTGTGTTACCACCTTTTGTCGGCTCATTAATTTTGCTTTTTTCTATTTTTTCTAAAATCAATTTTACCAATGGCGACATCTCTTGACTTGAGATATTAAACAGGAGACATCGCGTCAATAAATTGCAACCAGTTTTTTTGTTCGTATAATTGACATTTGCTCCCAGCTCTATTAACGTTTTCATCATCTTGAGATCTTTTGTCCAAAACAGGGCCGGGTTTCCTTTTTTGTCTACTATATCAATATTTATCCCAATCTCCATTAAGAGTTTTATCAGATCCAAATTGTTTTCTTTAACAACGAATTTAAAAAGAATATACTTATTTTTCTCGATAGTTCTGAATGCATTCTCTTCGTTTATACCCAATTGCTCACATATCTCCGTTCCCTTTATATTATCATAAACTTTCAGATAAGTTTCTTCCCTTTGCCTTTTAAAATCATTGTACAACTTAGAGATATCTGGATTATTTAAACAGTCAGGGGGTATTTTAAGGCTAGGATCTTTTTTTAATAGTGACCAAATTTTGTCTTCCTTACCTTCTTCTATATACCTTATTAGCTCCTTTTCCCTGAACATTTTTCTGACTTTCTTCTTAAAATCTTCTTCATCTATATGTTCTTTTTCCGTCAATTTTACTTTAACCACAGTTTTGTTTCTATCTCGAACTTCACAAATTTTTGTGTTAACTCCATAATTTGGAGAGCACTCAAAATCTCCATTGTCATCACTAGAATCAGAAAAAGAGAAACTCTCCAAAATTACAGTTCTCTTATGTTTATGTACGTACTCATCCACTGCTTTTCTCGCTCCACCGCTAAAATCTGGTTTATCTAGGATAAAAACCCTTGATTGTGGAAAACATTTCGGTAATTCTTTTACCATTGACCACGGTAAAGAACCTATCACATCTACTACCGTCAATTCTGGAAAATTATGAGGGAATAATCTTTCATTTTCAAATCTAGACATAAGAAGACCTAAATTGTTAGGATCTATTTTTAAAATTTCCAAGTTTGAAAAATGACCGCAACATTGCAAATTCTTCACATCGGACATACTTTTGGTTGTATCGAAACTTCTTTTTGTGCATATTTCGAAAGCATCAATCGATCCAAACACCAAGAATCCAACCGCACACCAAGCTTTAAAATTAATGTCTGTCATTCCAACCTCACCTTTCCAAATTTTAATTTACTACATATTAATTTTTTTTTGCAAAAAAATCTTAATCAACAGGAAAAACACAAAAGAGAATCGGCCTCATGAACGACGCCTGAAAGAAGCCAATTCCCTTAGTTGAAACAATTCCCTCCAACTAACTTTCTTTAGAAGAGGAATCCTGTGACGAGAGCTCTTTTGTCATCTCGTACATATACCTCTCTATAATTTGATTTTTAGCGTCTTTTTTGCCTTTGCTGCCCATATTCCGCTCATAAACTTTGTCTTTTATCTTGATCTTACAGATAAAGATACTGCCCTTTATTTCATACAAAAAATCAACATCACTCAACTTTGCAGGAATTTTATTATTCTGAAAATACTTACCGAGTCTATCCTGAGCGGACAAACCTAAAATTTGGCAGACATGCTCCGCGGTTTCACGTTCAGCTGCTTCTTTATTTTCGCATTTCTGAAAATCTATTTTATATTTTTTGTCGTTTATTATAACTGTACAGTTCCACTCTTTACCAAGGACTCCATATTCGAATTTCAAGCTTAATCCGTGGGCTTTACAATGACCGTTAAGTATATCAATCGGGCTTTCTTTACTTGGAACAAAACCTTCATGTTCCTTGATCGGTATCAACCTAACTTCGCCATCTGGAGAACTATTCTTCAACGGATCGGAATTCGTCGCGAACACGCTTCCCGCAAAGCATAGCACGGCAGCAGAACATAAAATTTTAAAATTAAGTTTCATTTTTGACCTCACTTTAACTACATAAACTTAACATGCTGCCTCTGATTATAAGGTTTTGTATTTCTGTTGTCTAGATTTTGTAAAAATTTTAGATTGCCACTAGACAAAAATCTACAGTATTAAAAAACAAAAAAGCCTCCGAAGAGGCTTTAGATACAAAAAGAAAGGAAAACTTTTTACGCTGCCTTGGAATTCTTGTTAGGCTCCTTCTGCGATGTAATCTTCAAGAACTCTTTGTTCAATCCGTAAACGGCAAAGAACCAAACGAACATGAATACAGCAAAGATTACGGCAACAATCGGAGCTATCTCTGCCAACTTAGTCGATCCCATTGGCGGAATGATGTTTTTGGCAACAACAGCTAACAAGAAGAAGTTAATAGCTGCACCACCAGACTTTCCGGCTCTTCCTCCAATAACGTCGACGGCCGCTTTTCCTTTGGATTTCAACTCGTCATCCAACGGAATGTAACTCATTTCTTTTGTGGAATCGAACAGCGAGTATTTCACTCCCTTCGCCAATACGTTCTGAGCCAATCCGGCGTAAGCAATAACCTCCAACACTGTCAAAGAGCTGCAAGATGCGACGATAGGACCCATTTCTCCCTTGAAAATAATGCATCCGAAGAAGACCAATCCGGTGGAAAATACCATCAACGGAGTCATCATTGCAGAGGTAAACCATGAGCAACGACGCAAAATGTTAGCACCTACCAACATGAAGAAAATTGTTGCCATACCGGTCCAAATCTGCAATCCACCCATGAATTCTTTGAATTGTGCTTTGTCCGGGTAAAGCATGTTTACCTGGTCTTTCCACATAACCTCAACCAAGTTAATGCTTATTCCGTAGCAGATAACCAACAGAGCGATGTATCCCAAGTACTTGGAAGTCGCAATGTATTTCAAACTTTCGCCAAGGCTGAGTTTAACCTTCTTCTTCGGCTTCTTGATTTCCTCAGGATTATAGAAACGAGGATCCGTTAACACGTAATTGTTCAGCCAGTAATAGATAGCGATGATGAAAACACAAATGGCAACAGCAATTCCGGTAACAACCCTGATATCTCCCACAGATTTTAGAACACCACCGGAAATAATCAAAGCACCATTGGCAACGAATCCAAACATTGCATAGAATCTCTTTGACTGTTTTATCGATGTAACATCGTTAGCAAAGCGCCAGAACATCAAGCTGATCATCGCGCTTCCCCAGAGCTCTGCCATTATGTAGAAAGACGAATAAACCCATCCCTGAATCGGGGTTAAAAAGGTCTTCGAAAGACCATCAGAAACTCCCGACAAAAGGTCCGGCGTCAACGCATCTTTACAAGGGTACAAAACCACAGCAAACAAAGCGAAATAAGCCAAGAAAAATGACACAACAATGTAGAACACGCCATTTTTCGAAAATACATTTGATAGTTTTGAGTAAGCTATCATAAACAGGACAGCAGCAGGCAAAACAAACCACAACTTCAAAGTAGGAATGGTTCCTGCTCCCATATCAGTAACAACTAAAGAATCTTTCAACCCTCTCATAACGCTGTAATTGAATAAAATTCCCATCATCATAAAAGCCATTGGCAGGAATTTCTTCAATTCGTAAGAATGAATAGGCCAGAATATCGATCTCAAGCCAGTGAACTCCTGAGGCTCTGCTTTTTTGCCGTCAGACATTTATATTCTCCGTAAATTAATAAAAACGAATTAATTATAATAATAAACTTTGCTGATTGCAACAATTTTTTATAAAGGTAAAAAAATTAAACCCATGCTTCTTTTTTCCAAAGTTTCCAATTTTTCTGTCCCGTAACCAACAACAAGAACATAAGCGATAATAGATATACGACGCACCCGAAACCAAATACCGCAATAAAGATAGGCCATTTTTGCATGGAACCTCCCAAGTCCGGTGTCCAAAGCAACGCGGAAAAACTTCGCAGCGCGAAAAATGTAATTACTGCCGCTAAAATTTGGGCTCCGATCTTGAAAAAGAATGAGACGGACCAATTGACTCGCAACTTTTTTCCCGAAAAACAAACTAACAAAGAAGCATTGACCATTGCCGATATTGATGTGCACAAGGATAATCCGAAATATTTGAAAAACGGGACCAAAATTATTAGGCAAATCAAATTTATGATTACGGAAGTTGCCGCAAAAATCACAGGGGTTTTTGTGTCCCTGGCGGCGAAATATACCGCTGCGTAGACCTTTGCAAGCACATAAAACGGAAGTCCGAGAGCAAATCCAACCAGAGCGCTCGCAGTGATCTGAACTTCTTCCGGCCCGAATAATCCACGCTGAAAAGCCACAGCCACCAGCAGATCATTGCAGGAAATCAACATCGTGGCTGCAAAAAAAGTCAAAAAGTAAGCAAACAACAGCCCCTTTTGCATCTCTTCGCCCGCTCTCTCGTAATTTTTTGTTGACAAGCAGTTCGACATAAGAGGAAGCAGCGCCGTGCTTAGCGCAATTCCCAGGGTTGCAAGCGGAAATTGATTTAATCTGTCCGCAAGGTTGATACAGGTGATAGCTCCCGTCGGAAGATATGAACAAATCGAAGTGTCCACCAGCATATTCAGCTGCCATACCCCCGCTCCGATAATTCCCGGAATCATATTTTTCATGATGTCCTTAACGTGAGATGTCCAACAATGAAAACTGAATTTTAACCTAAATTTGTAATGCGTTATCGCATAAACCAACAACGAAGTGTGCAGTATTCCCGCCAACAAAAAGAAAACAGCCATTACATGAACGGAGATGTCCTTGTCGAGACCGAGGAAGTAGCAGACAATCAAGCTTATTCCGACGATTACGCTTGGCAAGCAATGTAAAGCCGCCGGCAAAGCGAATTTGTTCATCGTGTTCAGCACTCCCGAGCACATCGAACTTAAGGAAATAAAAATCAAATACGGAAAGCAAATTCGCCCAAGTCTTACTGTCAGACCAAACTTTTCGCTGAGAACGTCAAACCCCTTGGCTGCAACTTGTACTACTGACGGAAAAAATATTAAGACCATCATGACAAATATCGTCAGGATTATCAACAAGCAACTGAATACATCAGACAAAACCTTGTTCGCGCTGTCCTTTCCGTCCTTGTGAAGAACATTGGAAAATCTCGGAAGAAACGATGCGTTAAAGGCTCCTTCCGCAAAAATTCTGCGAAAAATATTGGCCAATTTCGCCGCAACCATAAAGCAGTCCGTATGCATGCCCGCACCCATAACCGCGGCAACAATACACTCTCGAGCATACCCCATAAACCTACTGAAAAGGGTGAAGGCCCCGACCGTAAACGCTGATTTTACTACACTCATTTTCTCGCCTAATAATTTATTTTCTGTATAAATTTATCAAGTTGGCTGAAATTTTCAAAGCTCAACTCGATAATTCCTCTGTTATTTCCTTCCAATTTTATATTTGTTTTCAAACCTGAGAGTTGCTCGATTTGATGAGATATATTCAGAACTTCCGGATCGACATAGGAGGACAACTCATAAAGAGAAGCATCTCGTTTTTTTTCAGAACACTGTGAGTCCGACTGCGGATTTTTCCGACGCTTTACCAGTTTTTCCGTGTCACGTACATTCAAAGAATTATCCAGTACTTTTTGAGCCATCGCCGAGGCGTCATCGGAAGTCACCAATGCTCGCGCGTGCCCGAAAGATAGATTTCCTTCCTTGATCATCTGCTTGACGTCGTCGGGAAGATTTAACAGCCTCATTACATTGGAAATATGACTGCGACTCTTGCCTATAATTTCTGACAGCTGTTCCTGAGTATGATCGAATTCGTCCAGCAATCGCTTGTATCCCTCCGCCTCTTCGATCGGATTTAAATTTTCTCGTTGTACATTTTCGAGAATCGCAATTTCCAGCTGCTCTTCTTTCGAAAAATTCGTGATGATCGCCGGAATTTCAGTCAATCCTGCAATTTGAGATGCGCGCATACGCCTTTCGCCCGCCACCAACTGATAAGCTCCGTCCGCCAGCTTCTGAACCAAAATCGGCTGAAAAACTCCCTTTCTCTTTATGGAAGCCGCCAACGACTGCAGTTGTTCGTTATCAAAAAATTGCCGCGGCTGATAAGGATTTGCCTCTATTTTATCCAAGCTGATTTTCACGACGCCACTGTTGTTCGCAGGAGAGGAATCCATATCCAATTCAGTTTGCAAAAAGGCTGACAGACCACGCCCGAGACTCTTATTCGCCATTTGATTCCCTTCTCAAAAATTCGCGGGCTAATTCTATGTATGATATCGCCCCACTTGATCTTATATCATGGAGTATTACAGGACGTCCATAAGACGCGGCCTCGCTTATGCGGACATTTCGCGGAATTACCGTGTCAAAAACCAGATTTCCGAAATGATTTCTCACGTCATCTTCAATCGTGCGGCTTAAATTGTTGCGGCGATCGTACATTGTGAGCAAAATTCCACCGACCATCAGATCCTTATTGATGGTGCTGCGCACGCTCTGAATCGTATTAAACAACTGAGTCAATCCTTCCAACGCGTAAAATTCACACTGCAGCGGAATGATAATTTTGTTCGAGGCATTCAGGGAATTTATATTTATCAACCCGAATCCCGGTGGGCAATCAATAAATACGTAATCGAAATCCAGATTGGACAGGGCTGCTTTGAGTCTGCCTTCGCGATCGTTTTGCTGAAACAATTCAACCTCGGCCGCCGCCAAATCTATCGTGGAGGAAATTACACACAGTCCCTTTACATAAGTCTCCTGAATGACATCCTTCGGCTGAACCAATCCGAGCAGAACTCCATAACTGCTCTCCACTCCACGCACTTTTGGCATTCCCAATCCGGTGGAAGCATTTCCCTGCGGATCAAGATCCACAACAAGAACTTTTTTCTCTGCAGCCGCCAAAGCCGTTGCCAGATTTATCGTCGTCGTAGTTTTACCTACTCCGCCCTTTTGATTGATAACCGCAATAGTCTTCATCTCTTCTTTCTCAGAACGCATCGGAATTATACTTCGTCGAATGGCAGATCACAAACAAAAAATTCCGTGTGGCACTGCGCTTAAATTTTGCTTTTTCAAAATTACCGAGATAATTATGTACATATTTTTGGGGGCGGACTATAATTTCGCAGAGAGGGGTTTAGTTTTCGTAGGTATCCCAAAGGTTGTGGTAGTTGTAAAAAATGAGTGAGCATATTCCGGTTTTGTTAAATGAAGTTTTGAATTTTTTAGATCCGTCCGACGGTAAAATCTATTTCGACGGAACTTTCGGCGGTGGCGGATATTCCAGGGCGATTTTGGAAAAGGCAGATTGCTCAGTCATCGCCTGCGACCGCGACGAATTGGTGATCCCCATAGCGAAGAAATTGCATGCGGAATTCCCTTCAAGATTTTCTTTTTCTCATTCAAAATTCAGCGATATCAAAAAAGTTTTGGCGCAGCGAAATATTCAAAAACTTGACGGGATTGTTCTCGATTTAGGGTTGTCGAATTTTCAGTTGGAGGACGAATCTCGCGGATTTTCTTTCAAATCCAAGGGCAGTGTCGATATGACAATGGGGCTGTGTGACGAAACGGCCATGGACATCATTCATCGTTGTTCCGAGGAGCAACTCGCAAACATAATCTACACATTCAGCGAGGAGAGATTTTCCAGGCGCATAGCGAAGAGCATCAAGAAAAATTTACGCAGCATCAAAACCGCGGAAGACCTGGCGAATGCTGTGCGCTCCTGCGTGAGACGAACGGGAAAAATTGATCAGGCGACGAAAACCTTTCAGGCGTTGAGAATTTTTGTAAACAGAGAATTGGAAGAGCTGAAAATTATCCTGAACGAATCTTTGGAACTGCTGAATTCGGGCGGAAAAATCGTCGTGGTGAGCTTTCATTCCCTTGAGGATCGCATCGTTAAGTCGTTTTTCAAAGAGTGCGGGCAGCAGAGACTTGATTTTCAAATAGTTACAAAAAAGCCGATTGTCCCGAGCGAGGAAGAAATCGAGGCAAATCCGAAATCTCGTTCTGCAAAATTAAGGTGTCTTTTTAAGTTGTAAATTTTTTCGCAATTCCATAGTTTTTCACATTTTACGCCTTTTTCGTACCTTTGCGAGAGCTGCGCTTCGGGTAAAAAAATTCCGGTCCCGAACATAACTTATCTATTTCAGAACCGGTATTTTTTATTCCTCGTATCCGTTTCCTTCACCTAACTCCTCTCACTTTATCGCTTCTTCCATTTTTTTCTTTTGCTCTTCCTCTTTTCTTTTTTTCTCATCTATACTGGACTGCTGCTTAAGTAATCTGGCAACATTCCCACTCAAGGTCTTGATTTTTGATTCAAGGTTTTCCAGTTTCAAGTCTCTGTACGCACCTGAAATCATATTTTCTAACTCTTTAACTCTCGACTCTTTCTTTTCCAAGTCATCTAAGGTTATCCTTTCCTCTGAAGTAGAAATAATCTGATTGTTTAATTCTGCTATTTCTTGCTCTTTCGATTCTTTCTGCTTTTGTGGAAGTCTCTTATTATTTCGAAGATCGTTCTCTAGTTTTGTTTTCTTGGCCAAAGCTTTGCTTGATTTTGCGATTTTTTCCTTTGCTTTAGATATTTCCTCATTTAATTTACTTCTTTCAGATGAGAATGCTGATACAAACTCGTATGCTTTCCTGATCATTTCTTTTGTTTCAGACCAAGCCTCTTCAGCTTCAGGGGAGCTAACTTCGTAAATCTGCTTTAAGATATTTTTCGACATCGGATCCACTCCGTTTTGTCCCGGATCGAACATAAGACCGTTTTTATGGTCAAAACAGGAGTTTCCGTGTGTTATCAAAGAGTTAAAGTCAGGCTTGCGAAGACCGATCATTTCAATAAACTTGAATAAATCACCGAGGTATCTGTTGATCGCCTGCAAATCAATATCTTGTCCGGCCCGTTCAGAAGGACGTCTGCTTTCCTCTTTTTTCTTTATCTTTTCGGCCTTTGCTGCTTTCTTTTGCTCTCTTCTCTGGAATCTCTCATCTACCAGGTTCTCCAGATCTCCTATGTCTACGTCTTTCAGCAATGACTCAATTTTTGCGTGCTTATCTTTAAGCCATATAATTTTCTCATTTATTTTCAGATCTTGCAAAATTTTCTGAAGATCCTCAAAATTTGCGATGGTCTCATCCAGCACAGCAATCAGATCCTTGTTGCTTTTTTTGAGGTCTTTAGCCTTTTTTAACCGATCCCTTGTATTCATTTTTTTTTCTTCTTGATAGTATAAAGACACGTCATCTTCGTGCTTTCCTACCTCTTGTATCAGACGCGAAAAAACATTCGCGTCCTGCTCGACAAGCTTTTCAACAAGGATAAATGTTTCTTTGTGCAAATTCTCACTCTGATTATATGGCTGATTCTGGGAATCAGATACATCTTCCCAATCAGATACATCTTCCAAATCAGCAAAAACATTGAACAGATTTTGATCTGTATGTGGGGTTTGTGAATTATCTATGGAGTTTGCTCTTCTTTTTTCGTTTCTCCTTGCATTGGAGTTTGCTCTTCTTTTTTCGTTTTTCCTTGCATTATTCCTGTTTTTGGCATGAATCCACCGCGAATTTTGCGTTGTGGCTGTACCGTAATTTGTAATATTTTCAGAAACGTTCGAATTTTCATCCTGTGTAGTTGTCGCATTAGTGTCATTTAAATTTTGAGAATCACCTCCGATTGCCGGCGAAGCCCCATAAGCAAAAACATTTTCTCCGTACAGTAATGATGCGATCGCGCACATACCTAAGACTTTTAATTTCATAATATTCCTCCTATCTATAAGTCTACATCTCAGATTACTCTTAACTGATTAATAATTCGTTAATTTTTTGATATTTTTTTATTTTAAATTTTAATTAGTTAGCGAATTGTTAACAAAAAACTGTTAAAGTAGGGCGGATATTTTAGAGGTGATTAAAATGAAGGTATTTAAAAGTCAAACTGTGCTCAAATTTGTGGTTATATTAGTGTTTTTTTGTTGCGCAGATATTCAGGCTATGTTCTGGTCGGGTGTCAATAACAACGTCGAAAAATCTTTCGACGTAAAAATGCCGCTTTCTGAATGGCCGATTGTAAATTCTTTGACAACTGAACGAGAATTAGAAATGTATAGATCCACTTGGAATCCAGAAAATACTAAAGAAAAAAATCAACAATCGCTGGTAGATCAGTTTATGAAAACCTGCTGCAATTTTTCATTTAAAAAAAGACCTGAAAGGCTTAGAGGAATATCTGTGGGTAGGCTGGATAACGGTGAAGATATAATTTTTGCTGAATCAGGCACAAACATAGGGATACATCCGAGCTCAGGAGATGTATTGATTTACAACGAGAAAGAAAGTCGCTACGGACTAAAAACGCATGCCATAACAAATATATTTTTAAATTTAAATCCTCTCGATTTTACGAAACAAATGAGGGAAGAATTTAGAAAATGCATATCAGAATTAACAAAAGACCCGGTAGGATGCGAAGTTCTGCGAATCGCAATATCCAGGTACAAGGGGGGAACCAAAAAATTGCCTAAGTTAACTTTTATTCCGGTAAAAAACAGAGAAACAGGTTTGGCATATACCACCAACAGCAGCATATGGAGATATTTGAAAGGTACCGAACAAATGCTCTTCGATAAATATAAAAAATACCCGAAAAGCGATAAATTTATGATGTTTTCACCAAAATGGTTTAAAGAACAACATACCGGACTGTTTTTGCGAATAAACCCTAAAAGCAGCGTGGAAAAACCAGAATTTTCAGTAAATACAGGCACCATTCCGAAAGAAGTGATTTTTTTACATCAATTAATATATGCCCTAAGTGTCGAAGAGGATAGTACATGCAAACAAACTCAACTTATAGAGCAACGAGCGGGTTCGAAATATTTCTATGGTAGTTCTAAAAGATTAGGAGATTTTTTTATAACAAATAAACAAGCATGTCTCTCTTTTTTTTTGGATGATAACGTGTATCGTACCATGTTCGGATTTACTAAATACGGTTGGGATTTAATAAATGAATCATCGTATTTAGCGCACAGATACGGTATTATCAGACCAATATATCTGGGAATTAACGCAAAATTTAAAGTAAACGAGGAAGTATTAAGTCCTGAGGAATTGTACATATTTGTAGTTGAGTATTTGAAAATGAACGGAGACCACGATTTGTTTTGGCATTGCTTGTTTGAACAGGAATATCCTGAATTCGGCAAGGGAAGTTATCGCTGCTCGGATATTTCCGATGAAAACCTTGTGGCGGAAAAGTAAATTCGGCTCATTCCGGGGCGGAGATTTTTTTGAGAGGGTTTTGAACACGTGTTACCGGTGTTGATGCGGTAATCGAAAATTGAACTGCGGAGCAGGACTTTAATTTCCCTCTCGAGTGCTTTTTGACGCACTTTGTTCTTCGTGGATATCAATTTAGGTATCGAGCAACTTTGCGTTCATTTGTTTCGTGAGAAAGTCTCTCGGTTTCATTTTCAGTTTGGGACATTGCTCTGCCAAGATTTTTCAATTTCTACCGATTGATTCGCCCGCTATTCTTAATACACAAAACCACGCGGATTATATTTACACAATTCCGCGTGGTTTTTCGTTCACCTTACGAGTCCAGCGTTCCTCCGGTTCGGTTTCTGCGATAATTTTGCTTTTGCCTTTGTATCTGACGCAGTTTTAACCAATGAAATTACTTCTTCGATAACAGACTTAATTGTTTGAATCTTCGATTGGTTGTTTTGAGCATACGGATTTGGTAAAGCATCTGCCAATCTGCTCAAATTTTGCACCTGATCTGTAATTTTACCGAGTTTTATTTCATCGATGTTTTCCGCAGGAACTCTCCCCGCTTCTTCCTTTGCATCTGCTTTTGTTTTCGAAACCGAAATACTCAATCCCTGAACAACGTTTTCCAGTACTTCATCTTGATATATTGCGTTTCCTATCAACTTTTCCAGATTCTCAAGTTCTTTTATAATTTCTTCGATTTTTGTTCCCGTAATTTCCTTCTTTCCGGAAAAAATCTGAGCATGTGCATCCAAAATCGCCTTTTTTGTTTTGGAAATTATCTCAAACAAGTCCCGTGACATCTTGAATACCCAAATGTTATCTGTATCCTTCGATGTCGAGAATAACGGCAAAGCAGGCTGCTTGACAGCTAGACCGCAATTTTGAGCTAAAGCAAATACGACGTTAGGAATATCTTTCTCAGATAACAATCCTTTTTTCGCGTTAACTACGCCAAGGGTTATTCGATCGCTAGACGTGACAAAATTATCAAAGACAAAATATTCTTTAAGAATGCTATTTACGTATTCTGCAAATCCCTTATTATCAATTTTTGTTGAAAAACTCCTTTCTGCTTTTTTCAATATATCCGGAATTGCTATTATATCTTTATCGATAGAGGCCATCCCCTCTATATATTTTTCGCAATTTTTCTTTAATGCAGAAAAAGAAATCATGTTTTTGTCTCTGTTAGGGTCGGATGATGTTCCGAGCTTTGTCTTTCCATCGCCAGCCATTATTTCAAACAAAAATTGATGATCTTCCATCTTTGATTCAGTCTTTTGTTTACTCTGAATAGCTGCAAAAGCATAAACACTTGATTTAAACTTCGCGTTGCTGTTCATTTTGTCTATTATACTGTTGGAAAAGGATTTACCGCACAAAGCCTTATCTTCGGTGAGTAATCTTAAATACTCCTCGATTACGTTTTTATCTTTGGTAAGCTGTTTTCCTCTAAATGCAGCAGCTATCTCGTTAACATTGAATTCAGCGAATTTTTCGGAGCTAATCCATTTATTTATTGAAGGAATTAGCGCTGTTCCGTACGCATCGTCCGATCCCGTAAACATTTTGCCGAATTGACTGTAGTTGTTGTTTCTCTCTACTTCTTTATCCTCGCCCTTCTCTGTCTTTATCTTTGTCTTCTCTATCTTACCGGCCTCTCCTACTAAGGTTCCGACGTTTTTTATACGATCACTGAGTCGACGGATAACGTTCAGCGGAGTATTCCCCTCCTCTTTCGACACGATTGCCGTATAGTTGTTGTTTAAGATGTCTCGTATATCCACCAATACCGATAACTGATCGTTTCCACTTAATGTTTCTTCGATACAGTGAAGCGCCTTCTCCACGACAACTTTTTCGGTAACAGAGTTCCCCGTTGGCAAAGTTATGGAGCCGCTCAAAGGTTTTACGTCAACTTGCTTTGAGGATGTCGAGGCATTTCCCTCGGCAGTGCTGTTCGAAGACGCCGAATTGGCTTCCTTGAGTTTTGCTGCAAAAAATCGCTTTAGTCTTATAATCTCAATGGCATCCAATGTCGCTCCTTCGGTAAACTCTTCGATTCTTGGCATCTCAGATAGATCCACTAAATTGCTGAAACTGTTGGACAGAACTACAGCTCTTTCCATAATAATATCTGCTTCTTTTAATGAAGCTATCAAATTCGGAATCGATTTCAGATTTTCGCCCGATTCCATGAATTTTGAAAAATATGAGGCAGCAATTCTTTTAATTTCCTGTGATATGTCTTTGAAAAATTTTCCTCTGTCGGAATCAATCGCATAGTACGACTGTTTGTTCAATTTTTGCAGAGGGCCTCGCAGGGATTTCAACAAATCGCGGAATTCCTTGATGGTGGGGTCGCTCGCGAACTTTTTTTCCAAAACTTCCAGCTCCTTGTTCAGTCGATTAATCAAAAGAGACGCGGCGCCACCAGAAACACCAATTCCTTCAGAGATTACCTCCTTATTGCCCTGTAAATAGAAATTCACAATATTTGCCATTTGTATTACGCCGTCAGACACCAGAAGATCGTTCAGCTTATCTCTTAAATCTCTCACTAGGTCACTCACGTTCACTTCTGTTGAAACAGGAGATCCAGGAGGCGGTGGTACATTCGTATTTCCCATCATAGCCGGAGGTGGCGGAGGCGGTGGTACATTCGTATTTCCCATCATAACCGGAGGTGGCGGAGGCGGTGGTACGTTTGTATTTCCCATCATAGCCGGAGGTGGCGGAGGCGGTGGTACGTTTGTATTTCCCATCATAGCCGGAGGCGGCGGAGGCGGTGGTACGTTTGCGTTTCCCTTCTGAGCCGGAGATTGTGTCGATACATTCGTATTACCGTTCAGCGTTGGCTGCGTTGATGGCAAGCCACTCTCTGTTCCTGATTCGGATTGAGAAAGATTGTCCTCTGTTTGAGTATAAAAATCCTGTTCTGTTTTTGATTCGGAATCATAATTCTGTTTCAAATTATTATTATATTTCTCATTACCTTCACTATTCTTCTCTGACTTCGAAAAACTTTCATTGGATGATTTAGAATCAGAAAGTCCATTAAGGATATTAATATTTTCTTTGAGATCATTTTCCATAGAATATGTTGGTTGTCTATTATAAGGCGCAAAATTATTTGTTTCATAAGAAGCATTATTTTTATTTTTCTTACGATGTTTCTTGCGTTTTTTGGACTTTTTTCCATTAGAAGAAGTATGATTATCTTTCTTATTTTTGCTGTCAGAATTATTCAAGCTTTCACTATTCTTTTCTGACTCATCTAAGAAGAATAGTTGGTCAAAAGAATCCGAAAGGTCTTCTGTACCTAATAAGTTCTCAGATTGGGATATTGTAGATTCTTTTGCATGTTTGTTAGGGTCAATATTTCCGGCAAAAACGTCATTCTCCACAAGGCAAGACACCGCCCCCAAAACAATCATGTTCAAAATTATAACTCTCATTTCATTCTCCTTTACTTTCCGCACATTCCAAAGGACGTATAAATCTTGCTACACCCTCTGAGCACTTTTGCCGAACATCCCCAACAACGAGACACATCAGCACATTTTCGCCGAGTCTCTGCGAGAGAGATTTTGTCCATTCCCGAAGAACACACAAACCTCAGCGTATCGCGCCCGAAAAACGCATCCGCGCACTTTCGCCACGAATATCTGCCAAAAATTCCGCACATACCCACAAAGAAATGCTTTTTTCTTTAACGTATTCTTTTCGAAGGCCGTGCAGGAGCATAAACTCCAAGCACGCATCTCTGCAAAAAGAGATACGTTCGACACTACTACCCAATTGATTGACTACAAAAACTCATCGACGCGCAGACTCGGCAGACAATCTCCGCTTTTGTTGTAAGGATATCCGAAATTTGTTAATAAAACGTTAAATTTTTATAAATTTTTTCAAAAATTTTAGATTTTAAACAAATATTTTCGAAATTTTTGGCTCAAATAACGCTTCATTTCGGTAAATTTTTCGTTGAATTTTAAAATTTCAAGGTTGAGAGACCGATATTTTAAATGAAGCTGTTATGAGACTTCTTTTACACGCGAAAGTTGTATATAGATTTTATTATATTTGTCGTCTCGATTGATTTCATAAGGTGTTTCAAGAGCAAAATAATCGTGCAAAATCTCTAGGATTTTTTCAAAAACATTTTCGCAGATTAGTTTCGTATCTTCTCTCGTTTTTGAGATATATACTATGTGTTTTTCTCGGGGTTTTAGTTGCCAAAAACTCATGGTTTTTACGTCTGTTTTTCCCAACTTGAACCCATTTTTTGAAGCGATTATACTTTCAACTGGAAGTTGTATTTTTTCTCCATCCTTTACCTTTTTTAAGCTGGGAATTTCTCCAGTTTTGTAATCAATAATCGAAATATTTCCATCCGAATCGAGTTCCAATCGGTCCGCCTTCGATGCAATCTCCACCTGAATTTTTTTATCTTCACGTAAAATTTCTAAACCTATTTTTCCCTCAATTTCCGAAAAATTTTTCGAATTGTCGTTGAAATTATCAATAAAAAATTTCAGAATCGAGTCGACATTGAAGTACCAAAGTCCGAAATTTTCCGAATTTATGAATCTTTCGCGGCAAATTTTCTCGAAAAGTTCACGTAAAAAGCGAAATTTATCGTCGCGAACGCGTTTTTTCACAAAATCATCGAAAATTTTGTGAATTATATTGCCCTTCAAATTTTTTCTCGAATTGACAGGAGATAATTCCTTCAGGCGCAGAATTTTTTTTGCATAATAAACGTAAGGATTGCTGATCAACGAATCCAAATCCGAAACCCAAAAAGTTGTCGGGCGGAATTTCACGGCAGGAGATGGGGCGCTGAAACTGACGGGAGAAAATTTCGACGGGGATTTTATTTTACGCATCAAATTTTTGCAAATGACATCTTGTTTTAACTCGTAATTTTTTAATCGGCTGTAGTGCTGCGCCTGCTCGCCATTCTCCATGACAGAACGAGTCACCAAAACTTTCGGTTTGTTGATCAATTTTTCCCACACGCAGGCGTAAAATTCGTTGCGTTCGTCAACAGTGTTGATTTCCAGCTGTTGCAGCATCGAATCGCTCATCCAGAAATCGCTCGAACCCGAGGATTTCCACGAATTTTCGTTCGCTCCGCAAATAATAATCTGATCCGCGTCTGCAAGCTGTGATTCGAGAATTCCCAGAATCACCACTCCGGGCGTGTAGCTGATATTTTCGCGTAAAGAGCTGTTCAAAAAGTGATTTTTCAGGAAAATACAAAATTCAGTAAGCGAAATGTTTTCAAATTCCTGCGGTTGCAGGATTTCAGCGAACCTTACTGCTGCGGACTCATTTAGCAAATTTATAAAATCCGAAAAATATTCCCGCCAAAAATTGAAGTCGGCGTTATCCGGAAATTTCGAAAACTCCTTCAGGCGAAAAACAAATTCCGCGAGCTTTTCGAACGGAGATTTTTTCTTGTTAGGCGGAAGTGTTGAAAATTTTTCCTCGTCAGATTCAACGAGAAGCGAGTTTGGAGCTTCTTCCGTATAAATTCTATCCTCGAAAAGATTTTCTGTACGCTCAGAGGCTTTAAATTCGATTTTTGAAAAATTCGCCCTCTCTTCCGGCCAAAACATATTAAAAGTTTGGAAGAAATTTTGAGGATAATACTCCTTTTTTCGCAAAAAATCTTCCAATTCAAAAGCGGAAATTTTTATTGAATCGTTGAACTTTAACAAATTGATGACATCAGCATTTTGAAAATCGTGTTCGATTGCGAAAATTATTTGCGAAATTATTTGCCCGACCAAAGTGCAGTGCAGTGCTGTTCCCGAGGAGTCATCCGCAACGATATCCCACTTCAGCAGTTCCGTCTTGATTTTTTGAGTCAGAGCAAGATTGGAAGAAACGATCAGGACAGACTCGTTTTGCGCCAGAGCTTTTCTTGTCGTCAAAGAAACCGCGAGAGCCTCATCGGAATTATCCGTCGTCTCGATAATTTTTCTGTCCGCGGGAATTTTTTGTTTCGCCTTGACATTTTTGATTTCCAACTGAGTCCACTTATCTTTAAACAAGTGATTGATTTTTTTGAAATTATCTCCGTCTTCATTTTCTAAACCACTGACCACGATTAATCCGGAATCCAAGGCTTGTAAATACAGTCGCCGATTGTAAAAATTCTCTTCCAGCAGTCCCGCGACAACGATTTTTTCTCCGTCAAGCGACGAAAAAAAGTCGTTTAGCTTCGTTTCGAGATTGTTTTTGAACTCTGAAATTTCAGAATTTTCTAGAATTTTATCCAAAATAAACAAAGTACTCTTCCAGCTGTCGTTAAATTTTTCGGGAACCATCAATTTTCGATAATCAGCTCGGTTGAAAATTAAATTTCGTATCAGCGAAGACAAGCTCTCGGACAGGTCAAACAGTGTACTGAACGGAACGGAATAAGTGTTGTCGCGCAAAAATTTTAACAGAAGAAAATTTATGTCAGGGAAATTTAAAATGTCGGAGATCGAAATTATCTCGGGCGCAATGCAGTTAAATTTGGAGATTTCGCGCTTAAATGCTCGACAACTTCGATTATTTGGCAGGAAAATCTTTGTTACATTAATTTCCGCCGATATAATTTTGGCGAGCTCTTGAAAAAAATTGCACTCAAGCGGAATGTTGTAGATTTTCGACATCTTCTATATTGTACACCAAAATAATGCGTCCGGATTCGTCGGTTACGCTGTTAAAAATTTCATAGTCAAACCGAAAAAATTTCGAGGCATCTTCGATTTCCTGCTCGACCTTTTTCCCTTTTAAAAATACGCCGTAATTCGAATATTTTTTCGCAAATCCGATCAAAACTTTCAATTCAGCGAACCCTCTGGCAGTGAGAGTATCGAATTTGCCATCGACATTTTCTATACGATTTAGAACAAGCTCAACCTTTGCTGAAGTCTGTCGGGCGACTTCCGATAAGAAGGTCATTTTTCTTTGATCCGAATCCACGCAGGTCACATCGAAACTTTCGTTAATTCCAAACTGGTTCAAGAATTCGATGTTTTTACTGACGATGGCGAGTACCATTCCCGGGAAACCGCCTCCCGAGCCGACGTCCAGAACCGTTCTGCCTCTTAAAAAAGGAATCAATTGCAAACTATCCTCAATATGCCTTGCCCAAATGTTGTTCAATGTTCCACGTGAAACCAAATTAATTGCTTTCTGCCATTTTAATAAAAGATTTTTATAAATTTCCAGATTATTTCGGATATCTTTCGGCAAGTGTTCCACGTGAAACATTTTTTGATGGTTTGTAAATTGTTCCACGTGAAACATCCTGAATTACTGATGGCTTTTGATCCACTCGGTAAGTCGAGCTTTTGACGCGGCACCAATGTTTTCCGCGACTTTTTCGCCCTTCTTGAATATCATGACGGTCGGAATACTCATCACTTCGTATTTGGCGGAAACATTCGGGGACTCATCGATATTGACCTGCATGATTTCGATCCCCAGTTGCTTTTCAATCGATTCCAAAAACGGACCAATCATTCTACACGGACCGCACCACTCGGCGGAAAAATCCACGACCGCAAAGTCCTTATCTAAAACATTTTCCTGAAAGTTCGTTTCATCTGTATGCAACATAGCCAACTCCTCTTTCTACTTTATTCTATCAACCCTTACACCACAATCCGCTAATTTCTTTTCTGCGCAACAATAACCTCTGTTTAAATGATACACCCTATCTACGAGAGTTTCTCCTTTTGCCGCAAGCCCCGCTAAAACCAAACTGAATGAAGCTCTCAAATCCGTCGCCATTACCGGAGCGCCGACTAAATGATCAACTCCGCAAACCGTCGCTTGCGATCCGGAAACCGAGATATCCGCTCCCATTCGAGCCAACTCAGCAACATGCATGAACCGATTTTCCCAAATTTTTTCATCTATAACCGATTTTCCGCTTGCCAAGCACAGCAATGCCATGGTTTGCGCTTGCAAATCTGTCGGAAATCCCGGAAAAGGCTCGGTCTGAAAATCAATCGGTCGAATTTCTCCGGCGGATTTTGCTCGAATACCATTTGGAATATCCTCAAATATCAGAGAACACTCCTCCATTTTTTCGATAAAAGTCGGTAGCAACTTTCTGAAATTTCCGCCGATCAAATCCACCTGTCCTTTGGTAATCGCCGCAGCAACCGCATAAGTTCCGGCCTCGATACGATCCACCAACACCGAGTGTTCGGCATGATGCAGACGAGGAACTCCGACCACCCTGATTTCCGAGGTGCCTTCTCCTTCAATCTTAGCTCCCATTTTTTTCAAACAGTTAGCGAGGTCTACGATTTCAGGCTCGCGTGCCGCATTTTTCAGAACGGTTTCTCCGTCAGCTATTACTGCCGCCATAAGCAAATTTTCCGTTCCTGTTACAGTCGAAATCGGAAATTCAAACTCCGTTCCCTTTAGCCCTTTTTGTGCCTTTGCTTGAACATATCCGTCTTTGAGATCGACTTCAGCTCCCATCGCCATCAATCCCTTCAGGTGCAAATCTATCGGACGCACTCCAATCGCACATCCACCCGGCAACGAAACGCTGCAATGTCCGAACCGAGCCAACAGCGGTCCCAGCACCAAAATGGAGGCTCTCATCTTCTTCACTATTGCATAAGGAGCGGTAAAATTATCAATGGAATCCGTCTTGCAAGTCACCGTCTCGGAATAATCCCCTGCCGAACTCACGACGCATTCGATACCCAGGGTTTCCAACAACGCGATCATCGTAGATATGTCGGAAAGAGGCGGTACATTTTTCAAAGTTAAGCCTTCCTCCGATAAAATCGCGGAGGCTAATAAAGGCAGGGCTGCATTTTTTGCTCCCGAAATGTGAACCTTGCCGTTAACTTTCTGTTCTCCGTAAACGCGGATTTTTTCCACTGGTTTTCTCCAAAAATACAGGGAAAGAGTACCATATAAAATCTTGAGTTTTCAAGGAAGGAAACACGTATTATGGAAGTTTTCAGAAAGATTTCAGTTGAATACGAAAATTTTTCGTCTCCAACCTTCGATCAAAATATTTTTGTTTAAATCCTAAAAAGATAATCTCCTGCCAAGTTTGCAAATATTCACCGGAGGCGAATATCAACTTTACCCGAATCTTTTTCATGTGATATCATCCTCAAAAAAAGGAACAGAAAATGAAATTTAAGTTGTTAATTACCTGTTGTTACTCGGTTGTTTGTTTTTGTTCGAGGGCAATGCCTTTTGTTCATTTACAAAAAGCACAGGGAAGAGAGTGTAATAAGGCGGTTTTGCTTCAGAACGAGGAACAACGTCTCAGCCAAGACCTCAATGAAATGATACAGTCGAATGTTGTGTTGAATCATGAGGGAAAGGACATTGTCAAATCTAAACGCTTTTTTCAGGATTCAATCCGGAACATGCAGATATTTCGTAAATTTCTTAGACACGTCCATAATAAAATAACGATTTTGGGAGTGAATATAGAAAAATGTCGACATGAACTTCAAATTTTAGAAAGTAAGAGAAGCGAGTTAGAAAGAGATATAGAGATGGCCAAGAAAAAAGAGGAAGAATTAAAAAAAAATATAGAGATGGCCAAAAAAGAAGCGTCAGTTAGACATGTGCGCCTAAAAATGGCTCAAGGAAAAGCGAAACTGTAAATATCTGAAAAATCGAATTAAGAAAAATACCTCGCTCAAGTTAAAGGGGGATATAGATAATCGTAAATCAAAAAAGATTCCCTCTGTTTTTTATTGACGATTAAGATTGCAAAACCTTTGAGGTTGCGGTGTTAAAAACGAAAATTTCCTCGGTCTGACATTTTCTAATCAGAAAACGACCTAAAAAATATCTTAGTTTTCGCCACGCATAGATTTTTTTAGGCGATCAATCTTTGATTTCACGGAATAATCCAAAATCTTCGAACCATAGCGAATTTGCAGCCCGCCGATCAGCGATTTATCTTGTCGTACAACGAATTCTATCGTCCCACCAATCATTTCCTGCAGGCACTGAGAAAGCTGTGTCCTGCTTTTTTCCGAAAAATCCTTTGCATAGGTTACATAAAAAACCTTTTTGTCGTTCATTCGATCGCAAAATTTTTCGAAGGCCGTACAGATGTCTAAAATGATTGAAAATCTCTTGTTGCTTAATATTAATTTTAAAAAGTTCCCGATTTCCGGAAGTAGTTCCAATTCGGAAACCAACGTATCCACGAAAGCCATGCCATCTTTAACCAACAGAGAAAAACGACGCAAAATCCCTTCGCGATTGTCCAGAGACTCAATCGCCTCACGAACTGCCTTAACCTGCTGCACGAATTCGGACTCACGCCCAACGCTGACCTCATACAAGGCCTTTACGTATCTATCAACTACCGAGCTACCAAAAACCTCAACTGACAATTGCGTCTCCACCCATATCCAGCTGATGAGGATATCATTATTAAGTAACATTTTCAATTCAGAACGATTTCGTTCCACAAAAAAAGGAGGCCGAAGCCCCCTTTAAAGGTATTTATAAATCGACAATCTACGCCATTATGCTAAATCAAAATCCGAGTAACCCACAACTTTGTAAGTCGCGTCGAGATTGTCACGGTTAAGGGACAATAGCTCGTGAGCAGGAGATTTTCCGCTTTTTAACGCTTCAATATCTGCGATATCGCATAACTGCAAAGTCGTCGGAGTAACGCTCCAGATTTTCTTGATCATGATTTGCCCGCGGTCCAAAATGACAACCGTTGACTCCGGCGCCAAATTAGTTGCCGGCTCAAGATATAAGGTAGAAGTTTCGCTGAAATACGGCTTAAAATAACCTTCCGCCTTGATCGCAAACACGTCTTCTTTGGTAAACAATTCCGCAGGTTTCGCTTTCCAGTCCGTGCTCGAACAAAGGTTGATGGACAGCTTGCTTCCGTCTTCAGAATTTGCCACAACCTTATACACAGGCATGTTCATTTCTCTTGAAATCATGTCGTGACGCTTTTTGCGACCGAATTCCACGGCGGTAATTACGTTGCCATCATGAGAAATTTCCTGCAACAATTCCGCTGGAGAACATCTGAACGCGTGAGCTAATCTGCGAATCAAATCCGTGTTCAATCTCCTGGAACCTGACTCCAATCGCGACAAGTAAGAAATCGAAACATTTGTCACCTGCGACAGAGTTTCCAAAGTATATCCGTTCTTCTTACGGAGGAACTTCAGATGAGTCATCGGAGCGTCCTTCTTCTTCCGACCAACCCGATGCTTAATCTCAACCGGTGACTGTTCCTGATAAAAATCCAGATCCTTCATAGGACTTAAACTTTGTCTTGCCATAATACCCCTCTAAAAAACTACAGACATATATATATCATATGACAAAACCGAAATCTATATATAAAAGAAAAATTTTTTATTTGTTTTTAAATTTAAATATATTTTTATGCTCAACTCTTTGATTTTATTGTAAAACATGTTTAAAAAAATCTTATTTTTAGCATATTTAAAACCTCGAATCTTTTAGTATGATTTTACTGGGAAATCATTTTTTTATAGTTTTTTTCGTTCAAAAAATTTTATTGTAGGGAAGATTTTTAATAAGAAAAAGGGAAAAATATGATTTCTTTGAAAAACAAAGAGTTAGAAAATCAAAAAGTCTCAAAATTATGCAAAACGCACAAAATAAGGAGGCCGCGAATCTGCAGAAACGGAAAGGTAAAACTGAACATGACTAAGGTCGTTTTGCCCAGAAATTTCAGGGGTTTGCGAAAAAAATCGTATGTTAACTACGGTTTGAAACAGACAATGGCGAAAAAAGTCGAGCAGCGTCGATAAATAAAAATCCGAACCTAAGAAATTCGGAGTTCTGAAGATCAAAAACAAAAAAATTCCAAGAAAATTCAATCTGTTAAGCAAATTATCAATTAGTGTTTTTCGATAATAGTTAATTCATTTGTTGGGTATAAAATATAAAAACATCGAAATCGTTATACTTTTTTTATAGTTTTTAATGTTTGGCAATATCGATAGTATTAGGGCTCTTCGGTTTCAAAAATATCCCAAATTCTCTATTTTTGTGAAAGATTTCTGTCGGCGGGATTTTTATTTTCGGTTCTTATCCGATATCCCAAATTTGAACTGTTACCTATTGAATAAAAAATATAAAAGTGCCGAAATCATTATACTTTTACTATAATATGTGGAGATTTTTTCAGGAAAAATCAGAATTTAAGCGCGCAGGTTCCGTCTTTCCAGGGTTAATCGAAAAAACAATTTCAGATCGAAATTGGAAGAATTTTTGAGCATACCGAACAAAACCTATATTAATTTTCGCATAATATTCTCGATGGTGAAGTTCAAAGCCTTGCCCTTCTCTTTTCAATTGCTCAATTCCATTATTCGGGTGGGGCAACTTTTTTCTGATGTATTCATGAAATGGATGAGGTTAAATTAATCATTAATTGAAAAATATGAATATGGTCACGTCTGCGGATGATTATCTATAAAATCGAAAAAACAGGACGACGCATTTTCTGAAAACGAAACTTTTGTGAATTCCTCGTATGGCGAGATTAACCTAATTTTTTCAGTTGGACGACGAATTTGAATGTTGTTTCAGGATGCAGGTCTGCTCCACGTTTGTTTTCGCGTTCATATTGTAAGAAAACTTTTGTGCATTCGTTCTCAAAATTGACGCCGACTTCGTGTTTCAATAGTTTCAATTTTCCACTATTGGATTTATCTTCGAATCTGTTTCCCAGGACGATTCCACAATTAAGTTGGGTTCGTGGGTTGATTTTATAGCTAGCGTTGAGAGCTATTCCTTTGTACTTTTTTTCGGAATTTTTTTTATCTACGAAGTCTTGCTGAATTTTGAACGGATTATAAGAGCTCTGTTTCCCCTTGAATCCCATCACTCCCGCAGAGAATTTTTCATCGCTGTAATTCAATCCGGCTTCTATTCGATCAAAACGCTTATTTTGCTGAGAGTAACTACCGCTTGAGGAAAAAGTTAAGTTCTGACTAAAGAAAATATCCAGAACACCGACTATATTCGATTTTTTATATTTCAGACCCGATGATTCTACCCGTTTTTGAGGTTCGGTTAGTTCGAAAGACTGCCCCAATGCGAGATGATAAATGTTTTTAGTTCCGTGATACCCGTTGGCATGAAATCCGTAAAAGTAGCGTTTACCAGAATCTATGTTGTATGAAGAAATCGATCTGTTGTTGGAAAATACGTTCGATTCATTGATTTCATCAAACGGAGTTTCAAAGGCATCGTAGTATTTTTTGTTTTCGGAAAGAGAAGTTCCCAATACCGGAGTGAAAATCAAATTGTGAAACGGAGTTTCGACCAACAGTGGCCATTTCCACGTCAGATTTAACTGAGGTCTTGCCTGAAAATGCGAGTTGTAGTCGGATCTGGTCTCTTCTTTCACCTTCAATCCTTGCACCGACAAAACGGCATTAACCTCAAGTATGTGTCCGCCCGGCATTAAAATTTCTTTATACCAAGACGGATTGCAGATGTATTTTTGCGAAAGTCTTCCGTTTTTGAAGTCCATATTTATGAACGCAGTGTCGAAATTCAAGGTTCCACCCAAAACCTGGAAATAATGACGGTGCTCTAACATAGGAAGCAAATTTGGTGCCGCATCCAAGTCTTCACTTTGGTACATGGAAGATTTCACCATCGTATAATTTCTGCCATGAAATCCTTCCAAAAACACTCTGGATTCCAAAGTTCTGTCGACCTTATCGAAAAACGAAAATCTCTTAAGATAATATCTGTCGGACGCCAAATTAATATCAAATCCCGTTCGCCAGTTGTTATCGAGTTCATAACGAAACTTTGCAAAAATATGACCTCGGTATCCGGAGTGTTTAATTTTTTGGATTTTTTCGTCAGGATCTTGTTTGTTGACGGATTTTATACCCGTCAAGCTTGCGTCTATGCTAAATTCTCCGTGTGGAAATCTCCAACTGTAGTAAATCCACGGAACATGACCTATTTTGGAGGTAATTATCGGTTTGAAAATCAACTCCTGCGAATCTGAAATCGAAAACAAATAAGGAAGCGATAAGCTGAAACCCTGCTGCGATGAAAACGAAAATTTCGGTGTTAAAAATCCGCTCTTTCGTTTAATATTTGAGCTTACATGAGTGAGATATGGAACATAAAGCATCGGAACGTTATACGCTTCCAGCACCGTGTTTTGATATTCCGTATAATTTTCCGGGTTAAACGTTACAGTTTTTGCTTTTAGCTGCCAGGTTAAAGAGCCGGACTCTGTACATTCATAGCATGGGGTAAATATCACATTTTTCAGTAAATATTCACCGTCGACAATGAAACAGTTATCGGAAGCCAGTCGTGTTTTGTCCTGAGTAATAATCTTCAGGTTTGTCGCTCGACCTGATTTGAAATTTTGTTTAGCCTGAAACGAATTCGCGAAATATGCGTTGCCGAATTCATCTTTCATTATTACGTTACCTTCTGCCTTTATGATGTCATTTTTTTCATCGAAGGACATCGTGTCAGCCGAAATAATCTTTTTATTATAAACCACGATTACGTTTCCGCGACAGACAACAACGTCATTTTTGTATTCAGTCTCGTCAGAATTTAAGAAAGAGATATCTGCAGCGGAAACAACTCCTCCGAAAAAAATGCTACTCAGGATAAGGCCTCTGCATAAAATTTTCTTCATACTTCCTTATACTTCCTTCCAAACTAAAACCGCAATCGATAAGAATGTTAATATTAGCACAACGGCCCACGATGACAAAACCACAGAAATCACCCCCGCATAGGCCAGGGATTCCAGCAGGCTGTTCGAAAATCTTAAAAACAACACCGAAAAAATGACTTTCATCGCTATATTTGTTTTACTTTTATAACGATTTATCGGAAAGCAAATTATTGCGGCAATCAGCGCAAACAATATAAAGGAAGCACAATTCGCCAGAAGCTTCTGCAATGTCAGTTCGTAGAGTCTCAAATTAACTTTGTCCCGTTTTTGGATTTTGTAGACTTTATACAGCGAATATATGTCATGACGATGGGGCGCCAACGACAGCAATTCGATCAGCTCAGACGAAATGTTGTCGAAAATCTTTATGGATTCCAAATTTCGGAAACGATTATCTTTTAACACAGATACATTTTTAAGCGTGACCACATTTGAGTTGATTTCCCCGGATTTTGCAATTAGGCGTTCGTTTTTCTTCAAGTCAAACAAATGAAAGTCCGAAAGTTGGTTTTTATCTATGGTTTTTATGAAAACCACGTACTTATCTTTGCCGAAGTCTATCCAAATATCATGATTCTTTTCTATGGACGACGAAGAGTTGGCTTCAACGGCTCTCTTATACAGATTTTCCGACTTTATGCCGATCGGATGAAAAACGAACAGCCAAAACATCCCGATAAATATGGAAAAACTTATGAAGGGAATTAAAATCTGCCTCGGTGATCTTCCGATCGATTTGAGAATGGTAATTTGCTGAGATCTACACAAATCCCACAAACTAAAGGTTGCGGTTATGAAATAAACATAGTTGATAATCTCACAAAAAGTTATCGGAGTTCGCAGGAATGATAGCTTTAGTGCAGACAAAATTTCTGAGAAATTTGTTATGGAGAATTTTCTGCTGATTTCCGCAAAATCGAAGAGCAGAATTAAGAAAAACACGGAAACTGAAACGAAAAATATGGTTTTTAGCTGCTTTTTGAAGATATAACCAAATAAAATTCTGCTCATGCTTTCTCTCTCACTGCAAAAATTGAAACAAACAGCATGACGAAAACAAAAACGTAATTCACGTAATTAAAAATTTCGTTTTTTGCCGCGATATTCGCGAAAGCCAAAAAACTTCCCTGCACAATTATCATATATGTTATCAGAAATGCGATTCTCGAATAAGTAATCTTCCGAACATATGGCGCCAATCCCACCAAAAAGAAGGCTATCAAAGAAAAAATCAGCGTCAACAACGGAGATAAAATTTTTTGGTGAAACAACGCCTTTTGTTCCTTGGTTTTGGAAGGATCATTGGGAATTTCCCTCATCAATTCCGAAAGAAACTTCTCGTTCGGGCGTTTTTGTACTTCGTGTATATCAAGAATTTCCTTCAAATCGTATACATATGATGAAAACCGTGTCGCGGAATTTTTGTGGCTACCAAAATCTACCTCTAGCCTTTCTCCGTTTGTGAGAGTTAGGACATTATTCGTAATCGCTCCCTTAGTCGCAAACAATGTACATGTTTTTTCTTTTTCTCTCGTATCAATTATGAAAATATTGCCGAAAATACATTCGCCATAGTATTTCTGCGCGTAAACAGAAAAATTTCTGCCGGAAAATATTCGTCCAGCATTTTCAGGTGGCTCGATGTTATTTTTGATGTTAAATTCCATTTGTCTGAACTCGCGCCAAGATGTCGGAGAAATATATGCGTTGCTCACATACAGATATCCGCAAATAATCAAAGCCAATTCCAACAAAGGAGTAAGCAGTTTTTGCGGAGCAATACCCGATGACTGAAGTACAACGATTTGATTGGATTCCGCCAGCCGATGATAGACAAATCCGGCGGATATCGCCAACGTGATAGGCAATAAAAATGCAACAATATCAACAGACAAAAAAGAAGTCAGGCGGAAAAATCTCGATAGGCTCAAATTGTTATTGAGCAGCTCCAAATACTTGGAAGACTGAACTATCCAAGTACAAAAAGCCAAAGCTACCGTAGAATATACCGTAGTTCTGAAAATTCTGAAAAATATCAACCTAGCAAAACTATTCATTCCCCTTCCGGATATCACAAAGTCCTGATATTCCAACAAGTTAGAATCTAAGATGGAGGTCGAGACCGGAATCGGACCGATCTACAAGGATTTGCAGTCCTCTGCATAACCACTCTGCCACTCGACCTAACCGAAGTACAATTTATATATATTCCAAGCAAAGGTCAATAGGTTTAAGATCATTCGGGGATGAATTTTAACAGTTTATTAACAATATTTCAAAAAAAAATGCGGGAAATTAACTTTATGTAAAAGTTTTCGCGATACGATGAAACCAATAGATAGTTAGTTAGATGTTAGTGTGGATATATAAAGATGAGCAACGAGCGTACAACAGAAATGACTGGAACAGTGAAGTGGTTTAATCAATACAAAGGTTATGGTTTCGTTGAAATACAAGGTATTCCGGAAGATGTTTTCCTTCATTTCTCCATTGTGGATGGGTCAAATATAAAAGATTTAACGAAAAATGATGAGATAGTTTGTTCAGTGCAGAAATCGGATAAGGGATACCAAATTATGGAGATAAAAAAAGTGCTTTCTCACAGCAAATATCCTTTAAGTAAAGACACCAGCAAAGTTACTGCCATAGTAAAATGGTTTAATCCGTCGAAGGGATTCGGATTTGCTCAGCTTCGTTCTGGAGAGGATGTATTCATTCACGCTGGCCTTCTGAAAAAATTGAATTTGAAAGAGCTTGAACCAAATAAAAAAGTAAAACTGCTGGTTCGTCATACAAACATGGGCTACGAGGCGCTGGATATACTGGGGTGAAGGTTTTTTTACCCTCTGTTTGGGTATTTTAATAAAATTTGAAACAATTTACATCTTTTCATATTGAGGTTTTTCCGACATAAAAGCTAAAATACGTATTTATGTAGGTAATGTTGGGAGAAAAAAATATGAACAAATACTATTTGTTTGCAGGTTTGGTGTGTGCGTCAACAAATGTTTCGGGAATGTTGGTTGATACGACTTACAACTTAAACGTTAATGGAAAAAGAGAAATTCGCCAGGTCGATATTTTCGGAAGAATTAATCAAAATAAGAGGCGTTCTTCTATCGTAAATTTGGTTGATCTTGCTAATGAATTCCATATAAAAAGTAGTATTAATACACAGGATAAAAACGGAAATGCTCTTTTGCATCGCGCGATAGTGAAGGCCAACAATGGCGGAAATTCAGCAAAAGGCTCAAAAAAACAAAAGGCAAACGGAGTTCAAAAAAATGAATACGGTGATATTTCATCGGAAATAAAATCCTTGATAGAACAGGGAGCAAATTTAAATCAAAAAAATAAGGAAGGAGATTCTCCGGCGAAGATTGCTTTCATGTGCGGCAAGCAAAATATAGTGAAATATCTGCTGGAAAAGGGGGCCGATGTAAATCAACAGGACAGGCACGGGCATACATTGCTGCACCTAGCCGCTCTGGAGGACAACGAAGAGATGATCACTTATCTGGTGGAACACGGAGCAGCTGTGAATCAAGAGAATAACTGCGGACAGACTCCGTTGCATTTTTCAACACACTGGAGTTCTTTAAGAGAGAAGGAAAAAGAAAAAGTCGTGGCGTATCTGGTGGAGCACGGCGCCGACATAAATAAGGAAGATAAAAACAAACAAACTCCGCTGAAAATCGCAAAACAAGAAGACAACGAAAGAATAATAGTATATTTGCTGGAACACGGGGCTAAGTAACTTTTTAATCCGAAAAGCAATCTCGGTTGTTTGCTTTGATTTTTCGCAAAATTTAGTTTGAAAATATCTTGCTTCTTTTGTTGTAAAATTGGCAATGAGCCCTTATATAAATATTGGAAGATATTGAGAGGATTCGATGAAATATTTTTTGTTGGTGACCGCGGTAATTTTTACGTTGTTTGAAGTTTCTGCAAAAGATCAACCTGCATTGGATGCAGAATTGGTTAAATTAATAGAAGAAAACAAGCAAACAGAATTACAAGATTTTCTCAAGAAAAAAAAGCAGTCAGTCGGTGCGAAAAACACTGCCTTACGATTGGCTGTGGAAAAAAATCGCATAAAAATAGCGTTTATGTTAATACGTGACGGTGCCAACCCTCGCATAAAAGACGAGAACGGAATTACTTCATTGATGATTGCTGCCATTAAAAATTATCCGGGTATGGCCAGCATGCTCATGAAAATGAACGGAGATTCAAGGATAAAAGATAATAAAGGCAACACCGCGTTAATTCATTCGGTTCGTGAAAACAATATGGAAGTTTTTAATGTACTATACAACTTTAAGCCTTCCGAATCATGGTGTAAAGAAGTTATAGGAGAGGCTTTATTCATTGCTTTAAAGTTAGATCGTATTGAAATGGCGAAGATTCTAATTAAACGATTGGCCCTCATTAAACAGATATCCCGTAATAATAGCAACGAAATAAAAGAGATAAAAAAAATTCAAGGAAAAGCTTTATATATTGCACTAAAATCAAAGCATATTGAAATAGCAAAACTTTTGATTGAGCAAGATGCTGACTTAGAATACTCTTCTTATTGGGATGGGACTCCATTAATGCTCGCGAGCGCGAGAGGATACATGGATATCGTGAAACTCCTAATCGAAAAAGGAGCAAATGTTAATGCGAAAAAATACGAAGACACACCGTTAGTAATGGCGAGTGCAAAAGGACATATGGATATCGCAAAATTTCTGATCGAAAAGGGAGCAGAAGTAAATAGTGCGGTTTATCCACAGAATCCGATGTTACACATGGGTACTATAGAATATATGATCAGAAGGATAATATTAAATGAAGCAGAAAAAAATGAAACAGTTCGTGAATGTGGCGCATTAGTGTCCGCATGTGGTAGAGGAGACTTTGATCTTGTAAAGCTTTTGTTAGAAAAAGGAGCGAATGCTAACTCAAGAGGAATGTATGATACTGCTATGTTTTACGTAGATAAAGAACATCGAAGTGAAGAAGATTGTATAAAACTAATGAAACTGTTGATAGAATACGGAGCAGATGTTAATGCAAGAGGTAAGCATGGTGATACTGTTTTACTTCGAGCACTGAGAGGAAAACGCTTTGCTGTATCAAAATTCTTATTGAAAAACGGCGCAAGTGTTTTTGTGTATAATGGAGCAAAAAGAGACTCGGTAATAGGTTATTTGATAAAATATGCGTTTGAAAAATTTGTAGATTTTGTGAAATGGAAAATAGGGTATTATTCCGAAACATTAAAAACAAAAAATTCTTTGAGTTTTTGAAATCCGAGTTTTCGATAAACTTTTTCTCCGGATTTTGTCGCTGTCAGAACTCCCGTTCGATATCCATGCATGTCATGTGCATAAAAAAGCGAGTAACGGACCATATTTGTCGCGATTCCCATATTTCTGAAGTCGGGCAGAGTTGTGACGTCCCACACTCCGGCGACGTCTGCATGCAGGAACAATGCTCCGGTGGCTGCAGGCTGCTGATTAACGTACCCGACAAACAATTTGAGTGGACTGGTTTTTTTCAAAATAAACGGGGATGCGGACAAATAAAATTGCTCTATCGCTTTTGCGTCTGTGGGCAGCAGCTTTTTGTAAACCTCAACAAAATCTCGTAATGAAATCAAATCCGTGACTTGAGATATATGTAAAATTTTGCAATCTGAAATCTTGCTCATCTTTGTTATATCCGCATACATTCCCGATTCAATTTCGGGGTTTTGAAGTCCGAATTTTTCAATTTTTTGTTTTTCATGATTATTTCCAAATCCAACCCACAATGCAAACGGAAGGCCATGAAAAGAATTTGCAATATATTCCAAATCGGTGCCAGAATCTGTCAAACATGCCACGTTGAACATATCGCACGGAATTCCTGTGTTCACGAGAACTGAGTTCTTGTTTTGCAATACATTCATTCTCATACATCTTGGAAGATAAGTTAATTTTTCCAAAATATTTGTGTCTAACTGGTCGGAAATATTTTTCATAGCAAAAGTTAATCACCTTTCTTATATATCAAAAATTATCAAAAAAAAGATAAGAAGGCAATTGAATGTCAATTTTGTATATGATATACATCTACTCAGATAGTTCTTGTAGTTTTGTACCGAAAATTGAAGAGATCCGTGTGCATTAAAGTGGGAGGATAGAAAGATGAAAAAAATAGTGATTTCGGTAAATTTGATGATCACGGTGATGAGCGCGTGTGGGATGTGTGGTCTCAATGAGGTCGGGCAGAATCGCTACAGCGCAAATTTTCAGAACATAAAACAATGCGGACAATCTATGAAAAGATCGGCGATTACCGATTCGTGGGAAATATTGCCGGAACCGTCATCGGAATGTCCGTCAACAAATGAAGTTTCGCTAGCGATGTCTCAGGGGGAAGGAAAGCATCTTTTTCCACAGGGAAGCTTGACTAAGGCTTGTTTCGACAAAGTTGTGGCAGTCGATAGTCAACTCAGCAATTGGGGACAAAGTCATCCTTACATTGTAAAGTACGCGAAAAATGCCGCGAAAATCGGAGTAGGAGTCGCTAGTAGATATTTTGGATTAACTCTGGGACAAAAGTTGTTCCGAGGAGTTGGAGGAAAATTAATTAAATCGACATTTGGTATAATTAAAAATCCCGATGTGGGGGAAATTTTAACCACCTATCTGATACAGCAAGGCTACTCGGCGCAAGAAGTAAACGAATATGTTAGAGCTATTCAAGGACTTGGAGGAAAATTATTTGCAGTGTCGGACATATTATTGTTTGACGGAGATCCTGTCGCTATTACGAAGAATCTGGCGAAACCTGTTATAACTGATTTTTTAGTCAGACAAGGTTATTCTGAGAGTAGTACTGGCAAATGTGTCGATATTGTTTTTGCGCTTGGAAGAGTATTAGTTAACAATAGAGTACGTCTGGTTAATGCTCAATAAATAGTTATCATTTGAGAATATTTACTTTATCTAGTAGATAGAGACATTTGTCCGTGCTGGATTTCGTGCACTGAACATTTTCAATGAAAACCGCTTACCTCAAAATCTCAATGTCTTCTTGTGGCAGCTTACGTAAAAATCTTGACGTTTTTTTGATAATTCGCACAAAACTATGACGAAAGGCTATTTTTACATTTTTTCAAAAATATTTTCTTTTATGTTGAAAAATCTGAAAAAGGCGTTATATATAGAATTAGAGAATAGCAATGAAAAGACAAAAAATGAAAAAATGCTTTTTAGTTTCGGGTTTTGTGTTGGCTGCATCAGGCGTTTTGGGGATGCGAGATGATCCAATGTATGCAGGTTACTTGGGTTCTTTCGCCATCGTGAAGGAAGGCAAAGTTCAAAAGACGGATATAAAAGAGAAGGAAAAAGAGAAGGAACAGGTTCCTTGGTCAAAATGTGATTTTAAATTTTTAGAATCAGTAAAGAAGAATGACGTTGAAACTGTAAAAAAGTTTTTGGAAATAAATGTTGGTGAAATAAATGACATAGTATCAAGGTCTAATAACTATAGGGATTTAAAAAATAATTTATGTCGACGAATATGGATACGAATAAAAACAAACATTAATGCTCAGGATGAAGACGGAAATACGCCGTTGATGTGGGCAATACGCGAAGGCAATAATAATGAAATAGCAAATTTGTTGCTCCAAAATGCAGATGTAAATCTTAATTTGAAAAACAAAGACGGAAATACTGCGCAGGACTGGGCTGAAATGAAGGGGTATATAGATATTCTCAGCTCAGGAGAGGGGGTGTTATCTCGGCCGGATTTGCGTAAGATTGTGCAGGAAGATGTGGAGAGGTTGGCAAAAATCCGTTGGGGGAATATGTCAACAGAAGACAAGGGACTTAACCTTGATGATAGGTTTAAATTTTGGGACTTTATAGTGATGAAAGATACTCGATTAAAAGAATACACAAAGATAATCTGTGAAGTGGTGGAGCTCAGCGATGAGGAAAAGCAGAAAATGCTTGATGGATTGAAAAAACTTGTGAATCGGTATAACGAAAGTTCAGATAAACTTAAAGGCTCGGGAACTTATGTAGAGAATCTTGTTCGAGAATGGTTTAATTCTGTCAATTCTTCCAAGTAAAGGCAAGCTCACTACAAAGTAGAACACTGAAAAAACAAAGGAGCCGCCGGGTATCTGCGCACATTTTCTGATGCGAGATTTGGGAATGCACGCGTTTCTCTGTTATCTCAAAATCTCAATGTCTTCTTCGGATAATTCCCGTAAAAATCGCGACGGAGGATTGTTCTGCCACTGATTGTGAACTCTTCGATTCATCACAAAGCTGATAAATGCGCGTTTTTTCGCGCGGGTTAAGCCGACATATGCCAAACGACGCTCCTCCTCTAGATTGTCCTCCTGCAAACACAAATTGTGAGGGAAAACGCCTTCTTCCCAGCCTGCCAGAAATACATCTTCGAATTCCAAACCCTTTGCACTGTGCAAAGTCATGATGGAAACCAGATCTTCGGATACATTCCGCGGGGAATCCATCACCAAACTGACGTGCTCCATGAAAGTCGGCAAATCCGGGAAATCTTCTAGCGCCGTGGTCAACTCCTTCAGGTTCTCGATTCGTCCCTCCGCTTCCGTTGTTTTCTCTTGGCTCAGCATCTGCAAATATCCCGTCTCATTGATGATGAACTTTGCGATTTCGGACGGATTCGCGTCTTTTCTTTCGGTTACCGATTCAATTAATCTCGTGAAGCTTTCAACCGCCGTTTTCACACTCGGACGCAGAAGATTTTCGCGTGCCATGTCTTTTGCAGCTTGGAACAATGAAACATTGTGATCTCTCGAATATTCGTAAAATTTGGAAACAGCCGATGCTCCAATGCCTCTTTTCGGAGTATTGATAACTCGCTCGAAAGCCAAGCTGTCATTCGGTTGGTAAACCAATCTCATATAGGCGACGATGTCTTTGATCTCCTGACGATCGTAAAATTTCAGCCCGCCGACAACCTTATACGGGATTCCGTAGGCGATGAAACGATCTTCGAATTCTCGTGTTTGATACCCCGCGCGCACCAGTACCGCCATCGCTCCGTAGTCGTCGTTTTCGAATCTTTTCAGATTTTCAATTTGGTCTGCGACGAACCGTGCCTCATCAAATCCATTGTACAATCTTTTGATTTTTACTTTTTCGCCGACGCCGTCTTCCGTCCAAATTTTCTTTCCCAAACGGCCTTGATTGTTTGAAATTAAGCTGGATGCCGCTCCTAAAATATACCCGCCGGAGCGATAGTTTCTTTCCAGTCGAACGATTTTCGCATTGATGAAATCCTTTTCGAATCGCAAGATATTGCCAACTTCAGCTCCGCGCCAACTATATATAGATTGATCGTCATCACCGACACAGCACAACCCCTCTCCAAGCGGAGAAAGCAGTCGCAGCCAAATATATTGCGCCATGTTCGTATCTTGATACTCATCGACCAAAATGTATTTGAATTGATCACGATAATGACGTAATACGTCCGGGAAATTCTTGAAAATCCTGATCACATTAAGCAAAAGGTCACCGAAATCCATCGAATCGTAGCATTCCAGTCTTTCCTGATAAATTTTGTAAACCTGAGCTTCCATCATTCCTCGATCGATGCGTGAATCGTCGTATCTGTAACCCTTGTCCTTCCACAGACTGATGCGGTTTACGATTCCGTTGACTGATTTCTTTTCGAGGTTCAATTCTTTTGCGATCTGCCTTACCAATTTTGTTTGATCGTCTGCGTCGATGATTGTGAAATCCTGGCTCATGCCGAGCAAATCAGCATGTCTTCGTAGAATTCTAGCACAAACGGAATGAAAAGTGCCGAGCCAAACGCCGTCTGCTCCCGAAGTTAGTCCGAACAAACGCTCTTTCATTTCTCGTGCCGCTCTATTGCTGAAGGTTACCGCCAAAATTTGCGACGGAAAAGCATATCCATTCTCTATCATGTAGGCGATTTTCGTCGTTAGAACTTTCGTCTTGCCCGTACCCGCTCCCGACAGCACCAGCAGGGGGCGATCCAAAGAAATCACCGCTTCGTGCTGCTCCGGATTCAGCGAATTTAACAGCTGCTCATTGATCTCATCTAAATTGTTCAAGGCGTTCACCTGCATGATTGTAACTCTAAAATTGACTTTGCGCTTAAGTGTATCATTTCCCTTGACGAAGTTGTAGTATGATATCGGGACATTTTGGAGAGAAGTTTGAGCATTTTTATAGCATCTGATCACGCTGGTTTTGAGTTGAAGGAATATCTGCAAACCCAATTCAATCTTTTAGATTTGGGAACCCATAGCGCTGAATCTTGCGATTATCCCGTATTTGCGAAAAAATTAGTCGGTCATTTAAAAGAAGGAGACAAGGGCATTTTGATCTGCGGGACGGGAATTGGTATGTCGATTGCGGCAAATAGATTCAAAAACGTCCGAGCGGCACTGTGCTTCAATGAAGAAATGGCTAAGCTCACCCGTCAGCACAACGATGCAAACGTATTAGTGCTGGGAGCAAGAATTATTTCTCCCGAAATCGCCAAAAACTGCGTGGAAAAATTCTTATCCACCGATTTCGAGGGCGGCCGTCACCAGCGCAGATTAGATTTAATTAACGTTTGATGTTTGTAAAATTCATAACCTTTCAGCTAGATTGAGTTTCTCAATTTTTATTTTTGTATAAAAATTTTTTTTAAAAATGTCAAATTTTATATTGAAAATTAAGAAAAAATCCCTTATATAGATAATCAGAGATATTACAAAGGAGTAAAAAAATGAAAAAATCTCTATTAGTAGCTAATTTAGCGGTAATAACAGCAAACGTATTGGGAATGAATAATCTACAGCAGCAATCAAACAAGAGTAACAACAAAAGGTTGGTAACTGTATCCGATTCACAATTAAATGACAGCAAAGAATCTACAAATCAGATCATGGATCCACACAATAAACAGTTAAGTGAAGTACCTGCTAAAGAGCCAGAGGAATGTGAGTCTGAATTGGATGAACTGGCAAAAAAAAAGTGTAAACTATTTTATCAGATTATAAAAGTGTCCAAAACATTGAACCAATCGCCTTCAATTGACGGTCTGAAATCGTTTAAAGAACAGTGCGAACAGGATATAAAAGATTTTAATAAATTGAAAAAACAAATTCCAGAATCGTTTGAATTAGTGTACAAAATGGTTACAAAAATGATCAAATACAGGGAATTAGAAAATATAATAATTGAAGAGGAAACAATACTTGAAAATTCCGATAAGAAACGATTAGATTTGATAAAAGAATCAATGGAAGGTCTAGATAAAGATAATATTGCAGAGATTATTAACGAGAATGGCGGATCTTTAATATTTGCAGCATTAAACTATGACCATATGGATATAGTACTGTTTCTGCTGAAACAGGAAGGTGTAAATGTTAATGTAAAAAATAAAGATGGGAATACTCTCCTGCATTTAGCGTGTTTAAAAGGAGAACGCAAAGATATGGTGGAATTGCTGATAAATCTAAAAGATGAGGCAGGTAACTATGTTGTAGATGTTAATGAAAAAAATAAAAATAGGTATACTCCTCTGCATTACGCGTGTGCAAGCAAAGAATGCAAAGATATAGTGGAATTGCTGATAAATCTAAAAGATGAGGCAGGTAACTATGTTGTAAATTTTAACGAAAAAAATAACAATGGGAATGCTCCCCTGCATATCGCGTGTCTAAGAGGAGAACGCAAAGATATAGTGGAATTGCTGATAAATCTAAAAGATGAGGCAGGTAACTATGTTGTAGATGTTAATGAAAAAAATAAAGATGGGAATACTTCCCTGCATTTAGCATGTATGGACGGAAAATGCAAAGATATAGTGGAATTGCTGATAAATCTAAAAGATGCAGAAGGTAATTATGTTGTAGATGTTAATATAAAAAATAACAATGGGAATATTCCCCTGTATATCGCGTGTTACATAAAAAACAAGAATCTAGTAAAGCTTCTGTTGGAGAGAGGAGCTAAAATTGATAAAACCATCTTAGCTTTGGCAAAAAAAGATCTAGAAATCGATCGAATTGTAAACGCAGCAAAAAAAGGATCAAATCCTAGAAAAAAACCAACTATAAATAATATTAAAGAATTGCAAAAAGAATTGCAAAATGAAAAACAACAACAATCAATACCGACAAAAAAAATGTCGGGAACAAATTCTTCTGATAAAAAAGGAAATAAGCAAGAAAACCGGAAACAAAATAATGAACGCTCATCGAGCGCTGAGGTATATAAAAAAACGAAAAACAGCATTTTCACGAGTATAAGTGAGGATAGTCTTGATCAGATAAAAAAGTTGTTAAAAGAAACCCCGGGACTTATTAATGAAATAAACGAGTATGGTCGTACACCGATAGTTTCCGCGTTAGCTGAAAAGAAATTCGACACAGCACAGTTTTTGTTAACACAGAATGAAATAGATTTAACGCGCAAAGATGAAGCTGGAAATTCAGCGTTAATGTATGCAGCTAAGTATAAATATCCGACGATAGTAGAAGGTATTTTGAACAAAATAGGAAATTCCTCCGGATATATTTTAGAGCGAAATGGTGAAGGGAAAAACTCTTTGGAATTAGCTATGTTTAAGCCAAATAATTTCTCTAAACTCAAAGTAGACCAAAAGAAAAAAACGCTTGAAAATCGCAAAAAAGTGATGGAGTTGTTGTTAAAACACCTTTCTCCGAAAGAAAAATCTGAAGAGATGTTTTTTGCAATCAAGAATCACATTTGGGATATGGCTGAGATGATTCTAGATAGCGAAGCAGATGTTACCATAAAGTGTGGCAGTATACCTCCTCTAATATTGGCCTTAAAAATCAATGAAAGGGATAATAAAGACGTAAAGTTGGCATTTATCAAAAAATTGATAGCCAAAGAAGGTGCTAATCCTAATGCAGAAGATGAAAATGGAGATACAGCGTTATCTTATATAGTATCACGAGATGGAGAAATATCTTCAGAGTATAAAGAAATAGTGAAATTATTGCTGGAAAAAGAAGTCAATATTAGAGATAAAGACAAGCAAATAATAATCGATTGGGCACGAAAAGCAAAGGATGAGGTAATTAATGAATTACTAGAGAAATATAATTTGCAATCATCTCAAGTTGAGAAACCAGAAGAAAAGCCAACGGTTAAAAATGAAGAACGAAAACAAAAATATAAGGTATTATATAAAGCTGGTCTTAAGAAGAAGTTTGATAGGTGGGGACAAAATAACCCTTCTGTATATAAAGATATTCAAAGAGTGATTTTTAACCTTTCTTGCAATCCATATCCCCAAAAAATGCAACAAGGTGGATATCGACTTGAAAGTGGTGAAAAGGTAGAAATGAAAACAGGGAACCTTTCTGGAGCTTATAGTATATCCAAAGGCGATTCAGATAGAATCTTGTATTCTATGGAAAACTATGAAGGAAAAAAGCTTCCATATATCTATAACCTATACGGGCACTATACAGAAGTTGAACAGAAATATGGTACTTTAAACAATTTAAGAAGCCAGTGTTCCTTTGACGATCCTATTTTTCCAGAAAATCCAGATGATGAGGAAAAAGTTTCGGAAAATTCGGAATTTAATGAGAAGACTTTACAAAACGATCTAACAGAGATGGAAGAGAATTCCGAGTTAAGTGATTCTTTATCATATGATAAAACAGAAATTATATCGAAGAAAAATGGTTACTTATCAGATGACGAAACAAAAGTAACTGATATTTTTAATGATAAAGGAAAAAATCCGTATAATGACGACATCACGGGAGAAAGCTCTTCAGATTTTTCTGAAATACATGATCAAACTCACAACATCATAAGATTTTTGCTAAACAACAATAAAGATCCGAATGCGTATATAGAATTTTTTCTGGAGGCATTAGATCAGGAAAAACAGAAAGATAATTTGCTAGAATTCTCTGCAAAATAGTTTAGTTGCGCTCTTCGGGATGCTTTTTTTTGTTTTCCTAAACGATTCTGTCCACCGATTTCGAGGGCGGCCGTCACCAGCGCAGGTTGGAGTTAGTTGACATTTAATGTTTGCAATTTTTCAAAACTGCGATATATTCCTGACGTAAGTGTTGGATTCGGGATGACAATGCAGGAAAAAATTCGAAAGTCAAAGAGTGGTTTAAGAGGGTTGACGAGGCTTTATGCCGTACAGGTTATGTATCGGTCGGAATTCGAAAAAAAGCCGATGGACAAAATTTTGGCGGAAGCAAAGTATGATCCGAAAATCCTACTTAGTGAGGAAATTTTTCTCGACGAAATCGATGCTGAGTTTTTTACTGAGTTGATAACAAAAACACAGAGTCATCGAGATGAAATAGACAAATTGATTGAAAAAAACGTTGCGGATAATTGGGCATTTTCTCGTTTCGACAAGGTTATGCAGGCGCTGCTTCGATTGGGAGTTTGTGAGGTTGTTTTTTTCAAAGATATGCCCGCAAATGTGGTCTTTAATGAATATATCGAGATTGCAAAATCCTTTTTCAAAAAGGGAGAAGTCTCATTCGTCAACGGAATATTAAACTCGATATTTAAGCAGCAAAAATCCGCATAAACTTTCTCTTTACTATTGACCTTTCACGGTAAAACAGTTAAAAAAGCAGAGTGTGTGGCGAGTGTAGCTCAATTGGCTAGAGCGCCAGATTGTGGCCCTGGAGGTCGCTGGTTCAATTCCAGTCACTCGCCCCATTTAGTTTTGGAGAAAGAATTGAGCGGTTTCAATTATGATGAGCTGGTTCAAAAGGCTCTGGTTTCGGTAGTGAAGGAAGTGCTTTCGGAAGTTTCTGCCAATGGGTTGTCCGGAAGTCATCATTTTTACGTTAAATTCAGAACGGATCATCCTATGACTCGGGTTCCGAAGTTTTTGAAGGAACGCCATCCTGAGGAAGTGATGATTGTCTTGCAGCACCAATTCTGGGATTTGCAGGTTTCAGGTGAGGGATTTTCGGTCGAGTTGAGTTTTAATGCAATCCGCGAAAAATTGTTTGTTCCGTTCAGTGCATTGACAGCCTTCGTAGATCCTTCCGTGAAGTTCGCCTTGCAGTTTACTCCGAGATTTAACGACACGGGTTCCGGTCCTGAAAAGCCAAAGGTTTCAGTGCTGGAAAGCGAGGAAAATTCAGCGAAATCGGACGACAATATCATTCGATTCGATAGTTTCAGAAAAAAATAATACCGAAATCTGTGCGGGCCTTTTTAATTCTGTGTTGGTTGCGCTTGAACGTTTTTGGTGTGAAATTTTTCTTAAAATTTGATTTGAAAAGCGGACGTAACTATACTCCTGCTGTTTCTATGTCCTAAAAACATAAATCCACGACAAATTTACCGAAAAAATGACTGGCGGGAGTGACGAGACTCGAACTCGCGACCTTCGGCGTGACAAGCCGACGCTCTAACCAACTGAGCTACACCCCCAAATGTGCGCTCATCTTATACGGACACTGAGAAAAAGTCAATCAAAAAATGATAGAAAACGATTAAAATCAAAAAAAACGCTTTTGCGTACAGAAAAAGGAAACAACCTATTGATTTTAACGATTTATTTGCATATTTTTGAACTAGGTTTATATTTTTTGTATTCCGAGGAGGGAATTTTGGATCTGTCTCGATTTTCAAAGCAGTTTAGAATACTGGGCGGTGGCGCTTTGTTGGTTTTGGCTTATTCTCCAATGCTGTGGGATTTGTCTAGTGGCAGGGCTGCTTTTGTTGGCAGAGAAGAGACTTTCCTTTCGAGGAGTGACTCTATTTGGGATGGAAGCCCGATTTTTCAGGCGAAATTGACGAATTCTTTGGTTTCAGGATATTTGGGAAAAAGTAAATCAGCGCCTTTTGATATTGCGAATTTTAAATCTTTGCAGGTTGCGAACGCGAGCAATAAAACTCGTTCTACAGAGCCGTTGAGATTTGCGGAGATAAAAACGGGGCCTTACAAAGGCGGGAAATTGATCAAAGGGACGATTCGCAATAATTTTTATGTCGATGCGAGAAATTTATCCATTCCCGTGAGGGTTATCGATAAGGTCATCAAGAGCCTGTCGTCCAAAATTGATTTCAGGCGTTCGCTGAAAAAGGGCGATCAGTTTGAAATCGCTTTCAATTCGAAAAACGAGCTTATTTACTCAAAGATTAAGACAAAGAGAAGACAGGCTTCCGTGTACAAATTCGGAAAAGAGGGATATTTCTTTGAGAATGGAAAAAAGGTTGATGATGCCAAATCGGGTGGGGCTTTTGCGGCTCCGATCAGAGGTAAAATGAGAGTTTCTTCGCCGTTTGGTTTGAGAATTCACCCGGTTACGAAAAGATACAAAAGGCACGCCGGAGTTGATTTAGTTGCCGGCTATGGGACTCCTGTTTATGCGATTTACGACGGAGTTGTGACTCGTGCGTCGAGGTATTCCGGGTACGGAAGGTGCGTCGACATCAAACATAAAAATGGGTACTCCAGTAGATACGCTCACTTGAGCAGGTTTGCAGTTCGTTCCGGAGCTAGGGTCAGAAAGGGACAGTTAATAGCATATTCCGGTTCATCGGGAGTGGCGACGGGGCCGCATCTGCATCTGGAGTTGGCTCGTAATAAGGTTAATCTTAATCCGATGCGTGTGAAAATGATTGCGGCTGACAATTCGAAGCGTGTTTCCAACAAAGCGCAGTTCAGTTCGTTGAAGAATTATTTCGGTAAGTTGTCGAATTCCGTTAAGTAACGGTTGATTTCAATGGAAAGTAAATGTTTTGGGTCTGGTCCTTGTGCGAAGCGCAAAGGTTGGAGTTTCCCGAATTTCTCTCTTGCTGGGAGATCCCACAGATCAAAAGAAGGGTTGACGCTGATTCGGGAAACAGTTCGACTTCAGCGGAAAATTTTGGGCATTCCTGACGATTATCTGGTAGGAACTTGTACTGCTTCTTGCACCGGAGGCATGGAGCTTCTGATGTGGAATTTGCTGGGAGCGAGACCCGTGGATGTTCTTGCTTATTGCGTTTTCAGTAATCACTGGGCGCACGACGTCGTTAAGGAGCTGAAAATTTCGAACACGACATTGATTTGCGAAGAATTTCCGAAAATAGCTGATGTGACCAGGGCGAATTTTTCGCATGATGTAGTTTTTTGTCTAAGTTCAACAACTTCAGGTGTCTCGTTTCATGATACCAATTGGATTCCAGAAAATCGCGAAGGATTGACGGTTTGCGACGCGTCGTCGGGAGCTTTTATCATAGATGTCGATTGGAAAAAATTGGATGCCGTGGCTTTCTCTTGGCAGAAAGCGTTGGGAGGCGAAGGCGGATTCGGTACCGTAGTGTTAAGTCCGCGCGCGGTTGATCGACTGAGAAATTTTCGGCCAAGTCAAGCTATTCCGCGAATTTTCAGAATTGTGAATGACGGACGGATTAATATGGATTTTTTTGACGGAGCTACGATTAACACTCCGTCGTTGATGTGCTTTCAGGATTTTTACGAGACTTTGATTTGGGCGGATCATGCCGGGGGGCTGCCGTTTTTGATGCGTAGGGTCGAAGATAATTACAAAACAGTTTACGAATGGCTGAAATCTCCGAAATCACAGGATGCTTTTAGGTTTTTGGTCGAGGAAAAGTTTCGAGCGCATCACATAGCTTGTTTGGACATCAACAACGAAAAATATTGGCAATTGTCGAAAGACCAAAAGTGGAAATTTCTGCACAGAATTCGGGATTTGGCTTCCTATAGACAGTGCGGATATGATTTTCTTGGGCACGCTTTGGCGGCCGAGCCTCACATCAGAATTTGGTGCGGTCCGACGATTGAGTCCGAAGATCTGAAATCATTTTTGCCAAATCTTCTCGAAATTTACAATGAGGTTGCTTCTGAATATGATTTTGGTTAATTCGGAAGAAACAGTTCAAAAATTAGCGACGGATCTTCTCGGCGAACAGGGTTTTATCACCGTCGATACCGAGTTTATTCGAGAAGAAAATCAATTGCCGCTGCTGTGCCTTTTGCAAATTGCGACCGAGTCCGAAAATTATGTGATTGATCCTGTTGACGTCGATTTGAGTTTTTTGAGGCCATTTTTTTCTGCCAAAAATCTGAAAAAAGTTTTTCATTGTGCTCGGCAGGATATTGAGATTTTGCAAAATTACGGGCTCGAAACAAAGAATTTTTACGACACGCAGCTTTACGAAATGGTTCTGAGTACCAAGGAAAATATCAGTTATCAGTCCATTGTTCTGCAATACACGAACAAAAAGTTGAAGAAAAATTACGGAATGAGTGATTGGAGCAAAAGGCCCCTCAGCAAAAAGCAATTGGCCTATGCATCGGAAGACGTGACATATTTGCGAAAAGTCTATCAGAAGCAGATCGCGCAGCTGAAGAAATTGCGTCGCGAAAATTGGCTCGACGATGAAATGTCGCAGTTGATGGAAAAAAATTCACTGGAGGATTCTTTGAACGAGGCAAGTTATCCATTGCTTCACAAACTTCTCAGTTGGAGAGATGAGAAGTCGAAAGAGAAAAAAATTGCTCCGGAGATTTTGGTAAGCGATCGACTTATCAAGTCGATTTGCAAAAAGGGAATTGAATATATCCGAAATCTGAAAAATTCGCGAAATTTGGTTGATGATAAAGAGTTCCTGGATTACGCCGAGACGGTGGCGGAGGATTTTTCTCCGGAAAAATTCCAAACAGACAGAAATCCGGCGGTCGATTTGCTGAAAACTTTGCTAAATATAAAATCAAAGCAGCATAATGTTGCGCCGATCATGATTGCCTCGGTTAAAGATTTGTTTCGGTTTGTTAATGGCGATCAATCGGTGAAATTTTTGCGAGGATGGCGCCAAGACGTTTTCGGAAATTCTGCTCAAGAGTTGTTGGGAGGAAAAATCAAATTGGGAGTAAAAGATAGCGAAGTGGTGTTGTATGAGTAATGTTTTAGCAGTCACCGCAGATCTGAAAAGATGTTCGATCGCAGTAAAATTTGAGGGACAGCTGTTCGAGATCAATGAAAATGTCAATGCTCCGACTTATTTGGTGAAGTTGGCTCAGGATCTCTGCCTGCGCAACAAAATCGATTTGCAAAAAATTGATCGAATCATCACAGCATCCGGTCCCGGATCTTTTACGGGAATCCGCACTGCCCAAAGTTTTGTCAAGGGATTGTCTCTTGCTCTGAATATTCCGGCCGTATGCGCAAGCTATTTCCACGTCATAAAAAATCTTTTCGGAAAAACTTTCGGACAGGAGAATAACCTCATTGCAATTATCAAAAGTGAGAAAAACCAAGTGTATTTTCACGATTTCGCGACCGGAAATTTCGGCGTCAGCCCGTATGACTCTCTGGAGGGAGCGCTTGATTCAACGCAAAATCTTCCTCTGGCAGGAGACAAAATTGACGAAATTCTACAAAATACCGAGCGCGAATTCTTTGAGATCAAAGATTATAAAAATGCAAAAAATTTTCTTGAATTAACAGAATACGAACCGAAGGTATCTCCCTTATACATCAACGCAAGAGCTTAATTTTTGTTCCTGGAAATTAAAAAACAAATGCAAAAAAATCTTGCAAAATAATTTGTCACATGATAGTTGTACGCTCAGTTAGTGTTTAGTGTAGTTTTTGTATCGAAAAATTGAATATGTTTTGAGCGTTCGCGTGGTGCGAAGGTATGTGTGTTTTCGAAAAGGAAAAGGTATGAAAAAGATAGTATTTTTTGTGGAGTTAGCATCGTTAGTTTGGCAAAGTGACGCAATATCAGTCGCGTGGTACAGAGAAAGAGTTAATCAACTTTGTGGACATTCAGATCTCATTCCCGGGTATGTTATGCTTAAATCTGAAATTCCGCAAGCGGCGAGGTTAAACGGATTTGTACACTATAAATACAAAGATGGTGAAAGGATAACCAATCGAGTAAATGAGAATAGGTACGAAGATGAGGGATACGATTCTTTTTATGATTTGAATATTCAATTGTTTCCGTCGACAGGTACGCAATTTAATACGGAAGGACCAAAATCAATTTTATCTCTTACAAAAGCGAATTTGGTAGATCTCATTGTCGGTATGCTTGATATAGACAAGGATTTTAGAAAAAATCAAAAATCAGCTAACGTATTTAAAGATATACAAGAAATTGAAAACTTGATGAACAAAACTTCAAAGAGGGCAGATTTAATAAAGGAGTTTGGTGAGAAATATTTTGGTATCGAAAAATCTGTTAGTATAAAAAGTCATAAGCAAGCTTATCGTCTGGGTAAAAACATTGTTAATTCAATTTTATTGGAGGGGAAGACTATTCCTGAGTTGTTCACGAATTACCTAATCAAAGCGTATGTTTGGAGAGTTCTTCCGGAGAATGATGATGATTTTAGCAGGATGGCTTCCAAAATAAGAGAAGATTCTTCACAAGAAAATTATGTTAGCGTTTTAACAGATAAAATATATGACAATATAAAAAGAAACACTTCTCTTGTTCCGTTTCCGTTAAATGAGACTCCGACTACGAACGGTTTAGCAACGTATCAGGGACAAGTGTTTCCGGATTGTGTGGAAACAACGTTGAGGCAGTTTTTTTCTACGATTTTTTCAAAATCTGTTCTTAAAGAAGGGGAGTATACCAGTGAATTAGTTTTAGATTTGGATAGAATACCGAAGGAGTCGTCTGCTTTATTGAATTTCTTTGCTCCTGGTGGACAAGCACGAAATATTCGAAAATTAGCGAATGATTTTTCCGAAGAAATCAGAAACGAATGGGCGAACGTAGTGAGCGGTCTCCCTTTTATGGAATATAAGTACGAGAACTCAAAATGTGAATTATGCGGATGTTGGGGTAATATAATAAAAGTATTTTGTTATTTGATGCAGAACTATTCTGCGACTCAAGGTGGAGAAAGTACTCCAAGAAAGCAGGCTGCGGAAACACGAATTAAAGAAATAAATAGCCAATTAAAGTTAGGTAAATTTGTTCTTAATAAAGGTAATATATTGGATATTATAAACGATTTGATAGGTGTCCGAACGGATGTGAATTTAGTTGCTGTAGGGAAAAGACTCGAGAATGAAGGTTATGATGTCAAGGGATGTATCTCTATTTACCCAATGGAACATAAACAAAACAATGTATTAAATTTTCATAGTGTGAAGTGGCATGCGTATTTGGGGCGCATAGACATGGAAAAGAAGATAGATTTGAGCAATAATACGACGGGTTCCGTTATAGAAAAGATATATATAAATCCGCGTGCTGCGCTTGAAGACTACCCTGGATTAGATTTCGTAATGAAAATGAATGAAGCCGCAAGTAGCAAAGTAACCTATATACTTGATCTGCTTCGCACTGAAAATCCTCCTATTGAGACTATGGGCCGTAAAATATTTGGTGGATTCGCTTCTTTTTGGGATTTATATACAACCGGGTTTCGTGAAGAATCTTTTAAGCAGAGTGTATTTGATCTTTGTAATTTTGTGATGGATCATTCTTATAATGCACTGGATATTGCACTTGCGAGATACGAAATGATTTATCACTACGATACCGAGCCGTCGCTTCGGAAATTAAAAATAAATCAAGCTCTGAAGGAGGCTCCTTTGAGACTTTTGTTGACTTTAAGACCGATAGCCTCAAATTATAAAGAAATAGATGATCTTATCAAAGAACAGCTTAGAACTATGGAAACTAAAGATCTAATCGATGAGCTATGTGGCGCGAGCTATTATACGATGTTTGCTTGGCAGGAGAAAATTAACTCTTCGGTTTTTGATAAAGAAATGCTTGATGTATTCATTCCTCATCTTGAACGAGTCGCTAAAGATAAAGATGTGAAAATTTCAGCCATTGAAGATATGCTTTGTTTTTTAGATATGATAGATTTTGAAGACGGTAATCCTGTAATCAATGCTTTTATAGAATATGCAAAAAAAAGAAAATGTAAAATTACCCTACGTAATGACATACACAGAAGCCAGAAAAAACTAGAATTGTTATTGCCGATTTCAAAAATACATAGGAACGATATAGCGGATAGAATATTCGACGATTTTAAAGGTAACTTTACCGTAGAGCAAGCTTCATTAATAATAGGGAAGCTGTCTGAAAAAAATGTTGAATCTCTAATGAAAAGAATAGGGATTAATGAAAAAGGTGAAAGTCGGAGTATATCGCCTAGTGATATTAAAAAACTAATGTCTGTTTTAGTAAGCTCATGCAACAAAGAGGATATAAGAAAAAAAACAGAACATATAATAAATTATATTCGTGAGAAATGTGGAAAAGGATATACAAATATTGGGATAGATATCGTCATTGGAGTATTAGAGAAAGAAAAATTCTGTCGTGATTTAGTGAAGGAAATAGCGGATAGAATATTCGACGATTTTAAAGGTAACTTTACCGAAGAGCAAGCTTCAGCAATAATAGGGGAGCTGTCCGAAAAAAATTTTGAATTTCTAATGAAAAAAATAGGGATTAGTGCAAAAAAAGGTGGAGTGTGGAGTATATGGCGCCTAATGTCTGTTTTAGTAAGCTCAGACAATGAAGAAGATGTAAGAAAAAAAACAAAACGTATAATAAATTATATTCGTAAGGAATATGGAGAAAGATATAGAGATATTGTGAAAGATGTTGTCATTGAAGTATTAAAAAGAGATCTAAGATTTAGGGATTTAGTGAATGAAATTTATTGGGATTATGATTTATTGTGAGGAGGAATTTTCTTATAAAAACCAGCAAAGTAAAAAGTTAGATATTATAAGGCGAACAGCTATACAGAAGCGCCCTTAGGGGCGTTTTTTTGTACAAATAAGGATGAAGAGGATAAAAGTTAAAAAAAAGTAAAAAAATTGGTTGACGGGGGGAGGGTGAAAGTATATAAATTGAGACACGATCATTGAACGAAGTAAAGAACAGAAACGAGAGGATATATAGGCGGCGTAATTTTAGGAGTCGCATATATATTTGACTTGCGTCAGATAGGTATGAGGCAGGAGGCCTTTTGGGGACAAAAGGTTTAACTTGAGAGTTTGATCCT
>JAGCFW010000007.1 GCA_017649895.1 Alphaproteobacteria bacterium | reverse complement strand
TCTGCATTCTCAGAGACCTAGTGTTGACCTCAGGTGCTTGCACATCCCTTTGGTGAACCGTTTGCTGAGGAGCAGCAACTGGCGCCATGGATCTCTGTCCACTTGCCCTACCGTAAAACAAATTCATCAGACCATTCTCTGTAGAAGAATTATGACAATTACCTGATTGAAACACCATCAACATTAAAACAGGAACACTAACTCTTATCGATTTCAAACTCACTACAACCTCCATATATTCAGAACTAAAAACGATATTTTAAACCAACCTTTACGGAATGCTCTCGCAAACTTTGCTTTGCAGTTGCATATGCATAAGCTCCATGCATCTTGTAATTCTCGCGAGCCTCTCCCGTGGAATTTCTCCAAGCGTACTCATATTCAGCTGACAAAGAAATCTTCTTGTAAATAGGGCGCTCCACACCAAGTCCTAACACGAACAAAGGACTTTTCAATTTTGCTTTTGTCCTGGATTTGACAAGCGCCTGTAGCTCCGAGCCACGCATATTGAACCCGAAATCAGCATCTCTCCACTTTAAACCTACAATTCCGTAAATCAGAGAGTTTATTCCTTTGAAATGATATCCTCCCTTGAACTTGAGCATATAAGAAACCCCAGCTATCTTGGAATACCCCTCACTTCGATCCATATCAAAGGTGCGCTTTTTATTCCCTCCAAACGAAACATCAGCAGACAATCCAGCATACCAATTTCCGAAACCACGCAAGTATCCAACATTTATCGAAGGATCAAAAGATACACGCTTATGCTTATTCGTATACAAATCACCATCAGGATGCCTTAAATTACCATCAAAATATCCGGAATCAGACAAGTCATGCTCCGCACTCGCACAACTATAAGCCGCATCGACTCCAATGAAAAAACCTTCTAAATCTTCAGACCCCACATTACTGTCTGCGAAAACCGAAACTGCTCCCAGCGCAGACACAAACACGAGTACTTTTGCAGAACTCATATATCTATTCACTAAAACCTCCATTTAAACTTAAAACCTAACGCCGACATACTATTGTAAAAAAAATATTTGTCAACATCGTAAAGCAAAAAAATATTTCCGCAACAAAGAAAAAATATTTAAAATTAAATAGGTTATATACAAAAAACACGATGAATTTGCTTTTGTTTTTGCTAAAATAAAAATATAGTTTTAAAAAGTTTTGTATAAAAATATTTAACCCCACATCGAACTGATTGACAGAGGGTATGGATATAATTTCGACAATTTTCAGGATTTGCACCGATTTATAAAATTCGAATTCATTTTTGGTGTTATTCAATACGCATTAGCAAATTGAAAGGTATATAACGGCATCGTGCGTGAATGAGAACGAAGAGGTATAGCGGTACGGTCCAGATTTTTAATTGTGTGGGGGTAAAAATGGAGATAAATTGCATTTTATAAAAAATTCATAATATCCATTAAAAATATTTTTATTTTTTTTAAACAGCTCTAAATATAAATAACGATCACAAATGTAAATGAAAAAAAGGTGGTAAATTTTTAATATTTTCAAATTCTTGTGATTTTTTAAGATCAATCTTTTTCTGAAATTTGAGCTGGCGTCCCCGACGTACTCCAATTAACTACTGATTAATACTCAAATTTAAGAAACCTATTGTTTTGTGTTTTAAAAAGTACCCCATAAAGTACCCCTTAAAAATCGAGGCTATGCTGAAAAATTCTTCCTGGATTAATGCGTATTTTTTTGGATGAACACAGATTTATACCACGATTTTTGTTTCGACCCTAAATTCTATTTAGGCTCAAGCTTAAGGTAAATTAAAGTGACATTAAAAACAATGCTCCCTATTCAGCCTACGGCTGATTACTGGTTAAGAAGAGGAAAGGTTGTTATTTTAGTCCATCATACGGACGGTACCGCGACCTAAGTATAATTTAGTTCATTCATGATCGCTTCTCAAATTTGAGTAAAACTTCATTTGTTTGCGCCACAAAATTATGAGTTCATCGTCAACCAATCTGTCTTGATTTATCAATCGACCTTGCTTTATCAATTTCAAAATATATGCCTTAAAACCTCTGATTTAACAGGTATCTAAACACGATCTTAATCTCTCTATTCGCTGTATCGTGTAAAGTAAAGTCAACCAAAATTTTTTTGCCGCTAGCGAAATGCTGGGGGTTCGGCAACCGCACAACCTAAAGACTGGGAAGTACCTTTTTGATTCTTGTCAGGCAAAAATTTCAATTATGATTTATAGCTATTCTCTTATAAAAAACACTTACACAAAATGATGGTCTAGAGCTCAGTGCAAACGTTTTTATGCTAATACCTTATGACTATAGTTATCTTTTTTTGATAGTAATGTATCTACAAGCTCTTCAAAAGAATGGTTTTTATCGACTTTCAAAATCAAATATATTCTATTTGATCTGGAAATTAAGTTTATATTTTTTCTTTCATCAAAAGTAGGGATAAATTTTCGTACCTTTTGCAGTTCTTTGTCATTGGAATAGGTTATTATTAAAGTCTGATGACTGTTTGTTATTGCTTTCTCTTCCTTTTCTGAAAATTTATGAACAGGAAAGGAGAAATATTCGTAAGAACCGCTAACCGTTTTTGACATTAGATAGCTGGCTTTTTGTGACACATCCCTCGGACCTATCAGAATGAAATTCCTTAAAAAAAATCGAGGATCTGTACAACAATTCGGGAATATTTTATTAAAAATCTTTATAGCTTCTCTTATGTAGTGTTCGTCAATGGCTCGCGAATTATTTAAATATCTATTTGTTAATTCTTTTAAGGCGTTCGCGAATCCATAGGTGCAATATTCTTCCTTTCTCCAATCTACCTTTTCTCCGGATATTTTTTCTTGAACTACTATATTTCCGAGAACCGCAGCTAGAGCTTCATTTAAGATTCCACTTACTATATAGCTGTTTGGTTCGTCAATTTCGCTAACTATATTTTCAAATTTTTCCGGACTTCCAAATTTCGCTGATAACATGGCATGGGAAAATTCATGAGCTAATATACTTAATCTTGAAGAAACAGACATACGAGGATCGTTTAATGGAAGTTCGTTTGCTAAAATCTGCGTATGTATCTCATCCTTAAATATGTAATTGTCCAAGCATGCGTTAACCACCGTCTTTGCTCCGCTATTTATTCTAGAGTAAAAAACATCCAAATAAATATTTTTGTTGATGCCAAAAAATTCAGCAATCTTTTCAAAATAACGCTTATAACGATGGAGGAGTTTTTGTAACTCCTTTATGTCTTCGTCTATTAGCTCCTTTTCCTTCACATCGACTTGTAAACGATGCTTCCGCACATACTTCCAAAATTTAAGTTTCCTTAAAACAGGATGATCTTTACGTAATCGACTTCTAAAAAAGCAAAATAATTCTGATGGATTACTAAATAGATCACAGTCACAACAAGATTCCCAGCATATATCTTTTGGAAACATTGGATCATTGTTGTAACCTTTGGCATACCAATATCCTTCTTCTGTAAATTTTAAATTTATAAGAGATATCTTTGCTTCAACGGATAAACACAACACACATAAACCAAAAAACTGTCTTATAATCAGCCTGATCACAATTTTATTCCCTGCAGTACTTTAATTAACTTATCCCTGGAATATCCTGAAAGTAACAGTTTTTCAATTAGCTTTGTAAATAAGTCTTTCCAAACTTTACAATATACTCCTCTGTTTCTAAAGCCTTTTTTAGAACTATATCGTTCCAATAACCCAGCTCCTCCGCAGCAAACGTTTTGAAGATAGCAATCTTTACACTCTTCCGCAACTTGAGTACACGCAACTCGAATTTTCTCAAATTTTTTTAATTTAAATACTTCTTCAAAACTATTCTGATGTACATTTTTTTGTATATTCATGAAGTCACTGCTTATTGAAGACAACTCATCAGCTGGAGAAATTTCTCCATCAGTGTATATAGTAACTGTCGGTATAGAATTGATATTATTCCTAAATCCAAATTCCAAACAGGATCCCTTTCCCTGCAGTACTCGCAACATGCTATCAAACAAGCGAATATGCAAATTAGGATTATTATGGTTCAACCACAAATCCATCCATCGACTTAAACAAGAGCTAACATCTTGAACGTATTGTTCTGATGGTATCGTATCGACAGTATAGTCTCTTATCAGGATATCCATGCCTTCTATTGTTAAATCATCTACAACATATTTAAAAATCTCTTCTGGATTAAAATAGGGATCAATTACTAATAATACTCCTGGTTTGAGACCATTCGATATGCATTTCAGAATGTTACTATTAACTATTTCGAAACTGCCTTTTCCATTTTTTAATTTTCTGTGAACGTTTTGATACTTTTCTGGTCCGTCAATACTAATTCCCAATTGAACGTTGTATTTTTTTAAGATGTTAATCCATTCTTCATCGATCAACACACCATTACTCTGCAATAATAATTTGTATGGGACCGTTAAATTTCTTTCTAATTCATCGCAAATTTTGCAAAAATATCGTTTCCATACAGTTAATGGCTCCCCCCCATGTAGAGAAAAAAACACCTTACTTATATCGACAGACTTACTATATTCGTTGATCCTTTTGCAGATTGCTTGTACAGTCCTAATTGATATTTTTAATGGGCGTTTTTTATGTTCTGAGACTATATTTCTGAAGTAATAGCAATAATCACAAGCTAAGGGGCAACTGTCAGAAATCTTTAAAATTATGTTAAAATTTGATCTCATTTTGTTCTCTTTTTACAAAAACAAACTCTAACTCTATCATATTCATAGTTTTATTGTTTTTTTGTTTGAAAAGTAGAGGAGTATGCCTCTACTCCTCTGAATTCTTTACCATTATATAGATTTTGACCACGTCGCCTTCCAACCGTTTTCATCCTCATAGGTATAATCCTGGGACTGCCATCTATCCTTCAAAATACTGACAATTTCTTTTTGTTCATCACAATTGATAGAATCTATTTGAAATAACAAAGGAAATTGCTCCTCTATAAGATTTAATATGTCTGCGTTTGTTGTATCATCGACGTTTTTTTGTAAGGAACGACAATGATCTCTTTCTTTATTGATACAAGTTAACGCTAATCTGTCATTAGCCTCAGAATTTAGTTCATGCACAAACTCCCCATTTGCTACACAACATACACACGCCGCAGCGCCTACTACAACCTTTTTCATAGTTAATTCTCCTCAAATAAAATTATAAATCTATATATTTTTCAGTTTTTACTAAAATATTAATGACTCTTCTCCTTTATCGCCTCCTTTCGTTTTCAACCGTCTATAGGTATTACAACTGTGTATAATTTATAATGCACTTCCTATCTGAAACCGTTTTTCAAGCATCAAACTCAGCACTAAACTAAAGATCAGAAAAAAACAGTTTTTGTAACGTAACATTATATATCGAATTTGTCTACAGTCATCGTTAATATTTATTAATATTTTATTAACATTCTATGTTTTTTGTCTTTAATAGTTTTTTTATCTTTCATAAAAACGAAAACCCTAAAAAATCGCCTGGACAAACCAGACAGAGCGGACACCCTCTGTGTAGCAGGGGTTTGCGGGGTGTTGGTAAGCGGACAGAAACCAGGACATATATCGGACACAATCCGACTGTCCCGGACGCTGTCCGATTTTTATCTTTGCTTTCTTCCTCAAATTTGACCACTGTCCGCTTTGTCCGCTATCCCGGCAAAAAAATCAGGATTTTGTAAACGCTAGAGTGGTCATTTTTCTTCTTTCTCCGTTAATTGTGTAGCGTCTATCTGAGCCATCATCGTAAGTGAGCAATATTCCTTTTTGCTTCAAGACTTTTCTGTAGAGTTTCACATTCTTACCTTTACAAATTTCATCTCGAAACAACTTCGGTATTATATAATAAATGCGCCGATTATCTCTATCTTCAACTCTGCCGAGACAATTGTTTATAATTTTCTCTTCTTTTACGTAGCTACCTCCTACAAAGCTAATTCGTCCGAATCTTGCTTCATGTTGCATCAGAAAAGACATAACATCATCTACAATATCTTTTTCTTCCATAGAAAGTGTCTTGTTCCCTCGATCGTTAACCCAACGTTCGAATATGTTATGGATACTTTTTGTAACATCAAAAGTTATTATTCCGAAACGTTGGGCAAGTGTTCCTGCCAGAAGATAAAGAGAGAAAACATCCGCTACTCGCTTGACCTGACCGTTGGCTTTTTCTAATTCGAATTTTTGATATATATTCCGTTGCGCAATTCCATAGAGATGTTTAATCGAGCTTTCAAAATTGTTTTCTTTAATCAAAAACTCCGCAAAGATTTTCGCAGGAACTCCGTGATATTTTCTACAATTTTCCTTCAGAAGGTTGGACAATTCAGCTCCGTCATTGAACCCGTGAAGATTATTATAGATGCCGAATCCGTTCGGAACTTCTGCTTCAATATCTATAAACCTTACGAGTTGACCGGCCTTGGCTTTCTCGTTATTCTCCGAAATTTTGTCGCCAATTCCGATCTCACCCGAGCTGAGAATAGAAATCTGCCACTGCTTGATTTCTCTTTGTTCAGCCTCAGAATTTAACCGTGCCTTTCCTTTGGCATTGCCCAACGTATAGATCATATTTCCGGCATCTCTCGCGCTGATTTGAGATAATTCGTCGAGAATCAACAAACAGCTGTTGTGAGATTCCGCTAGGGTTTCAATCGCATTAGACGTAACTCTCCACTGCATTATAAATTGTCCGGAATCTCCCCAAATGGAAGCCGCAACTGCCAGTGCTGATGTTTTTCCTATCGAACTCTTTCCCACAAGATGTAATACCGTGCAGGATTGATTCGTAAATTTCAGAAGAATTCCTGAAAAAGCAACACATAAAGCTAAAGTAAGAATGTCATTGCCTTTACAATACTTACAAATATTGTCTTGCCATTCTTTGAGTTCTCCTTTTATTTTAAATCCGCAATTCTTTACTTTTTGATCCAACGAAAAACATTCTTCGGTTTTCTTTTTAATTACATAAAATGAAGGACAAATGAATTGACCGTCTGTTATCCAACCTGTTTTTGATACGCTGGTTATTCTTTGGCTGGGAGTCTTATATTTCAGGTATTTTAAAACTAACTTTTCATTTTTTAATTCCGGAACTTCAAATCCTGCTTTCCCCAATATTTTCCAAATATCCGATGTGTTGCGAAATTGCTCCATTCCGATATCCAAAACATGAAAAGCCCCAAAAGCATTCTTAAATCGTATTCGTCTTTTCCAGTTTTCATCTTTAGTATCTCTTATGAAAGCAATTGCCTCAATATATTCGCAAAGATATTTATCCCCACAAAACACTCCATCTTCAGTACATTTAAATTTACACATTTTCATTCTCCTCTACTTGTAAACCAATAAAAACATTCCTCACTTTTTCCGTTCCAACTGCCTGATACATATCGTTGAAATCTTTAAACCCTTGCGTTGGGTAGACTATTACGACGTTGGGAATATCTGAAACTCCCTGCGCTCCAGCTCTTCCTGCCTCGTCATTATCTGCCGCAATGATGATCTCCGCGTTCGGAAATTGCTCCGCGATCTTCTCTGCGACAGGTTTGATATTCAAAGACGACATGGCTGCTACAACATAAAAGTCCGTAGATTCGGCAATACTTCGCGCTGTCGCGTAGCCTTCGCATATCACTATAGTATCCTTTGAATTATCGAAATCCGACGCTATGTGAAACATACCTCTGAATGATCCCGAAAAGCGTTTGTTTCCGTCCTTATCTATAAACTGAAGCGTTTTTATGATAAACCCACTGTGATTTGAGGGAATAAAGTCTGTCAGTGGTATTACTAAACGGCTTTGTCCCCTGTAGTTGTTTACCAAAGCATTTCCCAACAAAATCTTCTTATTTTTCAGATAATCATGCTCAGCGATTATCGATTTTCTCCAAATATAGCGAATATCAACTTCTTTCTTCTTAGCAAGTGTTCCTTGAACCGCAAGCGGTTGACGGGCTAAGAAAGGAAAAAGACTCTCCAGACGTTGGGCTGCCTCGACTATTTCGCAATTATAAACGAAAGCCGCAAGATCAATAACACTACCGCCCCTGTCTCCAGTTGCGAAATCATGGAATCGCCCCGTGTTGATGTCGATTCTGAACGAACCCAGTTTACTATCTTTTCTCCTCGGGTTGAGGGCAACGTAATCGCTACCCTTAATTCTTCCTTGCCCAACGAGTTCCCTCAAAATAGGTAGAGGATTCTCCCGATATTTCTCTTTTATATTTCTAAAATCAGCCATTACACACCTCCTCATTCTCTGAAGAATTGTGATTGCCATTTATGTATGCCTGTATATCGGATTCTCTCCAAACAGCTATTTTGGCACTCAGTTTCTCCGGTTTCGGGAATTCTCCTCTTTTGATTTTTGCCCATAGGGTCGATCTTCCTATTGGAATTAGCTCCAACACTTGCGGAAGTCTCAAAAATCGATTTAATTTAGAATTTATATTTGGCATTTCCTTCTCCTTTCATTTTGCCAAAATGATACGCGACCATCGTGCATCTTCTGATTTCATAATTACACGTGATTGATAAATAGGTAATTTTTTAGTTTTAATTGAATTTAAAATTTAAATTTAAAATGAAATAAATATTAGTTTGTGCTCAAATTTGAGAAAACATAATATTTAAATGCAATTAAATTTTAATTTGTGTTTGAGTTAATAGATAAGTTTCGGTGTTAATGAGGGTCTTTCGCTAATAACTCCGTTTTCATTTGTTCTACTTCACTCTTTATATTCTGGTATTTTTGCAAAGAAAGTATTTTTGAAGAAAATGTTTCAATTGCAGTTTGTCTATCACTACTTAACTTTCCGCTTTTTCCTGATGAAAATAACTTAGTTTCTTCTACATAGTTTCTGACAGAAGAAAATGAAATTCCAATTAATACTCGTTTCTTTTTATCTATTATTAATTTTTTCCTTCCAGACAGCTTTATTCTAAATCCATTCAATTTCAAAAACATGTGAGTAACCTGGGTCGGTGTCAAGCTAATATGAAAGCTTTGTGCATTCGTGAATATTTCTTTAGCGAATTGTTGAATAAGCTGTTTCTTTTTAGTTTTAAGGGGATCTATAAACTTCTCTAATCTTCTTTTTAACTCAAAATTTTCGTCTTTATACTTTAAGTTTTCACTTTCTATTTCTTCATATGTCTTTACAGTTTTATGATGTTTTTTGTAATACTCGAGAAAGTTTTTTTTTATTTCATAGACAAAAGTTTGATCTGAGCTCTTTTTGGCTTCAATCCAATTAATGAAATCGAATATGCGTACATATTTTTCTCCGTTTATAACTTCTAAATCCAATTCTTGTTTAATCAACATTATCAAATCTTTTTCAGGGTTTTGCGGTGTAATAAAATAATTAGCCGAAGAACCATCCTCTAAAGACTTTTGTATACTGTCTTCCTCTCCTATATGCGCATTGGCAAAAGCGATCATTCCTCGAATAATAGGGGTTGGCTCCATTATTGAATTAATATCATTAAGAGGGATTTTTTCTGCATATCTGTATTGCATCCATTTTCCTTCCAAATCAGGATGTTTTAATCTGTAATCATTTATGCTTTTCCTATCATCTTCTGTCATATCTTGTATAAAGATATCGCCCTGCATTATTTCTCCCCCAACTTTTCAACAAAATCACCCCACCAGTTCATCATTTCTCGGCGCTCTTGTAAATACTGAGCATGATTATAACTTGCTCGCACTTTGTTTCGCTCGCAATGAGCTAATTGCCTTTCAATAACGTCAGGTTTAAATCCGTTCTCATTTAATATAGTCGATGCTGTTGCCCTCATTCCGTGAGGCGTTGCTTTTCCCTGATATCCCTGATCTCTGAAAGCCTTGGAAAGAGTATTGTCGCTCATTCCTTTTGTTGGATTCATAACGGACGGAAAAACTAATCCTTCTTGCCCACCGTTACTTGAGTATTTTTTCGCCTCATCTAACACCTCGAGAGCTTGCTTTGATAACGGCACAATGTGTTGCTCCTTCATCTTCATGCGCTCGGCAGGAATGCGCCATTCGTTCTTTTCAAAATTAAACTCTTCCCAACGTGCGCCCCTCAACTCGCCACTTCTCACAAATGTTAGTATCAAAAACTTCAGTGCTAATTTTGTCGTAACCGTTCCCTTAAAATTACTGAAATTCTGCAAAAATTCTTTTAATTCTTTCTCTGAAAAATTAGGATGATGCTTTTCTTTTGGCTGCTTATAAGCTCCTCTTGTATCCGCTATTAAATCATGGTCTGCTCTCTTTGTTGCTATCGCATATCGAAAAATTTGTCCGATAATTCCTCTTGTTTTCTTCGCTTCTGTTAAAACACCGCGTTTTTCTATCTTTTGAATAGTATCAATTAATTGCTTGGCGGTTATCTTCCTGATAGGTATTGCTCCAAGATCAGGAAAAGCATTTCGCCTCAATCTGCTAAGCTCCAATTTTGCATTTTTTGACGTCGAATCTTCCCATTTTTTCTTGTGCCACTCCAAAGCGATATTTTCAAAAGTATTTGCAACATTTTCTATTAATTCGTTCTTAGCTTGCCTTTTCTCTTGAACTGGATCAACATTTTCTGAGATTTTTACTTTTAGTTCGTCTCTCTTTTTCCGAGCTTCTTTCAAAGATATCCCTGGATATACCCCTAATGATACTAGTTTCTCTTTTCCTGCGTACTTATATTTTAGATGCCAATATTTATTCCCGTTGGGTTTTATCAATAAAAACATACCCCCACTATCAAATTTTTTGTAACTTTTATCTTGTGGTTGAAAGTTCTTACATTGCAACTCTGTTAACATTATATCTACCCCCGTTTGATTATCGAAAAAGTACCCCCTAAAGTACCCCTTTTTAAGTTCAGCTCTGAGCAGTTTTTTCAAGACTTACTCAAACTAACTAAGATTATTATATACTGAAATTTGAGGAACTCAATAGACGACAAGATACAAAACAAGATCGATAAAAACAGAAACCTGGCGTCCCCGACGAGATTCGAACTCGTGTTGCCGCCGTGAAAGGGCGGTGTCCTAGGCCTCTAGACGACGGGGACATTGAGATCTTTTTAATATATTGAACGAGCAAAGTCAACAAAATTTTTCTGAAGTGGAGTGAAAGAACTAATTTCTGGCAGAGATTGCGGCGGTGGAAGACAGTAGCAAAAACAACAAATACCAATCTTTCTGTGAGAAAGTTAAAATACGACCAAATTCAGAAAAATCAATTTTCTTTCTTAATCGTCGGGAGACGGCCCTTCGTTCTCGGAAGAATCATCTTCTCCATTTCCGTATTTTTGCAGATATATACTGCGAGTTTTGGCGTAAAGATCCTCGGATTCAGCTATCATAGAATCGATCATTTCTGAATTTTCATGTCGATCGATTACCATTTGCAGAGCTGATTTTGAAACGGCCCACGGCCATCCGATGACATAACTAACAGGATCAGCAAACCAGGAGACCGGCTCAGCGATTGTGTCACGGGTCGAGGAAAATCCGAACACAGGCAGCACGATATAATCTCCGTGAGGGACTTCCATCTTGTGCAGTGTCTCTTTGTACCCGGTGGAATGCTTTGGAACTCCCATCAGCTCGGCAATGTCGAAAAGTCCAAAAAATCCGATTGTCGAGTTAACCAGAAATCTGAAAAACGAAGATGCCATATTTTCGCTGTCGACCTGTATTGTATAATTCACCAAATAAAATGGCTCATTTAAATTATCAAGAAAGTTCGAAAACATCATGCGTACGGGTTCATTGGTCACACTTCCGTAAACATGAGATGCTGGCTTCAACACATGATCATCAAGGGAAAGATTTACATCCAACATTGCCTCATTGAAACATCTATGCGGATCAGGATCCTCTGGAGTTGACATACACGCAGGAATCAACAACAAAGGAAAAAACTTTAACTTCATAGAATCACATCCCTCCCAATACAATTATAAAATATTTTCAAAGTAATTCATATTTATTTTTGAAATATTAACTGTAAATTAACAATTTTTATCCACAATAATAACAAACAGTGAGGATAACCTATGTATACAGCATATGATACGGCTTCGTACTTATTAGAGCCATACAGAAGACTTGCACAAATATTTCGGTCTTCCTTGAGAAAGAATCCGTTTGCAATGGAATTCGGAGCGGGGCGTTTTGCCGAAGGGCTAGCTGATATGTTTCTTCGCACCAGCAGATATGTTAAGAAGCCGGAGTTCAATATAGATTCGGTGATGGTTGAAGACAAGGAGTATCCAGTTTATCAGACAACTGTTTTAAAAAAAGATTTTTGTAATTTGTTGAGATTCAAAAAAGCCGGAGTGGAGGCAAAAGAACCGAAAGTTTTGATTATATCTCCTGTGTCTGGGCATTTTGCGACACTTCAGCGAGACACTGTTAAAAGGATGTTGCAGAAGTGCGAGGTTTACATCACAGACTGGAAGAGTATGAGAGATGTTCCTCTGTCGGCAGGAAGTTTTGATTTGGATACTTATCTTTCGTATCTGATCGATTTCATGCATCATATCGGACCGAATACTCACGTAATGGCGGTATGTCAGCCAGCTGTCCAGATTATGGCACTTGCTGCGATTATGGACGAAGATAACGACCCGTGTATGCCTGCGAGCATAGTTCCGATGGGTGGACCGATCGATCCTAGAGTAAAGAAAACCCAGGTTAACGAGTTGGCGGAAAGCTATCCGTTATCATGGTTCGAGAGAAATTTCCTAACGACGGTTCCTGAGGGACACATTGGAGCAGGGCGCAGAGTTTATCCGGGATTCATCCAAATCACGGCGTTTATTAGCATGAATCCGGATTCTCATTACAGGGCTCATATCCAGTTTTTAGAGGATAAGATTCTTAATAATCTTGCGGGAATAAAGAAACATGCAGAGTTCTATGACGAGTATTTGTCTGTGCTGGATATGGACGACGTTTATTATCTGCAGACGGTCGAAAAGGTGTTCCAGACCTATGAACTTCCGCGCGGAGTTATGAAGTACAGAGGGCGTACAATCGATTTGAAGAAAATAAAGCACTGTCCGTTGCTAACCGTGGAAGGAGAAAAAGATGACATTTCCGCGCCGGGACAAAGTTATGCTGCTCACGGATTATGCTCTAACTTGCCAGCAGAAATGCATGATCATTATTTGCAGCCGGGAGTAGGGCATTACGGTGTATTCTCCGGAAGTAAATGGAGGGCATTTGTCGCCCCAAAAATCGAGGAATTCATTTTTAAATTCGATAAAGAACTCGGATCTTTCAATAAGAAAGGAAAAAAGTAGTTTTTCACGCACTTTTCAGGAAGAGAATTCGTTGTCGAAGAGTGACTGAATGAGAGGTAATCACTGTTCGATGTCGCTTTGGTTTCATTTAATTTTTATCGTCTTTTACCAAAGAATCGGCAATCGATTTGCTTAAATTTCCGAGCAATTTGCTATGAGCTTTCACCAAATCCGTATAACTGTTTTTCAAAGGAATTGAGTCTGAAAACTTGCGACGAACGACTACCTCATCTTTGTCCGTTTTTATTGTGTACCAAGTGTCCAAAATAACTTTATGGTTCCATAATGTATCTAATTTCACTATGTCAACAAATACACACCGACTTGATGAATGATTCCCCGATGTCATATCGATGAGAGCATTCGGCAGCAGTGCATTAAGATTTTCTGTCAAAGTTCGAGTATATAGAACAGAAAGAGGCTCGACCCAGCGATTATATTCCGAAACGAAAATTTGAACATCTTTCTTATTTCGGCTGATGATCTGAGGTTTGTCCATGAATTTCGGCATTTGAACTCGGAAAACTGCGACAGAATTTGAGTATGTGCTCGATAAAACCGAATCTATTTCTGATGTTGTGTTATAAAATTTTGAGCTTTGACTGGTTCCTCCGGGGATACAACCTGATATCAAAAAACATATTGCAATGGCTAAACTATTTTTCTTCATTTCCTTCCTCTTATTTTAATTTTTTCCCCTCAATAAAGATTCCGGATGCCTTTCCAGATAATCCGTTAAATTTTGGACAGATCGGGATGTATCCGAAATGTCCTGCATCATTTTATTTGCATTGCTGAGCGTTTCTTCACTTCTGGCCGAAAATTTTGTCAATAAATTACTCAGATTTTTGGCGCTAGAAGTTAAAGCCGGCAATACCTCCGGAATTTCCTTCTCCAGGACGCTCCAAACTTTATCAATTCTGTTAATCATCGATTTTATATTTATATTATCCAGTCTTTTCGTGATAACACCTGTTCTTGATAGTACCGTCGGGATTTCTTGAAAATCCTCTTCTTGATTATCAGATTTTTTATTTTTACTTTCCGGAAGCATAACCAATTCGATCATGAGTTGCCCGGTCAGATAATTTTGTGTCGTTAGGCGAGCGCGTAGCCCACGTTTTACTAATTCTTCCAATAAATTCGGACTGTTCCATAAATTCCATCCATCGTTGTGAGATAAAAAGTCCTTGGATTTGAAATTGCCATAGACCGGTATCCGAAATTTTAGTTCACTTGGATTTGCAATTAGTTTTATATTAACGACCTTGCCTATCTCTACTCCCTGAAACACAATTGGAGCTCCTTGACTGAGACCTTGGAGTGATTCTTCAAAATACATTACGAAGATATTTTTTTTGGAGGATGCGTACTTGTCCCAAATTATCTGTCCTATGATCAGTCCAAAGAAAATTATTCCAGCTATCAAAAAAATACCTATCAGGCGTTTATTAGGACTTTTTTTCATTTGATATACCTCTAGTTAAAAATGCTAATACTCTTTCGTTCGGCGGATTTTTCAATAAATCATTCGGATTTCCTCTTGCCGAAATTGTTTTTATGGAACCGTCCAGGAAAATACTGTTCTTTCCGATGTTGAACAGAGATGATAATTCATGGGTTACCACAACGATAGTCGTGCCTAAAATTTTGTTTATTTCTAAAATCAGATCATCCAAATGTTTAGAATTGACAGGATCAAGTCCGGCCGACGGCTCATCGAAGAAAACAATCTCTGGATCCAAAGCCAAAGCCCGCGCCAAACCCGCTCGTTTCCTCATTCCTCCGCTGATTTCCGACGGATAGAAATCCTCAAATCCCGCTAGCCCGACTAACGCCAACTTGAATCTTACTATTTCACGAATTTTTTTTGCCGAATAAGAAGTATATTGTTCCAAAGGCAGAGCGACATTTTCGAATAAGCTCATCGAACTGAAAAGAGCACCGCTCTGATATAAAATTCCGCATTGAGTAACTAAGTGTTTCTTTTTCTTTTCGGTAGCAGTTACTATATCGATTTCATTTATGAAAACATGGCCATTCAGAGCCGGTAATAATCCGATAATTGTGCGGAGCAAAGTACTTTTACCGCATCCTGATCCTCCCATTATTATGAAAATGTCTCCCTGTTTTACCTCGAAACATAATCGGTTCATGATAACGCGGTTATCGTATCCGATGCTTAAATTTTGAGCTTTAATAATCGGAGAAGTCATATGCCAAGTCCCTCGCAAATCAAAGTGATGATTCCCGTCATTATTATCATCCATACGATCGAGTAGACGACGGCATTCGTCGTTGCTTTACCCACGCTGTCTGCATTACGGCCGCAGGTCATACCGAAGTAACATCCGCACAATGTGATCACTAATCCGAAAATGAATCCGTGAAAAACACCAACCAAAAAATTTTGTAAGCTAAACGCCATCGTGCAATAACGGATATATTCGCTTAGTGGAATTTCCCACAGAAAAACGCAAACAAAACAGCCTCCAAAAATTCCCACGAAATCCGAGATTAAAACCAAAATCGGCATGGACATTAGTAAGGCGTTCATTCGAGGCAATCCCAGAAAATCAATTCGCGAAATTCCCATGGTTTGTAAAGCATCTAACTCCTCATTGACCTGCATGGTTCCGATTGTCGCGGCGTAAGAGGCGCCCGTACGACCGGCCATTATAACTCCGGTCATAACGGCTCCCATAATGCGCGTCATACCGATGGTGACCAAACTCGCTACATATATCTGAGCGCCGAAAGTTTTCAATTGCAGCGCGCCGACAAAAGCTAAAATTAATCCGACCATGAAACTAATCAAGGAAACAATCATGACCGCTTTGGGACCGCAATCTTCCAAGGCAATCAGAAAATCTTTTCTTCGATAGATAGCCTTGCCTATAATTTGCCGTTCCCAAGCTGCAATCATTTTAACGAGAAATTTGAAACCTGATTTGATACTGCGAGAAACAGCAATTCCTCTGCGTCCCCAACGTTCAAAAAAGTCTTCTTTCGGAAGATCGCATTTTTTGTCTGTGTAGGATGTTTTTAAAGCCAAATTCAACAAATGCCTCATTCCCTCCGGCAGATTTTTCATTTGTAAATCTGTTGAAGCAGGTAACTGACTGAGCCCTAAATACAAAATAACAACTGACTCTTGATTCCAATCGGAAATACCACCGTTTTGTATAACTAAACGTTTCTCGTTTTTCAGAGATTGGATGGCATCGGACACGAAAAAATTTTCGGTCAGATCTCCGCTTAAAATCAGATTTTCTCCTTTTGTCTCAACTGTCATTTTCTCACTACTCTATCTATGTAAAATTTATCATAAATCCAAGAAAATGTCAAAAAATCCGAAAGAAACTATAAATGGGAGTATCAAACAATCGACAGGAAATAAAAAAACAACTCCCCTGGAATTAAAATATTACTGAAATAATAAATTTCTGTTTTTTTATATTAAATCACTTGTAAGCGAATACAGTCCCGTCGCTCGATATAAAATACAACGTATTTTCTGAAACGATCGGGCGTGCGGTTATCCCTTGACCAAAGTTATCCAAGCGCTTGTACGACTTTATGCTTCCATCCTCTGCGGAAATCGTTGCTACGGTTCCATTAGACGCTATCACTACAAGATCATTACTGGATTGAATCGGTCCAAACCATTCAATGAAAGATTCTGATTTACCGAACCAACTGAATGAGCTACTATCTTCCGTCTTGAGCGGGCGAGTCCATCTGATTTTTCCGTTATCTTTGTTAAGGCAAACCAGCCCCATTGAAGAGTCGATTACGAATATACTGTTTCCGCTAACTAATGGAGATTCTAATCCTCCGAAATCCCTTTTCCAGATGATATTTCCGCTTCCGATATCAAACGCAGTGATTCGCTGATTTGCACTGGTAAAATAGATCAGATTGTCTTTTATAATCGGGCATGCCCTTGGGTGTGAAAAAGATTCTCCCGCATTTATAAACGAAAATTTGGAAAGCATGGCGCTCCAAAGCACAGAGCCATTGCTCAGCAAAGCAAATACCTCTCCCGACGGATAGGACAAGTAAACGACGTCGTCTTTAACTACGACTCCAGCACTTCCCATATAGGTTGTATCCATCATCATACCCGAGTGAGACCAAAGTAATTTGCCGTCGTGTATATCCACCACTTGCAAGCTACTGTTATCGCAGAGTAAGTAGACTTTTTCGTCGGAAATTGTAATTCCGTCGCCTTTACAACAAGCAGGAAGTTTTATTCTCCACAACATTTCTCCGTTTCTCTCATCAAAAGCGAAAGCTTCCGAAAAGCTAGAGGTAACAATTAACTTTCCGTCACTGTAGGACAGGGCTCCGCCTACTTGCCCATCCTTTCCTTTGATTGTGGTTGTTTTTTCCCAGAGCTTTTTCCCGCTTTTTGCGTCGAAGGCGTAAACCAGCCCCCCGGCATCAATGCAAAACACTTTACCGTTTCCTGTTACTGCGGAAGATGCCATCCTAAGCGATTTTGAAGATCCATATTTCATATCATTTGACCAGCGCAAATTCAAGTTCTTGCTCAACTTTACAGAGGTTTGATCCAGAACAACCGAACTACTATCGCGTTCATCTCTCTGAACCTCAGAAAGAATGATATCCTTTCGAACCCCCTCCAATGGCTCCTTGCTGGTACAACCCGCCAAAACCAATCCTAAAAACGAAAAAACAACAACCTTCTTCATCTAATTACCTCCGAATTTACTTACTCTTACTACCAGACACATTACCGATATTGGCGCCATCAAGCGCTAGCGCTTCAGGATCACCCTTATGATTTTCTATGTAATTAATCACCTTTGTTATTCTTTTTTTCATTGAGTCTGGCGCCTCTTTGTTTTCGGTTATCTTCTTTAAAACCTCGACGGCTTTATCATATTCCTTCTGCTCGGCGCGGATCATAGCGATTTTTTCCATTGCCGTAAACCTGAACGGACGATCATCCTGTGCCAGCTTTTCCAAACGTTCCAACAACTTATCGCTGGATTCCAATTTATATGAGACATACATCAATGCAGCAAAGTCCCGCCAAACGATGTCCACTCCTCTTCTTTCTGATAATTCCAACAGCTGCTTGGCTGCTTCCTGCTTGTCCTCTGCTGTTGTGATTTCACGACCCGTTTTGATAAGAGATACCAGCGGAACCAGCTCAGACGGAGCATTCTTCACCAAATTTTCCAGGGCAGCCTTACTCTTTTTTATTCCGGCCTGACTCTTCATTGCGGATGAATAGATTTCATCTTGCAGACTGATAGTCGCGACTTCTAATCGTTTTTTCTTATTGGAGTACCACGCAGAATGACCGACTATTCCGGCGATCATCAAGATAACAACCCACGAAATTACATTCTGATGCTTTTTCAAAAATTTCAGAACTTCGTCATGTTTTAGCTCTTCATTAATTTCATCGAAAATTGAATTCTCTTCCGCCGCCATGCTAGCTCCTTACTGAAACAAACAGTTCAATTCTAAACCATGTTAGAAATTCTTTCTAGAGCCAATTAACCTTTATTTAACTAAGAGATGAGATAATGCTAAAAAGTCGGAGATAGAAATGTTAAAGAAATTAGGTATAGCGGGTGTTGTTCTGCTGTTAATAATATTAGTTGTAAAAATATTCTTTTGGGGAGCGAAGCCCTCTGATCTTCCGGTAAAACCTGAGCCGATTTCATATATTTCGAATCCTCCGAGCTCGTCCGTAATAGAGAAAAATATTGCGGATCTGAAAAAGGAAATAAGCATATTAGAAAATATCGAAGCACAAAAGGTTTATGATTATCTCTCCGTACAGAAAAAAGAAATCACCGATAAAAATTTATTGGAAATCTATTACACTGTGTTGTCATTTTTGCGAGTGCAACCTAATACGATACCGGCGGATCAATTTAGAAAAAAACTGGATTCTTTGTTAGACAGCGTAGCTTGGCTTTATTGTGATCACGAAAACGAAAAATTTTCAGATAGGGTTACAAAGTTGGGTAGGCTTTTGAATTCTGACGTTTTTATTCATTTAAGCATTCAAAAAATGTCTGAATGTCTGGATATTGCGCACAATCTGAAAAGTATTGTGGAATACAGCAACCTCGGAAACGATTTTTCTCCAGAGGACGGACCTGATTATTTCAGTCCTGATTTCTTCTTAAATAAAGAAATAGAAACCGCTCAACAGATATATAACCAAGTGCTTGAGTTGGAAAATCAATCACAGAGCTTTTCAAAGGACTGCCTGATGGATTGTGCAACCCTTTCGAAGCAGCAGTTGATAGACAACATAGGGAAAGCGAATGATTTCATTAACGGACTACAATCTGCGACAATTGAGGTCGGAAGTGAAAAAGTTAAAATCTCCCGAAATACCCGAAAGCATTTGAAAAACTTGGCTTCTTCCTCGATAGAGAAATTAGTTGAGCAAAGAAACAAGGTCGAATATTGATCAGGGATGCGAAGTATTCAAAGTTTTAACTACTCTTCCTTCTGATTTTTGAGTTTTCTTTTTCGTCTTCTCTTGTTGATAAAGTAAAACAGTGCGCTCAACAGGATAGCCAATGCTGCGTATTGTACGTATTGTAAATTGTCTTTCGCTTTTTCCAATACGTTAGCAAACATATACCCAACGCCAGCAACAATCACCGCCCACACAAATGCCGCTGGGATGTTCAAGGCAGAGTATTTTAACGGGGGAATATTGGCAGCTCCAATCATAATGGGACTGATATTCCGAATTCCGTAGACAAATCTACACCCGAAAATAAACGCTGAATCATATTTTCTCAAAAATTCGAGAACTTTCCCGGATTTTTCTTTTATTTTCGGATATTTTTCAATTAATTTTATTCCATAAATTCTGCCGACGAAATATAGGACTTGTTCAGTGATCATAGTGCCGAGAAAAGCGGCAAAAATGACCCCTTGTAATGTCATCAGCCCCTGACGGCACAAAAAACCTGCAGTCAGAACAGCAAGTTCTCCCTCAATACAGGCAAAAAGGAAAACCGCGTAATAACCAAACTCTCGTATAAAACTTTCGAACAAACCAACATCTCTTGAGTTACATGGTGCGCCCGGAAGGATTCGAACCCTCAATCTTCAGATCCGTAGTCTGACGCTCTATCCAGTTGGGCTACGGGCGCACAATTGGTGGGTGATAACAGGTTTGAACTGCTGACCCCCTCGGTGTAAACGAGATGCTCTACCACTGAGCTAATCACCCAAAACCGTTTAGAACATACCCTAAGTCATCTGCATAATCAAGCTGTATTTTTCTGAAAATCGGAGGTGATTTTTTACATATACTTCATGAAAACTGTTTTTATTTTCATTGCGGCGTTCATTAGCCAATCGAATCCTTTTGATAAATCGTCACCTTCATGAAACATAAAATTCTCTTTTATCCAGATAATACTTCTTTTTTTATTATTCATTCGGAGCCAATCAAATTTAATTCCTGTTTCTTCTTCTATTTCATCTTTATGAACATATAATTGATCGAATATATTTTTATTATTTGGGATATTAAGTTGCGCACGTATAGTATTTTTCTTAATGAACCTAATCAAATTTATATATGCTTCGCTGGTACCGATTGATAATGAATAGCCAAGGTTAGGTTTCGCTTGACGTTTACGAAAAGCTTTTGCAAATTCTTGATTTTTCCATGCGTAGTCACAAAAAGCATTCCAAAATTTCTCATAATCTTGTTTGCTCTTGGACGTTTCACTACTTTCCAAGCGCTTTTGCTCTTTTTTCCAACCGTTTGGAGTAGAAACAGCAACAAACATCGGGGCAATTTTTGAATCGTCAATTTGATATAACTTAATTTCGCAGAGAAAGAAACCAATATCATCGGTTGTATTCTCATTCAGCCATTCAACCGCCGCTTTGTGTTCCTCTCGAGCATGTTTCACTATCCAAACGACATAACTGGCATTTTTTCCTGCGGCGTAGGTAATAATTTTTCCAAGGTGATCGTGATTAGTATTTTCAAGCTGATTTTCGATAATAATTTTACGATCAGTTCCTGTTTCTTTCGCCAAAATATCCGCGGAAAACTCTCCTACTGAAGATTCTTTCTCCTCGACAGTGATTTCTAAACCTATAACATTGGCAAGATATTCGATATTTTTTTCCTGAGCCAACCAAGGGGTGAAATCCGAAGCCTCATGCGGCCAGACTGATCTCAAATCACTGATTTCTTTCAATCTGCTTAATTCTATTTTCGTCATAATTAATTCTCATTACCTCTGTTTAGTATTTTACATTCAAGTTGTTATTAAATGGTAAACAGGCATATGTTTTGTTTTTCATGATGTTTATGTTGCAGTAAAAGGCTTTCGAACAGTTGAACGGTTTTTGCAAAAATGTTAAAAGATTCGGGAGAGTTCGGAGGATAGCTTTGAAAAAAATCGGGATTGTCGGCGGAGGGTGTTACGGAACCGCTTTGGCTGAGTGCTTCAGTCGAGTATCGGAAAAAGTTGTGGTCGTTGAGAAAAATTCTCAGATAGTCGATTCTGTTAATCGAAATCACGAAAATTCGGTGTCGTTGCCGAAAGTTGTTCTTGCCGAAAATATTGTTTATACAGACGATGAGTCCTGCCTGCGTGATTCCGAGGTGATTTTTCTTGCGGTGCCGGCGAATTTTGTAAAGCAAACTTGCGAATATGTGAAAGATCCTGCAATACCTGTTGTTTTATGCTCAAAAGGGTTCGATTTGGAAAACAAGCGGCTGCTTTCTGACTCCGTTGAAGGTTATTTATCAAATGAGATTTTTCTTCTATCTGGGCCTTCGTTTGCTGCTGAAATTTCCGTGAATCTTCCGGCGAAGGTTAATTTGGCAGGAAAGAATTTTGAGAAATGCTCGGAACTTTCTAAAAAATTAAGCTCGAAGAATTTCAAAATAGAGCCAATTGAGGACATAATCGGGTTACAGGTTGCCGGGGCATTGAAGAATGTTTTGGCAATAGGTTGCGGAATTTTGCACGGAAAAAATCTCGGACAAAGTGCGGCTGCGCGATTCATGGTTGAAGGAATTCAAGAGATGACGAAAATAGCCGAATCTTTTAGAGGGTGCGCGGAAACCTTTACAAAAGTGGGGGCCCTGGGAGACGTTATCCTGACTTGCTCGAGTTTGCAGTCTCGCAATATGTCTTTCGGAAAGTTTCTTGCTGACGGAGGTTCTCTGCAAGCTTGGAATGGACCGCTAGCGGAGGGAGTATTTTCGGCTAAATTTGTTCCAAATCTAAGTTGTTCTACGAAAATTTTCATGAAAACATATCAGGTTATCTATGGGCTGATTTCTGTGGAAGAGTTTATAGAATCGGTATTCGAATAATTTTAAAAAAGAATACACCTGAAAAAAAAGTTGAGTTTGTAATCTGAGAAATTCTTGATATCATTGATCATGCAGCCGAGATAGGGAATATGATAAAGGTATTATCTCAAAATCTGATTAATCAAATCGCTGCGGGGGAGGTGATAGAGCGCCCTGCATCGGTTATAAAGGAGCTAGTTGAAAATGCGATAGATGCTGGAGCGACGGAAGTTGAAATCAGGCTCGAGGACGCTGGTAAAAGTTTGATTTCCGTCAGCGACAATGGCTTCGGTATGGACAAAGATTCGCTAAAGCTCTGTATATTGAGTCATGCTACATCGAAACTATCGGATGAAAATTTATTCAATATCCACACCTTCGGATTTCGCGGAGAGGCTCTGCCGTCCATGGTGTCCATTGCTCGAGTTTCAATTACTTCTTCCGACAACGACAACGGAGAGGCTTGGCGTCTCAACACCGAAGGGGAGGGGAATCTTGAGTTGGAGCCCGATTCCAGGACGAAGGGAACGACTGTCACGGTACGAGACCTGTTCTACGCTACGCCTGCACGTCTTAAATTTTTGAAATCCGATAATTCCGAAAATGAGGCTTGTCGCCAAACATTAAAACGAATGGCCCTATCCTTTAGAAAAGTTTCATTTTCTTTGTATGACAATGATAGAAAAAAGTTATCATATGAATCTGTCGATAATTTGCTTCAAAGAATTAAAGATATTTTCGGTGAAGAATTTGCGGAGAATCTCTTTGAGGTAAAAATCGAAAAAGGAAAATATTCTCTTTACGGGTTTATCGGAGTGCCGACTTTTAACAAGTCGTCATCCAGCTACCAATACTTCTTTGTAAATAATCGATTCGTCAAGGACAAAATTTTTGCTTCGGTTTTGAAGTCAGCCTATTCGGGGGTCATACATCCCGGAAGATTTCCTGTTGCAATATTGTTTCTGGATATGCCGCATGACGAGGTTGATGTCAATGCGCATCCAGCGAAAACGGAAATAAGGTTCAAGGAAAGCGAAATGGTTAGGGGTTTTTTGGTCTCTGCACTGAAAAAATTAATTGCAGCTTATGGCGCTTCACGACCTTCCACAGAAATCGTCAATGGTATATTTAATTCCCAAAGCAAAACGGAATCGAATGGCTCGAACGATGGATTTTCCGAGGCTTCTGCGGAAGCATCTATTACGAACCTGAGAGATTCCAAGATGGCGCCGACATGGAATGTTGCTCGAAGTCAGGGAATTTCTAAAAATCAGGGAGTTTCGCAGCGGTGTTTCTCGAATTATGAGAATAAGCAAAAGTTGTATAGTTCGGGGATATTTGCTCTTCAGAAAAACAAAAGTCTGTCGAAGTCCGATATAAATTCGCAACAGCAGACGCCGAAATTCGATGTTATTGAAAATCCGCTTCCTGAGATTTTGGAGAGATCAAATGAGGATTTGGTAAGTAAAATTCATTTTGGTACAGCCCTCTATCAGATTGCGAATACATACATAGTGGCAGCGAATGATGATAATTTGATTCTGATAGACCAGCACGCCGTGGCGGAAAGAATTACTTTGGAAAAGTTAAAAAAAGACACCAAATTGGAATCACAGGATTTGCTTTTGCCGGAGATATGTCCCTTATCCGAAGTTCAAGTCGAATTGCTGGAAAAAAATTCGGATTTGATCGCAAAATTTGGAATTGTATACGAGAAATTATCTTCAGACGTGATTATAGTAAATGCTCTACCCGCGATTTTAGGAAGCTGTGAAGCAAAATCTCTAATCAATGATGTTGCGGACGAGCTCGAGCAAATGGGAGATGTTTATTCTCTGGAGAAAAAGATTCACCTGATTTTATCGACTATTTCATGTCATGGAAGTCTGAGAGCAGGCCGGAAATTATCTATTGACGAGATGAATTCTTTATTGCGCCAAATGGAATCTACCGAAAATATCGCTCAATGCTGCCATGGAAGACCGTCGTTCGTTATGCTGACTACAAAAAATTTAAATAAATTTTTCGAAAGGTCTTGATAAATTATCAAAATGCCATTATATACAATTCTGCGGTAATGATAGTGTATCGCATATTTTAAATTATTTATAGGAAGAAGGCAATTATGATAGAAAAAATTCGCTTACAGCCCTTGGTCTCTCTAAAAAACGAGTTCGTGGTGGGTTATGAGGCACTGTACCAAAAGGAAGTTTTGTCGGAATTTCCTAGCGCGACAGCTATCGTGGAATCTATTTTTCAGAACTATAATTTCAAAAGTCGGTTGTATGTAAATATGACTCCGAATGACGCTATCGATCCGAATTTTGCAAAAGATTTTTTAAGCAAGTTAGATTGTCTGAAAATCTCAAGAAAAAATATAGTTTTGGAGGTAAATGAAAGTACTAATCCGGAATTTATAGAACTGATAAAAAAGAATCTCGGACTGTTGCGTTCACGTGGAGTAAAAATAGCTCTGGATGATTTTGGTACGGAATATTCTACTCTCAATTTTCTGCAGGAATTGCCGGTTGATATTGTGAAGATTGATCAAAAGTTTGTTCAGATGGCACCGTCCAGTAAGAAAGCCAGGTCCATAATGAAATTTGCCGTGCAGGTATCCCATGATTTAGGTTGCAAGGTGATTGCGGAAGGAATCGAAACGTCCGAAGTTTTGGACTGTGTCGCGGAAGCTGGAGCAGACATCGGACAAGGGTATATCTTTTCCGCCCAAAAGCAAAAACCTACTCCGTTTGTAAGTTTCTGCGAACTGCTCTCCGGTTTAGCCAAAACACCCATGAAGGCTTACTATTGTATATAGTAAAATCCGTCAAGAGAATCCCCGAGCAAATCGGGGATTCAATTATAGCTTCACGGCGCTGTGCATTGCCATTTCGATTTGTTTTACACATTCGATATTGATTACCGATTCAAGATCAGGGCATCTATAGTCGATTTCCTTTTTTTCTCCGATTGCCTTGAGAATATTTCTTTTGATTTTTCCGGAACGTGTTTTCGGTAATTCGGGAATGAATACAACTCGATCAGGTTTAGCGATAGCTCCAATATCCTGTCGAATGCGCGAAGTTATTTCCTGAGAAACACTTTCTTGTTTTTCTTGATCGAGCGGGGTAGTGGTGGTCACAAAAATACACAGCGCCTGTCCTTTGATTCGATGCGGAATTCCTATCGCAGCACTTTCTTCGATTTCTCCGAGAGCATTGACGACACTTTCGACTTCTGAAGTTCCCAAACGATGCCCGGAAATATTAACGACATCATCAATACGCCCAAGAATTCTGAAATCTCCGTCTGCATCTCGCATTGCCTTGTCGCCCGTGTGATAAATTTTCCCATCATTTCTTGAGAAATTTGAAGATAATCCCGGCCAATTTTTTTTCGCGATTATCAGCTCATCATTCTTAATATCAGGGACGATTCCGAAGAACGGTTTTGCAGCAAAACACGGTTTTTGTTCCAAATTGCACAGAGGGGCCAGCATTATGCCACCGGTTTCGGTTTGCCACCAGGTATCCATGATTGGGCATCTGCCTTTTCCGATATTATCGAAATACCATTGCCATGCCGCTTCATTCATAGGTTCTCCGACACAGCCTAAGACTCGCAAAGTTGAGAAATCGTAATTATCCAAAACTTCATCTCCGAGAGATGCCAAACATCTGATTGCGCTGGGGGCAGAGTAAAGAATGGTTACTTTTTCTTGCTCTATAATTTCCCAATATCTTCCGCCCCTCGGGTACATGGGAGTTCCCGAAAATATAACCAATTTTAATCCGAAAAACAGTGGTGCATACGTTATATAACTGTGTCCGGTAATCCAACCAATGTCCGAAGTGCAAAAATGAACATCATCTTCCCTCACATCGAATATATATTTGAAAGTCATGGCTGAGTATAACTGATATCCACCGCAAGTATGAAAAACTCTTTTTGGTTCTTTTGTCGATCCGGATGTATAAAGTGTGAACATGTCGTCGTTGTAGTCCATTGCAATTGGTTCTATCGTACGTTCGTCAATCGAAAAATCATCTACATGGTCGATGAGGAGAACATCTACATCCAGGTCTTTTGTTGCCGTCAAAACATTTTTTAGGGACGGAACGAATTTCCCTCCGCGATTGCTTCCGGTTATAGTGATAACAACTTTCGAAGAAGATCTGAAAATTCTCTCATTTAACGCTGTTGCTGAAAATCCGGAAAATACGACATTATGAACAGCGCCGATACGGCAGCATGCTAGCATTGCAGCTATGCTTTCCGGAACCATCGGCATGCAAATTGTGACGCTGTCTCCTTTTCGTATTCCTCTGCGCATAAGTTCAGATGCTATTTTTTTTGTCATTTCCAACAGTTTCCCGTAGGATATTTCCCTCCTTTCGCAATATTCATCTCCATACCAAACGATAGCAATTTTATTGGGATCCTTTTCGGCGTGTCGATCTATACAGTTATATGATGCGTTATAACAATTTTCCGGAAATAATTTTTTTCGATGATATTCCCAAAATTTTTCGGGTTCTGCGATAGAATTATTGTAAATTTCCTGATAAACCGCTGGATCTTTCCAGGCTAACTCATGATCGAAAAGCATCTTTTCCTTCCTTCTTTGTGTTTTCACTTCTTTACTTCAGAATTTATCTTAGAGATAAAAAGAAAATAAAAGATTAATTTCGAATAATATTAAGAAACAAAAGCGAAATATTTAATTGATCGTACTTTTGTAGTATAATTCAGATAGACTTTAAAGCTTCGGAGAGAATATGAACAGGTTTTTGCTATTGCTATGTGGATGTGGAGCAGTGGTTGTGGATCATATCCATGCGAAGGACTGGGAGCAGCCCATAAAATATGAGGGTATCGTTGCGATAGTAAACGGAAATATTATTACCTCTTTGGACTTGGATGATCAGGTGAAGATGGCGATATTATCTTCCGGTATGAAAGACAGTGCCGAGCTTCGTAGAGAAATATTGAAAAGCATGATAACCGAAGAGATAAAATGGGGATTGTTGAAAAAGTTCGCTGGCAAAGTGGATTGGGTTTCGGAGAATGATATTGAAGACTCTTTTGCGAGCATTGCCAAACGTAACAACATGAGCAGCGAAAGCTTTTCAAAATTATTGGTGAGTAAAGGTATAAATCTGAAAGCATTTAAGCACAGCATTCGAGTTAATTTATCGTGGATAGAGTACGTTAAAGCTAAATATGGAAAGAATGTCAACATAACGGAAAGAGAGTTAGTTGCGACTCTTGATGGTATTAAAGAAAACAAAAAAAAGGAATCATTTTTAGTATCCAGAATGTTTTTCCCTGTCACAGATTCCAGCAGCGTAAAAGCGGTTAAGGACAGAGCATATACGATTAACCATATGTTGGCACAGAACGCCAGATTTGGGGAGTTGGCTCGTAAATTTTCAAAAAGTCCTGATGCTAGAAACGGCGGAGATTTGGGGTGGATATATGAAGGGCAACTTTCGCGTGAAGAATATTCTGCTTTGAAATCCATGAGAGTTGGCGAATCTCGAGTAGTTCAGAACAGCAGGGGATTTTATATCTTACAACTTCGGGATAAGAGAGAGGCAGGAAAGGATAGCATTACTCATTTGCGTTTCATTCAGGTTGGTGTACCTCGTCCGGAATATGCAAATGGGCAGGATACTCGGTCTTTGATCAATCAGCTGAGGAGTCGTTATTCGAATGCAAAAGCTTTTATAGATCAAGCTCGTACGATCGGATGTTTTGTTTCAGAGCCGTTATCAGGAATTTTGGAAGCTATGGCTCCTGAAGTTCGAAAAGCGGTTGAGCATTGTCCTGTTAATGGTTTAAGTCGAGTTGTATCGAACGAACAAGCTTTGTTTGTATTCTGTGTATTAGATCGAAGAGAAGAAAAGATTCCAGAGCCAACGCTGGATGATATACGTAATCAGAAAATCAATGAAAAGTTCAGTATTTTCTCGGATAAAGAGTTATCTGAGCTAAAGAAAAGAGCTGACATAAAATTAGATAAAAGATATGGAAAAACATCAGACTTTGTTTCACAGCTCTGATCAACTGACTGCGAAGCAAGTATTTGATACCTTTCAAAATCGAACGACGAAGAAGTTTGGGCAAAATTTTCTTTTTGATGCGAATATAAATCGGAAAATAGTTGCTTCGGCAGGAGATCTTGCGGGTAAAGTTGTAATGGAGGTCGGACCCGGTCCCGGAGGTATTACTCTGGAGATTCTGAAACGGCCGATAAAAAAATTGTTCGTTGTAGAAATCGATAGACGTTGGGCGGAGGTTTGGCGAGGGCTGTCGGAGTTATTCAACGGAAAGTTGGAAGTCATAGAAAAAGACGCCTTGAAGTTGAGAGAGGAGGAAGTTTCTCCGCAGGTGATTATCTCGAATCTTCCGTATAATGTGTCCACTGTTCTTCTTACAAAGTGGCTTGCAAATTTTGATAAGTACGAAAAATTGATTTTAATGTTTCAGAAGGAAGTTGCGGATAGGCTTTACGCAAAGCCAAGTACAAAGTCGTATGGGAAGTTATCTGTACTAACCCAGTGGAAATCCAAGGTTGAAAAAGTGTTTGATTTGGACCCAGGGTGTTTTACACCTCCGCCGAAGGTTAAGTCTACAGTGGTGAAATTTACGCCCAAAAAAGTGACGGAAGATTATAATTTTTTTTCTTCCGTGCTGAACGATGCCTTCTTGCATCGAAGAAAGCTGCTTGCCAAAACTCTTCGAAAATACGCAGAGAATATTGAAGAAATCTTAGAAGATTTAGGTTATTCACGTTTAGTGCGAGCAGAAGAAATTTCCGTGGAAGATTTTCAAAAACTGATTTCTTATTTAGGAAAATAATTCTTCACCAGGTTCATCTCAAACGGATACGTTAACTTGTCTCGACGGAATAAAACCCTCAAATAAAGTTTCACCCTATCAATATTATCAAGGAATATCGAAAAAAGTGAAGCTTTAAAAATTCAAATTTTTACATCAAAACTGGAGCTCTGGTATGTTTTTGAATTCCTCCAGTATTTCAGGATTTTCGATTGAGTCCTTGTTGACCACTTCGATTCCGTGAATTACGTTTTTCACCGCGATCTCTATGAGTTTTCCGTTGTGGGTTTTTGGTACTCCGCTGACCTGAATAATTTTGCTCGGTACGTGTCTTGGTGTTGCGTTGTCTCGAATGACTTTCTTAATCTTGTTTTTCAGATCATCGTCTAATTTTACTCCATCGCGCAAAACTACGAACAAAATAATCCTTTCGTCATTGTTCCACTTTTGTCCGACAGCGCAACATTCGATTACCTCTTCAACTTTTTGTACCTGAGAATAAATTTCCGCTGTTCCGATTCTTACTCCCGACGGATTCAAAACCGCGTCCGCTCGTCCGGAAATAAACACACCATCATGTTCGGTTCTTTCGAGCCAATCCCCGTGGCACCAGCAGTTATCAAATTTTTCAAAATATGCTTTGATCAATCTTTTATTATTTTCATCATTCCAGAATTTGATAGGTTGAGATGCAAAAGGGGTGACACAAGTTAGCTCACCCTGTTTACCTACAGGCAATTCGTTCTGATTTTCATCATAAACTTTAACATTCATTCCCAAACCGAATCCTTGCATTTCCCCCGAATAAACAGGCGAAATCGGATTACCCATACAGAAAGACGAAACTATGTCTGTTCCACCGGAGAAAGAATTGAGATGCAAATCTTTCTTTATGTCTCGGTAAACGAAGTCGCAAACTTCGCTACACAGCGGAGATCCAGTAGATCCGATGGTTCTCAGTTCTTTCAGTTTGTGTGTTTTCGAAGGAACAATATTTAAAGTTAAAATTGTATCCAAATATTTTGCGGACGTTCCGAAGAATGTCATGCCGCATTCGTCCGCAATATCAAACAATACATCGGCTTTAGGATACATCGGGTTTCCTTCGTATTGAATTACCGTCGCTCCCTGCGAGAGAATGGAGGTCGTCCAGTTCCACATCATCCAGCTGCAAGTGGTAAAGTAGAACACCATATCATCTTTTTTAATATCGCAGTGTATGAGTTGCTCTTTTTTGTGTTGCAACAGAGTTCCTCCCGCTCCATGGACAATACACTTAGGTACGCCCGTCGTTCCTGAAGTAAACAATATGTATATAGGGTGAGTAAAAGGGTACTTTTTGAAAGTGAGTTCCGGCAGCTCTCCCTTTGTCAGAAAATCATCGAACAGTACGGACTCGGTACGGCAACCTTCTGGCAATCCTGCATTTATAAGAGGGATAATGATCGTTTTTTCAATACTTGGAACTTGATCCACAACACTTTTGATTTTCTCTGCATTATTGAAGACTTTGCTTTTGTAATAATATCCGTCAACCGCAAAGAGTATTTTCGGTTTTACCTGAGAAAATCTATCCAAGGCACCTGGTACACCAAAATCCGGAGAACACGATGACCAGATCGCGCCGATACTAATAGTGGCCAATGCAGCCATCGTGGTTTCAGGCATATTGGCGACATATCCGCTGACAACATCTCCTTCTTTCACCCCGGCTTTCTTTAGAGCATCTGCCAGTCGCGCTACAGTTTCGTACAATTGTTTCCATGAATAGGTCTTCTTAATTTTATCTTCGCAATAGAATATGAGTGCCGGCCCATCATCTCGTCTTTGAAGAAAATTTTCTGCGAAATTCAGTTTTGCATCAGGAAAATATCTGTATTCCCAAAACTTTTCCGCATCATTGGCTAATCTTCCACCTTTATCACCTATAACTCCTCCGAAATCCCATATGGCATTCCAAAACTCTTTCGGATGGGTAACTGACCATTTCCATAAATCATTGAAGGTCTTTCCGTTGTAACCGTAAGTATCTTTTACAAGCTGTATGAATTTAACAGCATTGCTATTTTGGATTCTCTCTTTGGTTGGTTCCCATAGTAATTTGTGTGTCATTTTTATTTCCTTTTCAATTTCCTATAAAGGTTGATCTCATTTACCATCAATAGTTTGGCATTTTTTTGTTAATATATGATTAATTTTATTATCAATTTTTATTTTTTAGGGATAGTTATTTTGAATTCTGCAAATTCTCCTTCCAGCGAATCAACAGATATACTTCCCTTTAAATCTTGGATAATTTCAAAGGCTGTTGATAGTCCGAGTCCAGGATTCATTCCTCCGCTTTTGGTCGTAAAAAAAGGTTCAAAAATTTTATTCTTAATCTCGCTGTTTATTCCGACTCCATTATCTCTTATGATGATTTCTATATCGGTTGGATTATTTTTTACGGAAATCACTACTTCAGAAAGAGTTTGATTTGGGTATTTTTTTTGTACGGAATAAAAAGCGTTATCCAATATGTTGTAAATAACCTTACTGAATGCCTGAACCGAAAGAACAATATGAGGTACATTCTTTGGAAAGTCCGTTAAAATTCGAGGTAAATTTGTAGTTCCCTTTGACTTGTACGATGATATCAGCATATTTATAGTCTGTTCAATGATTTTATTTACATTTGCTGGATGTTTTTGACTGTTGTCAGTGTTGGATTGATCCAACATGAACCTTATAATCTGATCAGCATTTCTTCCATAATTGGATATTTTAGACACGTTGCTCTGAAATTTTCTCAAATTAGAGAGGATTTTTCTTTGCGGCTCATCCGTAAAGAGTTTTTTTGATTCTAAATCTTGGATTAATTCCGAACATATTTCCGCGCTGACATTTGCAAAATTTATAACGAAATTCAGAGGGTTTTTTAATTCATTAGAAATTGATGTTGCAAGAACACCTACTGATGCCATTTTTTCTTGGGCTGCAATTTGTTTCTGTCCTTGCTTGATTTGAGCCAAATACTGTAGCTCTTTATCATATGCTTCTTTTCTGGCAATACAATTGGATAAGCGGGCACGTAAAATTGTTTGATTTAAAGGTTTCACCAGATAATCTTCAGCACCGGCTTCAATACATTTTACTAATAGTTCCGTATCGTCGTTACTGGAAATCATAATTATTGGGATATTTTGGTAACTATCGTTGCTTTTTAATTTTTGCAGAAAAGCAGATGAATTTTCGTTATCTAAAAACATGTTTAAAAATATGACATCCACTGAATTGTCCTGCAAAGCCTTTATCGCGTCCTTTTGATTTGCTGCGGCTATAACTTCATGTCCATACATCGCCAGTCTCCTCTTAAGCAAAGAGCGCGCGTTTTCACTATCATCTATAATAAGTAGTTTTGCTGGCTTATGAGCCGATATACCATTGTTTTCCATATCGTATCCAAATTCATACAACTTCTTTCGTTTATGATAAGACCTAATCGTTAAATTTTTTTTAAAATCTCACAAATAGTATTCATGAAAAATGATATTTCTAGTCGGGTTTTACCAAATATTAATTTTATTACATTAAGATAAGTTCATGGCAAGATACGAGGTCTAAAGTGGATAAAGAGAATGATGGAAAAGTAGTGGGTGAAGGTATCGAATCGAAAACAGTTCCCGACAAAACATCGGAGGCAGCCGTAAAAACCAAGAATACTTCTGCAAAGTCAACGATTGGCAATCGGGATACCAATCAGAATTTGAAAAATGTAAAACTTGAAGATCTCGAGGATGACGAAAACGAAGAATCTTTGCAGCAGGATTTAGCCAAAAGTAGTGACGAGATCGAGGAGGAAATTACGAACTTAATTGCTACGGGTCATATGTTTAAAGCCCATATGATAGCGAAAAAAGCATTTCAAAAACATCCTGAAAATGTAAATATAGCACAGGCGTATTCTCTGGTTTTATTAAAAACGGGAGCATTGGAAGAGTCAAGAAAATTGCTTTATCCTATACTAGGCGTAAGTCCAGTTTTGGATGAGGCGACGGGAGAAGAGATGATTACAGTGGAGTCTCTACTTGCCAGCCCGTTTTTGCAGACAGGAAGACCTGACGTTATCGCGAACATCGGGCATATTTTTAAGGAATCATGGAAATATTCGCATCATTGTCGCGATCTGGAACTTGCTAAAGAATTATATCTGTCTTCGTTTAAAAGAGATCAGAAAACCAGTACAGGAATGAATGCGGCCTGGTTGGCTTGGCTTACAGGCGATGATGAGCAGGCGAAGCAATTGGCTGCGGCAGTATTGAAATTATTGCCTCCATACGGACTTGAGGCCAATTTCCCCGAGTTGATAGATTTGGCTGAGGCTCAACTCTTGCTCGGTCGTGAAGAAGAGGCTTGTAAATTATACGAAGAAGCTATGAAGTCTAAGGACAAAATCAACTATATACTTATAGTTGCAGCGAGACAGCAGTTATATTTTTTAAGGGAGGCCGGATTTAAAGTTCCGAACGCAGCTTTGGACATTTTGGTTCCGCCGACGATTGTTGTTTTTACAGGGCATTCCATAGATCATCCGAGTTTCCAGGTTTCATTGTTCCCTCCGGATATAGAGGAGGATGTGAAGCGCATTATTAAGGAGAAGCTGCAGGCTATAAATGCAAAAATTGGGTATAGTTCAGCATCTTGTGGGGCGGACATTCTATTCATTGAGGCTTTGCAGGAACTTGGAGGTGAGGTCAATATCGTTTTGCCTTTTGCTATTCAAGACTTCATTGAAAATAATGTTAGGCATGCTGGACCTCGTTGGGAAAAGAGATTTGAGAGAGCTTTGTCCAATGCACATTCCGTAACTTTTTCTTGCGAAGATAGGTATCTGGGGCACGATATGTTGTACAGATTTTCTAATCACGTAATGCACGGAAGCGCAGTTATGAGAGGAAAATTTTTAACAACGGATCCTCACCTTATGGCGGTTTGGCATTCAAGAACGGATTCGCTACCTGGAGGGCCTGCTGATTTTATAGATAGATGGTCCAACATCAGCACATTGCATCTCATTGATTTGGATGAATTGTACAACGAGAATGGAATACCAGATCAAATTGACACAAATCTCATAAAACCACAAAAAACTTCGTTGTCTTTTGATCCTTTTGTTTCAAAATCTCCGGAGAGGGTTATAAAATCGATGATGTTTTCGGATTTGCACGGATACAGCAAGTTACAAGATGAACATGTCCCCTCATTCTTAGATTTCTTGGAGAAATTGAACCAAGCTATGGAAAAAATCAATACTGAATTGGATTCGCTTAACACATGGGGCGATGCGATTTTTGCGGTGGCTGATACGGCAACAAAAATAGCTGATTTCGGACTCAGATATTGCGATATAATAGAGAGCTTGGGTAAGAAATATCCGGAATTTCCGTTTCCGATCAGAGCGAGAATTTCTTTGCATTCTGGACCTGTGTTCGTAGCTCAAGATCCGTTCATAAAGAAAGTGAATTTTTACGGGGGCCATATTAACAGAGCCGCTAGGTTAGAACCGGTCACTGCGGTAGGACAAGTCTACGCGACGCAACAATTTGTTTCGCTCTTACATGGAGAAACGAGCGACGAACGCAATGAGTATGTCCAAAAGGGACTGAAATATTACGAAAGATATTCTACGGAATATGTCGGGGTAATTGCTTTAGCGAAGAGTTTCGGACAGCAAGAGGTTTATCATTTGCGTTGGAGGTAATTTACCTAGATAAGGATTGGATTTTCGCATTAAAATCTGTATAATACGAAGAAGTTTTTTAGGCGTTTATTGTTTTTGTGATAAAAGGAAGATGATATGTTAGACAAGATTTTTGATGCGAAGTCGTTTGAAACAAACTTTTCGTTCGATATGGAAGCATCGACCAGAGTTCCTAACGCTGAGCCTTTTATGGTCTTACTTCCTCCTCCGAATATCACCGGGAGTTTGCACATTGGACATTCCCTTTGCTTTACTCTTCAGGATATTGTTGCCCGCTATAAAAGACTAAAAGGATATGACGTTTTGTTTCAGCCGGGTGTTGACCACGCCGGTATCGTTACTCAGTTGTTGGTTGAAAAACAAATTTACGCTTCTGGCGTAGAGAAAGGTTCTCTGACTCGCGAAAAATTGTTAAAGGAAATTTGGTTTTGGAAGGAGAATTCCAGTGGAGCAATTATTAACCAGCTGAAGAAACTGGGGATTTCCTGCGATTTCTCAAGATTAAGATTCACATTAGACGAGAAAAGTAAGAGAGCTGTTTCTAAGATGTTCGTTAGTTTGTATCGCAATGGATTGTTGTATCGCGGACATCGAATGGTCAATTGGGATCCATTGATTGGGTCTGCGATCTCTGATCTTGAGGTAATTGAAAAAGAGATAGATGGACATTTGTGGCATATCAAGTATGAATTGGAAGACGGAAGCGATCACATCGTTATTGCGACTAGCCGTCCGGAGACGATTTTTGGAGATGTTGCTGTTGCTGTGAATCCTAAAGATTCTCGTTATAAGAAATTTGTTGGGAAGAAGGTTAAAATTCCTTTGATAGACAGATTAATTCCAGTGATCGAGGATAAGTATGCAGATCCGGAAAAAGGAACCGGTGCCGTTAAAATAACGCCTGCTCACGACTTCAACGATTATGAAGTAGGGCAAAGAAATAAGCTTCCGATTATCGATATTTTCAATGAAAAAGCGGAATTAAACGAAGAAGTTCCGGAAATGTTCCAGGGAATGGGGCGTTTTGAAGCAAGGAGTAAAGTTGTTGAGCTGCTGGAAAAGAAAGAAGTCCTGGTAAAGGTGGAAGATATTAAACAAACTTTACCTTTTGGAGATCGTTCCGGCGTTATTCTTGAACCGAGAATTACTCATCAGTGGTTCGTAAATGCTGAAAAGTTGGCGCGTCCGGCAATTAAAGCGGTAAAGGAAGGAAAAATTAAGTTCATACCGAAGCATTGGGAGAACTTATACTTCGAATGGTTGGAAAATATTCGTCCATGGTGTGTGTCCAGACAAATCTGGTGGGGGCACAGAATACCTGCCTGGTATGGTCCTGATGGGCAGGTGTTTGTTGCGGAAAGTGAAAGTGACGCGAACAAGCAGGCGTTGAAGTTTTACGGCAAACATGATGTGAAACTGGTTCAGGACGAAGACGTTTTGGATACTTGGTTCTCGTCGGGAATGTGGCCATTTATTACTTTGGATTGGCCTGAAGACAGCGAAGATCTCCGTAAATTCTATTCCAATATGATCGTTGTAACAGGATTTGATATCATTTTCTTCTGGGTTTCTCGTATGATCATGATGAGTTTGTATGCCTTGAAAGAAGTGCCGTTCAAGGAAGTATATATCCATGGATTGGTGAGAGACAAACATGGCAATAAGATGTCTAAATCCAAGGGAAATGTTATAGATCCGCTAACTCTTTGCGATAAATATGGAGCCGATGCCGTTCGTTATACTTTGGCATATATGTCTTCTCCGGGAAGAGATTTGAAAATGAGTGATCGAGTGGTTGAAACTGGACGAAATTTTCTTACAAAATTGTGGAATGTCGTGAGGTTCGCGCAAATGAATGGTTGTGTTTACAATAACGGCTTTGATCCGAATGATGTTACACATCCTCTGAACAAGTGGATTATATTCGAAACAAAAAATACCGTTGATGCTGTGGAGGAGGCTTATAAAAATTACAGGTTTGATGATGCTGCCCGACTGATTTATCAAGGAATTTGGAATTCCTTGTGTGATTGGTACATGGAGTTTGTGAAGCCGATTTTGCAAGAGTCTGCTCTTACAGATGGCAATAGCGAAAATTACAATCTGAGTCAGACTTTGTTGAAAAAAGATGTTCGAGATACAATGGCTTGGGTAATAGTTCAGTTCATAAGAGTTCTTTACCCGATTGCGCCGTTTATTTCTAAGAAATTAAGCGGAGAGCTGGGGGCGACGGAGATTATCTGGCCAAAATTTGACGATATTCAGCTGGACTTTACTGATTCAATAAACCAAGTCGAGCTGTTGAAGGAAATTGTTACCTCTGTACGTTCCATAAAGCAGAGTTTCCGCATGCCTGCAAATGAAAAGTTGAATGTTGTTTTGGAAGGAAGCACCATCGATATCGAAAGTTTCACGAAAACTTATGGAAAAATAGTTCACAGAATGACCGGCATATCTTTTGTCGACAATGTTGATATGAGCGTTCCTGTTGTTTTGAATGGAGGGGCGATTTTGCGGATGGGTATCGACAGGGAGATTGATATCCAGGAAAAGATCGCTAACTTCAAGAAGGAGATAGCTGATTGTGCAAAAATGAGAGATGCTGCTTTGTTCCGACTGAATAACGAAGACTTCAAAAACAAAGCAACGGAGGAAGTTATTGCAGAACACAACAAGCGTGTCGAGGTACTCTCGGAAAAGATTTACAAGATTGAGCACATCATTCGCAGTTTGGAAGCTGCACAATAGATGTATCGCTATAAGCTGATTGTTGAATACAACGGGACTCCGTTTTGCGGATGGCAAAGGCAAAGTGGAGTTCTTACTGTACAGCAGTGTTTGGAGGAAGCTGTTCAGCCTTTAACGAAAGATTTGGTTCTGATTAATGGGGCAGGGCGTACGGACACCGGGGTGCATGCGTTAGGGCAGGTTGCCCATTTCGAGACGGATAAACTTCTCGATGCGTTCCGAGTTCAAGAGTGTATGAACGCTCATCTGGCAGAACTGCCTATCAGTGTTTTATCGGTAGAGCAGGTGGATAAAAATTTTCACTCTCGTTTCAGCGCTGTCGAGAGATACTATATATATAAAATAGTAAATCGCAGATCTAAACTTGCTTTGGATATAAATCGGGCGTGGAAAGTTTTGAAACCTCTGAATGAGGAAAAAATGAATAAAGTTGCTCAAATTTTAGTCGGAAAACACGATTTTTCCGCGTTTAGAGCAACGGGGTGTCAATCCAATTCGCCGGTGAAAACGTTAAATAGTATTTCCGTGGAAAGATTCAGTGATCAGGTAATAGTTAAGCTTGCGGCTAAATCGTTTTTATATCATCAAGTCAGAAATATTGTTGGGTCGCTGCAAAAAGTTGGGACTGGCGAATGGTCCGTGGATAAATTTCAAGAAGTTTTCGAGTCAAAGGACAGGACTCAAGCGGCGGCGACTGCTCCCGCTTGTGGATTATATTTTTGGAAAGTAAGATATTGATTTTATAATTTGAATCAAGCAAAAAAGGATGAAAATTCTACATGGTGCTCTGTTGCACAGTGCTGTTGCACCGCGAATAATGGTTAACAAACAAATTTACATTTATTAATATTTTAACTATTATTTAATTAAATTTGGTTATTTTATAAATAATCTTTTTTAGAGCTTGGTAAGGAGATAAGAATGGATCCTATAGTGCTAGTTTCCGCAGCAAGAACACCATTGGGGGCTTTCAATGGTAAATTTAAGGCGACGTCTACGGTGGAATTGGGTTCAACTGTAATAAAAAAAGTTGTTGAAGATTTTAATGTTAAGATAGACAGTGTTTATATGGGATGTGTTCTGCCGGCGGGGCTGGGACAATCTCCTGCGAGGCAAGCTGCTCTCTGCGCAGGGATGGACAAGGCCGTGAACTGCGTGAATATCAACAAAATTTGCGGTTCCGGAATGGCTGCGATGATGCTAGGCAAGAACGCTATTCTTGCTGGTGAAAACGACGTAGTTGTCGCAGGAGGAATGGAGAATATGACGAAAGCTCCGTACCTTTTAGAAAAAGCTCGTTCGGGATATCGCTATGGCGACGGGGTGATTGTCGATCATATGGTTCGAGATGGTTTGCTGGATGCTTACGGAAAATGCGTTATGGGCGTTTATGCTGAAGAAACAGCTGAGGAATATGGATTTACTCGAGATCAGCAGGACGAATACGCGTTGAAGTCCTTTTTGAAAGCGCGAAAGGCCGTTGAGAACGGATATTTCAAAAATGAGATAGCTCCTGTTACCGTAAAAGACCGAAAGGGCGAAATTGTCATAGATACCGACGAGGTTCCTTTCTCTGTTGACCTTGAAAAAATGCCGAAATTGAGAGCTGCGTTTAAGCCTGACGGGACAATTACGGCAGCCTCTGCAAGTTCTATTTCTGACGGTGCGGCGGCCGTGTTATTAATGAGAGAATCCATGGCGAGAAAATTAAATCTCGAGCCTATTGCCAGAATTGTTGCGCACGGAAGCCATTCGCAGAATCCGAAACGTTTTACGACGGCTCCGATTGGCGCGATAAAAAAGGCTCTCCAGAAATCAAACTGGTCAGTGGACGATGTGGACGTTTTCGAGATAAATGAAGCGTTCGCTGTGGTTGCAATGGCTGCGATAAAAGATTGTTCAATCGATCCTGAAAAAGTGAATATTTTCGGAGGAGCTTGCGCGCTGGGGCATCCTCTGGGAGCCAGTGGAGCGCGTATTGTTGTGACTTTGCTAAATGCCATGCGTATGAGAAATGCCAAAAAAGGATTGGCAACTCTCTGCGTTGGAGGAGGAGAGGGCGTCGCAATGACATTTGAGATGTATTAAATCTCTTGCTTATAACATTTTGTGTTCTCGGGTAAAATTCCTATCCGATAGCGTAGAAAAAATTAACGATATTTTTTCAAAGCAAACTTCTGAGCTTCAGTAAGTTTGTTTTTTTGTACCCTTTTGCATACTGAAATGTTATAATTCCGCCGTTCAATTTTAAGGTGTTGTTATGCTTACAAGTGATATCCGAAGAGGGTTTTTGAAATTTTTTGAGAGAAATGGACACAGGGTGGTCGATTCCAGTATGGTTGTTCCTCAGAATGACCCAAGTTTGTTGTTTACGAATGCCGGGATGGTTCAATTCAAAAATGTGTTTACCGGATTGGAGACTCGAGAATACAAAAGGGCTACAACATCTCAGAAATGCATAAGGGCGGGAGGAAAGCACAACGACCTTGATCAAGTGGGATTTACCGCTCGACATCACACCTTTTTCGAAATGCTAGGCAATTTCTCTTTCGGAGATTATTTCAAAGAAGAAGCCATTCATTTCGCGTGGACATTTCTGACTAAGGAATTGGGATTGCCACGGGAAAAACTTATCACGACAGTTTATCATACCGATGAAGAGGCGATGCAACTGTGGAAAAAGATTGCCGGTGACATAATGGTTATTCCTATCTCCACCAACGACAATTTCTGGTCGATGGGAGATGTCGGGCCCTGCGGACCATGTTCCGAGATTTTTTACGATCACGGCGAAAGTATGTTCGGAGGACTTCCGGGGACTCCCGACGAAGACGGCGATCGATACATGGAGATTTGGAATATCGTTTTCATGCAGTTTGAGCAATTGAAGAATGGGCAAAAGATTCCTCTGAAAAAGAAATCCATCGATACCGGAATGGGACTCGAGCGTATAGCTGCTGTGATGCAGGGAGTCGACGACAACTATAAGATTGATTTGTTCAAGGATTTAATCCGTGAGATCAAAGATATTTCCAAAACGGATTTTGACGATGCTTATCCTTCATACAAGGTTATTGCAGACCATATTCGTTCGGTATCTTTTTTGATTTCCGACGGAGTCGTTCCGAGCAACGAGGGCAGGGGATACGTGCTTCGTAGAATTTTGCGAAGAGCTATGCGCCATGGAAATTTGATCAATATAAAAAAGCCATTCTTGTTTGAACTGTCTGATACTTTGATCAACACAATGAAGAGTGCTTATCCGGAATTGGAAAAGGCGAGAAATTTGGTGAAGACCACGATTTATCATGAAGAAGAGAAATTCTTAAACACTTTGGATCGCGGATTGAAAATGTTGAACAGCGAGCTCGGAACTATGTCCTCCGGCGATGTTTTGAGCGGGGAAAAAGCGTTCAAGTTGTACGATACCTACGGATTTCCGTTAGATCTGACGGAAGATATCGTAAAATCCAGCGGAATTTCTATCGATATGGAAGGATTCAATAAGTATCTCGAGGAGCAGAAGAAGCGAGCGAAGTGGGCAGGTTCAGGAGAGAAAAAAGAAGCAAAAATTTGGCATAAACTTCATGAAAAATTAGCTCCATCGGCCTTTGTTGGGTACGAAAAGGATGAAGATACAGCAAAGATTTTGGCAATAGTTCGGAATGATGAAGAAATTGAGAGAATCGAGAATTCCGAAAACGAAAGCGACGATTGCTGGTTGGTTACCGATAAGACTCCTTTCTATGCGGAATGCGGAGGTCAGTGCGGAGATACCGGAATCATTGTGACCGCAAAGGGCCAGTTTAAGGTTACGAATACATTGAAATTCTGCAATTCCGTCATTGCTCACCATGGAAAAGTTATTTCCGGGGAGATCAATGTTTTTGATAATGCGAAGATGAGTATCGATTCCGAGCGCAGATCGAAAATTCGGGCAAATCACACTGCAACTCACCTGCTGCAATCGGCATTACGTCAGGTGCTGGGAGATCACGTTGCGCAAAGAGGTTCGTTCCTTAATGAGGAAAGACTTAGATTCGATTTTTCGAATAACAGCGCAGTATCCAAGAATGATCTGCGAAAAATAGAGAAGATCGTAAATGAAGCAATTATGAAGGACTTGCCTGTCGTTTGCAGAGAAATGTCCAAAGATGAGGCGGTAAACGCTGGAGCTACGGCGTTATTCGGAGAAAAATACGAAGATGTCGTAAGAACAGTAAGAATCGCAGAGGGAGAAAAGACGGTTTCCTTTGAATTATGCGGAGGAACTCACGCGTTTTCAACAGGAAGGATTGGTTCGTTTAAGATCATTTCCGAGGCAAGCATCGGATCAGGAATCAGGAGAATCGAGGCGATTACCGGCTGCGAAGTAATGAAAGATCTTCGTGAAAAAGAAGATATTCTCACTGAAATTTCCGCAAAATTGAAGTGTAATATTTCTGAAATTTCGGAAAGAGTAACAGATCTTCTTGCGGATTTGAAAAAGAAATCCCAAGAAATTCAAAACGGAAGGAATTTACTGGCATTTTCGAAATTGCAACAAATTCAAAAGAATGATGTTACGGTTTATAGCGTGATGGTGGAGAATTTTTCAGTTCAAGATTTGAGAGCGCTGAACGATTACATCAAAAATAAGCATAAGGACGGTATCATCATTATTCTCAGTCGGAATAAGAACAATCAATCTACGGTTGTGGTAAGCGTCAGTTCTGATCTTCAGAAAATCTACAACGCCGGTACGATAATAAAATTCGGACTTGCAGAACTGAATGGTAAAGGCGGAGGCACTGCGTTATTCGCCCAGGGGGCGGGTTCGGGAGATATTGAGGCCGCGCTGAAAGCCATGTGTGAAAATATTTAATAAAAACCGAAGGCTTATTGCAGAAGAACATGATAAAACACGTTGTCATGCAGGATGATTCAGGTTGCAGAGTCGATCGGGTGGTGAGAAATTTGTCCCCAAGTGTCGGCTATGTTTTTTTGCAAAAGCTCTTTAGACAGGGAAAGATTAAGGTTAACGGTAAAAAAGCGAGGGCGAATCAACGATTGGAAAAAGACGATCTGATACAAATTTTTTCAAATCAATTAAATTCTTCTTCTGAAAGTTCAGATTCGCCTGCGTCAAACGATCCGAAACTGCAAAAACTTTATGAAGAGATGCTGATCTTTGAGAATGACGATTTCTTGGCGCTAAACAAAAAGTCCGGGCTGGCGGTTCAGTTGGGGTCTAAATTGAATTTTTGCGTAGAAACAATATTGAAAAATGTTTTAGATGAATATTTTCTGGTTCATCGTTTAGATAAGGATACTTCCGGCGTTTTATTGGTTGCCAAAAACAGAAATTACGCTCGAAAATTGACCCAGTTATTCAGAGACGGAAAAATACAAAAAACATATTGGGCAATTGTGGATGGGAAGATAAATAATTCAGGGGTTATTCGGAATTTTATCGGCAAATCCTTTATTTCCGGAGAGGAGAGAATGTCAGTTGTAGAAGAAGACTGCGGGAAATCTGCTGTTACGGAATATCGGCCGATAAAAAAAGTTGGATATTTTACTTTGCTGGAGTTAAAACCCAAAACAGGCAGAAAACATCAGTTGCGAGTTCATTGTGCAGAGGCTCTGAATGCTCCGATTCTTGGGGATAAAAAATACAATAAAAACGTACAACATGAAAATTTGTTTCTCCACGCTAAACAGTTGGAAATAACAGAGTTAGGTATACGGATAGAAGCGCCTTTGCCCCAGCATTTTAAGAAAATCTGAGCGGAATAATTCAGCGAATTTTCCACAAATACAGAAAAATAATCATTTTTTGAAATTATCTTAAATTCTAGTTCAAAATTTACTTAAAATTAATTTTTTGTCTGTAATATGGAGGTGTTATTTGTGAGATAGGAAATGAAAAAAGTAATTGCAGCATTTACATTATGTTTTATGATTGCGGGAATTAATTCCGAGGTTGAAGCTCTTAGAAGCATAGGACAAGGAATTAAAAGTGCAGGACGTAGCATCAGAGATTTTGCTAAAGGACGAAAAACCAATGACGCTACAAAAAGTCTTGATTTTGTAATAGAAAAAATAAGAGGAGTTGGAAGTGATTTGATATCGTCAGGAACAAATCAGTACGATTATATTAGAAAAAATTCCGCAAATACGGAATCTGACTTATCGTTTTTGGTAGCATATGCTTCTTTTGCTGAGGACGCTGGAAAATTTTTCTCTTATTTTGAAACGATGTTAACCGGAATCCGTACGGAGTATGCTACATTGTTGGGAGCGGAGACTAAACCAAATCAAGGAAATAAAGTCGACTTAAGCAAAATAAATATGCGAACATATGCAGACAGACTTATGAGTAATGACTTTGAAATTCATAAAGCTAATCTACATTCTTCGAGTATTATTCTTTTATCCTATATGCAGCAGCAGAACGGTGTGCCTAACGCCAATCTAAGTGCGATAAAAAGGCGGATTGATACGGTAAATGATAAGTTAAAAGAGAAGAATTTAACTTGGAAAGAACTCGAAAATAAATTATTAGAAAATTTTGACCAAGGTCTATCTGCGGCATGTGAAATATCAGGGTATGAACGTTCAGAATCTTTTGAACGTAGAGAAGAATTGTGGATCAAACAGATTTCATTAATAAAAACCATTTTAGTTAAATTAAGTGGATATATACAAGAAGAAGACAAATCTGGCATAGAAGATATCTTAAAACAGATGGATTATTATTCCGGAGATAGAGATACTATTGACGAAGAGTATGCAGAAGGACCTTGGAGAAGTGTCGCCAGACAAAATGCCAGACGAGCTGCCGGAGTACCTGATAGGTATGCAGAAAGATACAATGACGAGGAAACAGAAGACGGCGACTGGTACTATTCTGAATATTAGTTCCCTTCTCAGATCTTTTTTACGGTCTCTTTTCTGATTCTCTGTTTCAATATTTAGGATTCAAACTTTTATTTCCCAATTATATCCTTCTTTTTGAATCCAGCTCTGACAACAAGTCGTAGTTTTTTCTCTGCAGACCTTGTTTGTCCATACCAACTATTCGATGCTTCTGATTCGTCGGACGCAGACATAGAAATTACTCCCTGATTCAGGTAGACCAGTTCGCCAAGTTCTTCTCCCAATGCTCCCACAAATGACTGAGCGCAATCGCGCGCATTCTGAGCTGCCTCTTTCATCATCTCTTTTTTCAACTTATTAAAGTCGGATAATTTATATTCACAATCGCAACGGACCAAAATATTCTTGGACAACCATCCCGAGAGCATCTCTTCCACAGCTTTATGAGCATCAATATTACTAGTTGATATTTTGAGAGACTTTCTCATTAGAAATTTTTTGACATATACCGTGTTCCCGTCTTTATATTCGCTTCCGCTTTGATCATAAGTATTACTCGTTATGAGGACGTCCTTTCTATTCAAATTTATTTTCTTCAGATCATCTAGAATAATATCGACGGATTTTTGTAACTGCTTTTGAGTATCTTCTATCGTTTCTCCCGTGTTTTCAACATCTATGGTAATTGTACAAAGATCGGATTTAACGATTCTCTCAGATAATCCCTTAACTTCAATCAACTGTTTGGCTGAAGATATCTGTTTGGCTGAAAAATAACCTCCAAATGATAGTCCCACAGCGATTATACCAGAATATATCAATGCCCTCATTATCTTACCTCCTTATCGAAACACACAAGTTAATACTAACATAAATTATTTTAAATGTCAAAAATGAGCAAAAAAACGTAACTACTTTATTTCCTCAATTTGTTTCGGCATTTTAGAAATTACTGTAGGCTCGTCGATCTCTATGGTCCGAACTTCTTTTTCATTATGGACTCTCAGCAAATTTACATGTAGCAATCCGTCCACAAATTCCGCATTTTTTACTTCTACTCCGTCTGCAAGAATGAATGTTTTTATGAATTGACGTGTCGCAATACCTCGATATATGTAAACCGTGTCGGGATCATTTTCCTGTTGCCCCCGAATGGTCAGCTGGTTGTTCTCCAGAGATATATTGATATTTTTGCGCTGAAATCCAGCAAGTGCCAGTGTGATTCTGAAACCATACTGTCCTATTTGCTCGATATTGTACGGAGGATAATTGTCCTGCACCTTGGACATAGTATCAACCAGTCTTTCAAAGTGATCAAACCCCAAAAACAACGGACTGTTGAACAAAGAAGTTATTCTATCCATTTTCGCCTCCATATAACTGAAGAATTATACTATAATTTTAGCTTTTCTGAAAAAATTTTTCGATTTATTCGGTTTAATGCTTCTTGTTGCAGCGTTTTTCGTGGCTTCGTATACGATAAATTTTTACCACTGCAATACTCGCGAATAGACAGCACTTTAAACAAAAATTCAGAATTTCATGATATACTTCCACATAGTGATGGAGATTTTTATGAAGAAAGAAGTCCGAGTGTTTCAAAATATTGGCGTAAAAATTATATTCGTGATTGTTGTCATTTTCGTAATAGTTATCTATTACCTGGTGAGTCAGTACAAAAGAAATTCTGCCGAGTTAACCTTGTATGGAAATGTTGAAATTCGGCAAGTAACAGTCGGATTTCAGGTTCCGGGAAAAATAGTTTCTATGAGTAAGGAAGAGGGAGATACGGTCTCGAAAGGAGAAGTGATCGCAACTTTGGATGATACAGATTATAAAAGTTCTCTGGAAAAAGCGAATGCGAACGTAAAAAAAGCGGAGGCGATTAGCCGCGAAGCCAATTTGAAATACGAAAGAAACGGTCCATTGTGCCTGAATAATGTTCTGGCGAAACAGGATTATGATACCTTGCTGAGCAACAGGGATCGTACCAAGGCGGATTATCTGGCGGCGATGGCGGCTCAAAATTTGGCGAAAAATCAGTTGGAATACACTCAGATTCATGCGCCCGACGACGGAATAATTACGACTCGCATTCAGGAGCCCGGTGCAATAGTCGCCGCAGGTCAAGGAATTTACACCATTTGCAAAAATCATCCGATGTGGGTGAGAGCTTACGTAAGCGAGCCTGATTTAGGCAATATAAAATACGGGATGAAAGTGAAGGTTTTGACCGATACTGTCGATCCGCAAACAAATAAACTCCGCACCTATGAGGGACAAATCGGTTATATTTCGCCAGTGGCTGAATTCACGCCGAAAACGGTTCAGTCGACAGATCAGCGAGCAAATTTGGTTTACAGAATTCGCGTTTATATCAATAATGTCGACGAATTTTTGCGTCAAGGAATGCCGACAACTATCAAGATCGATTTGAAGTCATAAGTCTTCAGGAGTTTTCCATGAACACGGTAACGATCGAGCATTTAACCAAAAATTTCAAAAAAATAACGGCGATAGATGATCTTTCATTGAAAATTGAGAAAGGAAAAATTACGGGACTGATTGGCTCGGACGGATCGGGGAAGACCACACTGATTCGTTTAATTATAGGATTACTGTTGCCGGATCATGGAAAAATTTCAGTACTTGGGCTCGACCCTGAAACGCAAAAGGATGAATTGAACAAAAAAATTGGTTATATGCCGCAAAAATTCGGATTGTATGAAGATTTAACCGTCATCGAAAATCTGAGACTTTACGCTGATTTGAAAAATGTTCCGCATAATTTCGAAAAATTGTTGGAATTTACAAATCTCAAAAAATTTCAGTTACGTTTGGCTGGAGCTCTTTCCGGTGGAATGAAACAGAAACTGGGACTGGCTTGCGTACTGCTTGGTTCTCCGGAATTTCTTTTGTTGGATGAGCCTTCCGTCGGAGTTGACCCGATATCTCGTCGTGATCTTATGCAAATGGTGCGTGATTTGATTTCTCCTGAAACTACGGTGCTTTGGTCTACCGCTTATCTGGATGAAGCTCACAGTTTCGACAAGACCGTAGTGCTGAATCAGGGCAAAGCCATTTATCAGGGAAAGCCATACGATCTTGCGAAAACTACCGAAGAATTCGAGAATAAAGTTATCGATCTGATGGGGGGATATCGCAAAACGAAATCGCGAATTGCCGAAAATTATATTCCGAAAAATTCAGATGTCGAATATACAGTAGTCGCAGATAATTTGGAAAAACTTTACGGCGATTTTTATGCGGTAAGGAATAATTCCTTCAAAATAAAAAAAGGAGAAATTTTCGGATTGTTGGGACCGAACGGTGCGGGAAAATCAACTTCTTTTAAGATGATGTGCGGACTTCTGAAACCGACAGGCGGAACGGCTCGCATCATGGGAATAGATATCAAGGAAGATCCTGAAAAAGCGCGAGCAAATCTCGGATATATGGCGCAAAAATTTTCACTTTACGAATCTCTCACAGTGAAGCAAAATTTGGATTTTTTCGCGGAAATTTATGGAATTCATGATAAAAATCTAAAAAAAAGAGTCGACGAAATCATAGATATTTTCGGATTTTCTGAAACTCGAAAACAAAAATCGGGAGAATTACCACTAGGATTTAAACAGAAGTTGTCTTTGGCCTGCGCGTTGATTCATAATCCGCCGATTCTGTTTTTGGACGAGCCGACCTCGGGAGTCGATGTCATAACTCGCCGGGAATTTTGGAATCACATCAAATCCCTGGCACAAAAAGGAGTTACGGTTTTAGTTACAACACATTTCATGGACGAAGCCGAGTATTGCGATCGCATTAGTTTGTTTTACAAGGGAGAAGCAGTCGCAATAGGTACTCCGTCGGTACTGAAAAAGAAAGTGAGTGCCACAAGTATGGAAGAAGCTTTCATGAAATTAATTTTAGAGAGTGAGAAATGAGGATATTGCGAGCTTTAGTGAAAAAAGAAATTTTACAAATCGTGCGCGATCCAAGCAGCATAATTATTTCGTTCGTTCTTCCTCTCATTTCCATCCTTATATATATGTACGGGATAAATCTCGATTTCGTGACCGTAAATATCGGAATAAAAAACGATGATAATTCTCCGGAAATCACTCGGCTAGTGAATTCGTTCAGTTGCAGCAAATATATTAACTCGGAAGTCTCAGACAACATGGATTATCTAACTGAAAAATTGATTCGCTCGAAGATAAAAGGAATGGTGATAATTCCCAATGATTTTTCAAACAGATTGGAACAAAAACAGTCTGCGGATCTTATGGTGATCACCGACGGTTCAGAGGTTAATACCGCAAATTATCTGCAAAATTATATTCTGCAAATTTCCAATCAATGGCTTGCTGCCAGCAAATATGCGCAATTTGTATCTCCGCAAATTGTGAATCCGCAAGTTCGAATTTGGTACAATCAAGATTCCAACGGATATTATTTTATTCTGCCTGGATCGATTGCTATTACAATGACATTGATCGGAATTCTTCTTACGGCTTTGGTCGTGGCACGCGAGTGGGAGCGTGGAACGATGGAGTCTCTGCTCAGTTCGAATGTTACTCGATTTCATATAGTGCTGGGAAAATATATCCCGTATTTTATCTTGGGAATGCTGTCGATGATTTTTAATTTGATACTGTGCATCGGCGTTTTTCGTGTACCTTTTCATGGCAGTTATATTGTTTTGACCCTTGTTAGTGCGCTGTTTTTGTTCACATCAATGGGAATCGGTTTGTTGATTTCCACGGTATTGAAAAATCAATTTTTTGCGAGCCAGATTGCGGTAGGAATAGGATTTCTTCCAGCACTGCTTTTGTCGGGATTTGTTTTTCCGATAAGTTCGATGCCAGAAATTTTACAGTATATTACGAGAATCCTTCCTCCACGATATTTTATCACTTTTATCGAAAGTGAATTTATGGCAGGAACAGTTCTGAGTATCGCGATAAAGTCTTCGGTGTTTTTGTTAATTCTCGGGGGGCTTTTATTTGGGGCGGTTTATAGAAATACGGATATGAGGCTGTCCCATGATTGAAAAACTCAAAAAAATTCTTGCGCTGATCAAAAAAGAATTCATCATTACTTGGATGGACCCGAAGAGCAGGGGAATTATTATTGCATTGCCGATTATTCAGCTTATTTTGTTCTCGTATGCTATCACGATGGAGGTTAAAAATATTGATGTAGTCGTTGTGGATCAAGATAATTCTGCCGAGTCGCGCGAATTAATTTCTCGATTCGAATTTTCCTCGCAATTTCGGAATATTCATCGGGCAAAGAACGTGAGGCAAATGCAGAGTAAACTCGATAACAGAGATGCTAGTATGGGGCTATATATTAATAACGATTTTTCAACAAGTCTGGCTTCTCGCACGCCGACAGATGTCTTAATTGTTACCGATGGGCGCCAGACGAATTCCGCCGCAATTGTTGCTGGATATGCATTGCAAATAATTTCAGAATATAGTCAGGAAATCGCTCCTACAAATGGAGTAAAGATCAACGTCATAACGCGAAATTGGTATAATCCGAATTTGGAATACCGCTGGTTTATTCTGACGGTAATTGTCGCAATGTTGGCATCAGTGATTACTCTGATTTTGACGGCGTTGTCGATTGCGCGCGAAAGAGAAATGGGAACTTTCGATCAGCTGATCGTTAGTCCTCTGTCTTCGGTTGATATTTTGGCAGGGAAGACGGTTCCTCCTTTGATTATTGCGATGGCTTTAACTTGTGTCATGACTTTCGTTGTAAAAAATTTCTTCGGAATGCCTTTTGAAGGTTCGATAATTTTGTTTTTGATTTCGATGCTAATATCGTTGTTGTCACTGGTCGGAGTCGGTTTGTATATCTCCTCGATTTGCCGAACTCAACAACAGGCAATTCTCGGAGTGATAACTTTCATGATGCCAGCGGTGCTGCTTTCTGGATTTATTTCTCCAATCGAAGACATGCCGGTATTTTTACAGTATCTGACTTTGTTAAATCCGATAAGATTTTTCATGGCTCTTACTCGCGGAATTTTTCTTAAAGGAATGAATTTCGCCGACGTTTCCATAAACCTGATTCCACTGATCATTACCGCGGTAATTACTCTCTCACTAGCATGCTGGAGTTTCAAGAAAAGGCAAAATTAAATCGACCTTCCGAAGAATTACAACAAATGCAAGTCACTATAAAATAAACTGCGACAAATCCTGATGTTTCGCCAAATGTCCTACTTTTTCTTCGACATAGGAATCATCGATGGTGATACGTTGATCCTTCATTTGATCCGCTTCAAAGCTGATGTCTTCCAAAAGTTTTTCTATAATCGTATGAAGTCGACGTGCTCCGATATCTTCCACGTTTTTATTGACGACGGCGGATAACTCTGCGATTTTCCTGATTCCTGACTCAGCAAAATCAACCAGTACGCCCTCGATTTTCAAAAGCGCGTAATATTGCTTGATAAGGCTGCTGTCGGTTTCTTTCAGGATTCTGACAAAATCTTCCTCTGTTAAATTTTTCAGTTCAACTCGAATCGGAAGACGTCCTTGCAACTCGGGAAGAAGATCCGACGGCTTCGACACGTGAAACGCTCCCGATGCAATGAACAGAATGTAATCGGTTTTTACGGTTCCGTATTTCGTCGTTACCGAACATCCTTCGATTAACGGAAGCAAATCTCTCTGAACACCTTCTCTGCTTACATCTGCGCCGTTTGAATTTTTTGCGCAAATCTTGTCAATCTCATCAATGAAAACAATTCCATTTTGCTCAACGGCGAAAATCGCTTCCTTAATTATTTTTTCTTTATCGATTAATTTATCGCTTTCCTCGATATTTAGGAGTTTTCGAGCTTCTTTTACCGTAACTTTTCGTGACTTTGTTTTATTTATTCCCAATGCATTATTCATCATGTCAGATAAATTCATCATTCCCACGTGAGTACCCGGCATTCCCGGAATTTCAAAAGAATTGCCTAGAGAAACGTTATCTCTAACATCGATTTCAACCTCTTTATCTTCCAACTGATTGGATTGCAATAATCTCCTGAATTTTTCTCGAGTTTCTGAAGCGGATTGATCGCCAACCAATGCGTCCAAAATACGCTCTTCCGTCTGAATTTTTGCTTTTTCTTCGACAAGAGCTTTGTTTTTTTCTTTTGTACGAAATATCGCAATTTCCACCAGGTCGCGAATAATCTGTTCAACATCTCGACCTACATATCCGACCTCCGTGAATTTCGTGGCTTCAACTTTTATAAACGGAGCATCCGCAAGACGAGCCAACCTTCGAGCAATTTCGGTTTTTCCGACACCTGTAGGTCCCATCATAAGAATATTTTTGGGCAAAATCTCTTCCTTAAGAGGACTTGGCACTTGCTGTCTTCTCCAACGATTTCGAAGTGCAATTGCGACAGCTTTCTTTGCTTCCTTGTGTCCGACGATAAAACGATCTAATTCTGTTACAATTTGCGAAGGTGTTAACGATGTCATTTTTATTCCTTTGTTATTTCGATTTTTTCAAGAACTACCGAATGGTTTGTGTATATGCAAAGATCTCCCGCGATTTTCATAGCTTTTCTCGCGATCTCTTCCGCAGTCAGTGGCATATCAATTAATGCGCGAGCCGCAGCAAGGGCATAATTGCCGCCTGAACCGATTCCTATAATTCCGTCGGACGGTTCCAAGACGTCTCCCATTCCGCTAAGAATAAAAGAATGATCTTTGTCTGCAACAGCCATCATTGCTTCCAATTTTCGGAGATATTTGTCAGTACGCCAATCTTTTGCGAGGGATACGCACGCCCGGGGCAACTGGCCGGGATACTGAGCTAATTTTTCTTCAAGCCTCTCGCGTAAAGTGAAAGCGTCGGCAGTTGCTCCGGCAAATCCAACCAGAACATTTTCGGTAGACAAAAACCTTACCTTCGTCGCATTTGCTTTCACGACGCTGTTTCCCATGGTGACCTGACCGTCTCCGGCAATTACGACCTGATTGCCTTTGCGCACCGAAAGTATGGTTGTTCCTCTCCACTCAATCATTTCACGTCTTCCTTTGATAAATCTTCAATAAAATTCAAAAAGTATGGATCGCCATAATTTGCTACTCCACTGAATCCCCACACGGGAACTGATTTCTTATCGAAGATAAAGCAAGTAGGGACAGCGTTTATTTCTTTGAAAAATTCTGGAGAGATGGATCTAAATTTGCGTAGCGATTTGACTTTGTTCGTTTTGTAATAATTTTTCACAGCATCATCATCTTCCGTTCCCAAAACCAGAGTGATAATCTTTACGTTTGAGATATTTTTTCCCGACAGTTCACCATCAAGCTTATCTAAATCTTGAAAAACTTTCTCGCAATTATGACACCATGTTGTGGTAAAAAATACAATAACAACGTTGCCTTTTAAATCGTTTAGACGAAAACTTCTGGAAGGAAACTCATCATTGGTTTCTATACACGTAATTTCCAAATCTAAATTAGGGAGCTGATTCAAGTAACCTGGATAATCTTTAAATGGTTTCTGGACACTGGAAAAGCTTTTCATAAACTCAGCTATGGCATCTTCTGAACTTTTTTCTTTATTTGGTTTCTGCTCAGTTTCAGGATTGACCTCTTTGGGAGAGGAGGATTCAGTAATTTTTTCAGATTCGTTTTGTTCCGTTTTTGCTTCATTTGATTTTGGAATAATCATTTCAATTTCAGATTTGATCTTTTTTGAAGGATTATTTTCTTTTGCGAAACAATCGTTATTGAATAACCAAAAGGCTACCAATATAAACAAAAATCTTGTACACTCACCAAAGAAAAACTTAGAGAACACATTCATGAAATACATCCATATTTTACTCATATTACTTTGTCTTTCTGCTTGCGGAAAAAGAAGTAATCTAATTCCAGCTGAAGAGGAAAACCCGTTGTATCCAAGGCAGTATCCTCAAGCGGAAACACGGATATAATATATATTAAATTTGCTGATAAATATACAAGGATTTAGAAAATAACTTGTAATGTCAGCTGCTCATTACTTCTTTTACCTTTCCGGCCAATTCCTTAAGATTAAACGGTTTTGCTAGGAAGTGCACTTGTGAGTTATTGGCCAACGAATTTCTAAAGCTATCTTCGGTGTATCCCGATATAAATATGATCTTCATTTTCGGATTTAGCCCTTTTATGTGTTCCATGAGAGTAGGACCGTCCATTTTCGGCATAACTACGTCAGTAATCACCAAATCAATAGTTGTCGCGTTTTTCTGAATGAATTCAAGAGCAGATTCTCCATTGGACGCCTCTATAATTCGGTATCCTTTGTCACGCAAGGCTCGCGAACTGAACATTCTGACGGCATCTTCGTCTTCAACCAACAAAATAGTTCCTGTTCCTGTGAGATCTGCATTTTTCTTTTCATTGGTAGTTTCCGTTGTTGCTTGTTCAGAAACATTTTCTGCAGAAACCATCGGGAAGTACAGGCTGAACTTTGTACCAACTCCGAGTTCGCTTTCTACTGAAATGAAACCTCCGGTTTGATTTACAATTCCGTACACAGTGGACAGACCAAGTCCGGTGCCATGTCCTTTTTCTTTTGTAGAGAAGAACGGATCGAAAATTCGATTCAATAACTTTTCATCGATTCCTGTTCCTGTGTCCGTAATTTCAATCAATACATATTTTCCCGCCGGCATGGAACTTCCTCGCAAAAGTTTCGCCTCATGAGTTGTATATGCCTGACTTGTTATGGATAAAGTTCCGCCATCTTTCATCGCATCTCTTGCGTTGACCGCCAAGTTAATAATTACCTGTTCAAATTGAATTTGATCAACCTTTATATACCCGACCTCGCGGCTGTGAACCACTTTCAATTCAATTTTTGCACCCAACAAGCGTTTTAACAAAGCGGACAATTCACTTAGCATATCGGTGACGCTAAGGATTTTTGGCTGCATGGTTTGCTGTCTGGAAAATGCCAACAGCTGTCTTACCAGATTAGACGCCCTGTTTGCATTTTGCTTTATTTGGATAATATCGCTGAATGATTGATCGGACGGCAGATACTTTTCAAGCAGCAGGTCGCAATATCCGATCATCGCCGTAAGCAAATTGTTGAAATCATGAGCAATTCCTCCGGCGAGTTGTCCGACCGCTTGCATTTTTTGAGACTGCACGAACTGTGACTGTAATTCTTTTTGCTTTGTAACATCAACGAAGTAAAGAACGAGCCCATCATTATCCTTATTCCTCTTTGATTCATCCAATTTTGAAATATAAATCATAATGGTTCTCGATTCATGATTTTTGAATTTTATTTCAAAAGGAGAAACCGAGGTGCCGCTGGTATCGATCAATTGATAAAGTTTTTCTCGAATAGTTTCTTTTTTTTCATCTGCGATGTAATCCAAAAATGATGTTTTGTTTACTTCTTCGTTTCCTATAAGTGAGCGGAAAGTTCTGTTGGTTTCGCTGATAATTTCTGCTCCGTCGGTGATTGCTATTCCGACCGGAGCATCTTCGAAAATGTGTTCAAAGTATAATTTTGTTTTTCCTAAGGCTTGAATCAGATCTTCATTTTGTCCGACATCTCGCGATATTGAAAATATCCTCAATCCTTGTTCATTTTTGAAGATCTGCTTAATCAAAACTTCAACATTATCGCTGACGGAGGATTTTAATTTTATCTTGATTGGAACATTTTCAGAGAATTTCGGAAATTCGTCCACGATATTTTTTTCTCTGACTATAAATTTCGCTAGCGGAATGTTTACGATGTTCTGAATTTTTTCTCCGAGAATATACGAAAATGTTTTGTTGCAAAAAACTATTTCATCTATTTCATTTAAGCAAATGTATCCTTGATTGGAGTGATTTAATACGTCCAACAAGAATACGCAACTGGTTTCCAGCGAATCAATTTTGTTATTTGAAGGAGTCAGATCTACGATTGTCCAAGACGTGACACCTTGGTGATCAGGAATAGGGGAGACAGAAATTCTCCAAAGAGCAAAACTGTCGGATTTCAGATCCATAGGGACGTCGATATGAGATTGTTTCATATTGGATGCAGCTTGCTTCAATCTCGTTATTGCTTCTATAACCTGAGGATACTTGCTGAAACATATCGTAAAGTCTTCAATGTTTCTAATTTTAAATCCTGAAAATAAATTTTGAGCAATTCGATTAATGAATAAGCATTTTCCGTTTTCCGCGAAGATAAAAAACGCAAAAAATGAAGAGTCAAATCCTCCGGCAATCATGTCGCGCTGAAATGAAACTAAACTGTTTTTTGATTGCATTTTTTTCATTTCATTCAGAAAGGACAAGAAAATCATCCCGATTACAATCAATGAAATTAAAGAGAAATAATTCTGTTCCCACAAAGAAAATATGACGGAAAAGAAAGCGAAAAACGAAAACAGTCCGAATAGTACGAATTGATGAAAACTCAACTGCTTTTTGGATAGAAACTGTTCTATGTCTACAAAAAAATTCATATCTTTCCTTTTTTCTCTTTTATTACAGATGCCCCATATGACCCTAGTAATACCACCACAATAAACATCAAAGATTCCAGCGAGCCTATATGAATTACGTCAGCAAAAATCATTTTAATACCGATTGCACATAATATTATACTGACAGCATGCTTTAGATAATATAACCTGTTAATGATTTCCGAAAAAATTCCGTAAAGAGATCTTAAACCGATGATAGCGAATGCATTGGATGTATACACAATATCTTTATGGGAAGTTATGGAAAAAATCGCTGGTATCGAATCAAAGGCAAATACCACGTCGCTGATCTCCACAAGGATTAATACCAAAATTAATATGGTCATTTTCCAAGATCCATTGTTTTGTTTTACGAAAAAATTGCCTTCGTGATTTAACTCAACGTGATTGGAAAATTTTTTTAAATATTTCATATCGACGATGGAGGTGTTTTGCTTCTTTAGCGATGTAATTCCAGTATAAAGCAGGAACAACCCGAAAACTGGTATCAGAAAATGGAATTTGTCGATTAATTCTCCTAGGACAAAGATCATTATATATCTGAAAAATAGCGCGCCCCAAATTCCGAGAAACAGTACCTTATGCTGATATTTAAAATCTATGTTGAATTTTGAAAAAATCAACAAAAATACAAAAATGTTATCTAGGCTAAGCGATTTTTCTATAAAATAAGCGCTTAGATATTCATAAAATAGCTCAAGACTTCGGCTATAATAGTAAATATATGCAGAAAACAGAAGACCGACGACTATCCAAAATATCGTTAACATTGTATAAGTTTTTGCAGATTGATTTCTTGATACAATCCAAAAATCGATAACGACAAAAAACAGTATGAAACAGTTAAACGATAAAAAAGAAATCACAATAACCCTCTCAAGTCATTGTGATTATAAATAATTATAAAGATTAATATCAATAAAATATTAACAAAATTAATAAATATTTAACTTAAAGATTCGTCGATATAAGAATTCAATCTTTCTTTGACTTTATCTTTTATTCCTTCCACAGGTTTCTTGACTTTCCAACAGTAAAGACCGTATACATTCATGGAAAGATATGCCGTGAACAGGGCTGCTTGTGCATAACAACCATTGTACAAATCATAGATAATCCAAAAGATATTTGCTACCATCCATACAAGAAAGCTATACCATTTTTGTCTCGCATTTAAAAACGCTCCAGTTAAAGAAATACATGCAGTTCCCCAACCTAATAGTTCCATTTTCGAGCAAGAGCCCAAAATATTGGCTATCGAATTAAATCCTAATAAATTAAAAATGTCTTGTAATATACTCATAATCTTCTCCTTTTTCTACTTAAAATTTGCAAAGTTTCGTTACAACATCACCATAAAACGTTATTTACAAATAATTTCGTAGATGTACAGAAACCTTGCAAAAACCTACTAATTAAATTCTATCAAAATGGATTACAAAGGTCTAGGTTTGCTGATTTTTAGGCGATTTTGAGACTAATTGCTTATACCAAAGTAGTTTTTTATATCGTATATAAATAACAATACAATTAACTATTCCCGAAATTGGTATCAAAACATAAGCAGGGCGTATTGATGTTAATGAATTGGTTAAATACATAGCGACTACGGGAAGCACGACTAATCCCCACAATGTTGAAATATCTAAACAGGTTGAAAACTTCGTATCTCCTCCTGCGGTGAGCACACCACAATAGAGATAAAAAATTCCATCAGTTACAAGAATTATAAATAAACTTACGAAAGTGAACTTGAGATCAGGAATTAAATGGGCAATTCCACCTTCTGCCTTATCCAAAAAATAAATCATTATTTCCGGGAAAAATACCAAAGGAATCGAATAAATTGCGCACAGCACATAGTTCGCGTTTAAAAATTTTCTTAAAAGATTTTGTATAGCTCCAAGTTGTCTTTCCCCGATCAAATTTGCTGATAAAGCTGAAAGAGCTCTGGATGTTCCGTCCGCAAAAAATATGAATGCCATCCAAATTCCCACAATGAACGATTCAATAGTTGCGATATCCTTTGCTGCGTTGACGAAGCAAGTAAAAATACAGAACCATCCTAATAGATTAAGGAACTTTCCGAGGGATATCGGAAATCCGATTTTTAAGCAATCAACAAACAGATTCGGTCTGAACTTATAATCCAGCGTCTTAAATTTTTGTCGGTTGTTTTTGTTGAAAAATACCGTCGCGAATATGATATCAAATATTATTTCTACCGATACCGTCGCGATAGCGGCGCCTTTGGCTCCCATAGGATCGAATAATCCCTTAATGCCAAATACAAGAAGATAATCCAACACAACATTTACCAAATTTCCGACCAAAAAAGTGAAGATTACAATGTAACTTTGTTTTCTTCCGATAAAAAAAGAGGACAAAGCGATTGAAATTACATGAAATCCAGCAAATGATAACAGTATCCTTGTGTAAGCCAAACCTTCTTCTTCCAAATACTTTGGAAAAATATTGAAGTGATCGCAAAATACGGCCATCGGAATAAAAAATAGGAAAGACGCGAGACCGAGATAAATCATCTGCCAGGGGGCGTGGGCCGTTCTATCAAATTCCTTAATTCCGTTGTATTGTCCCACGAATACTGTAGCGATTTGAGCTATGCCTGTAAAAATAAAACAGATCGTTGTATCGAAATTTCCGCCAAGACTTGCGGCGTTCATAGAATCCAGCGAGTACAGTCCGAGAATAGTTCGGTCTGTTACGAGCATTAAATTTACGGATAATGACGCGAGAACCAAGGACAACGTAAACCTTATCAGTTCTTTGTTTTTGTATAGGTCTGTGCTCGGCATATTTCCCCCTTATGACCAAGGTGAATTTATCAAATTAGAATCTAAGTAACAATTCTACATGACATGCTTTGAAAAATTATTTAGAATCATGGGAGTTGTTCAGTGGTTAGAAAAAGTGGATTCAAAATGAAGTTGTCAATTGTCGGGATTACCGGAAGGATGGGGCAAGAGGTTTCGAAGTTGTTGAAATCGGATGAAGTAGTTGGAGGTATTTCGAGCGGCACAACTGAGGAAGAGTTCGAAAAGGTAATAAAAAATTCTTCTGTCGCCGTGGATTTTTCCACTCCTGCAATTTCGATAAAAGCAGCTGGATATTGCGCTAAACACAATATTCCTCTTGTTTGCGGGACGACGGGCTTTTCCGAGGAAGAATTCGAACAACTAAAATCTTTCGCGGAACACACTCCGATTCTCTATGCCAGTAATTTTAGCATAGGAATTTTTCTGGTGTCTAAGTTAATTCGAATGAGCGAGAAAGTTCTGGATGATTTTGATGTCTCGATTATCGATCGGCACCACAACAAAAAAAAAGATAAGCCTTCAGGGACGACGCTGTTTTTGGCATCTCAGCTTGAAAAAACACCGCAAATAGTTTCGCTGAGAGTAGGGGGAGTTTCCGGCGATCATATCTGCAGTTTTACGGGAGAGGATGAGGAAGTAACGATATCTCACAGATCATTTTCTCGCAGAGTATTTGCTTCGGGAGCAGTTAGGTGCGCTTTTTGGTTGGTGTCTCAAAAAAACGGATTCTATTTTCTGGAGGATTACTTGAGTGCAAAAAAATAATATAGAAGAAATTTGCAGAATTCTCTCCGAAACAATAAAATTCCCGAAAAGTGAATTGAAAAGCTTTTCGGACTATTCTTTTTTGATGGCTGTTGTGATGTCAGCCCAAACCACAGACGTTCAAGTTAATAAAGTTACCGACAAGTTATTCAAAAAATATAAAACCATCGACGATTTTCTAAATTTGGGAGAGAAAAATCTTGCAAAGGAAATTTCTTCCATTGGACTTTATCGAAATAAAGCGAAAAACATAATCGGGCTTTTGAAGATTCTAAAGGAAAAGTATAATGGACGCGTGCCGAATTCTCGAGAAGCACTTGAGTCATTACCTGGAGTTGGTCGAAAAAGCGCGAATGTTGTTTTGAACGAATTATTTGATCAGCCGACAATCGCCGTGGATACCCATGTTTTGAGGTTGACAAATGTAATGGGAATTTCAACGAGTAATAATCCATTGCAGGTCGAAAAAGACTTGGAGAGGGCTATTCCTGAAAAATATAAAAGAAATATCAGTAACTATTTGGTATTGCACGGGAGATATGTTTGCAAAGCCAGAAAACCGGACTGCGATCACTGCCAAATTTCCGAAATTTGTCCTAAAATTTTCAAAAAGTAATTATATTTTTACCTGAATCTAATAAGCTTTCCGTATAGGATCTTGGAGATAGTTATGCTTTGTAAATTATCAACCGAAAATTCACAGGACGATTTCCTTTTTGTATTTTTCAACGGATTTGGTTCGAATTATAAGTATTGGGATGAGTTGTTGCCGTATTTTTCGAATTGCGGGTATGTTTTGCTTTCCGAAAACTATTTCGATAATCCCGAAGATTATGATGAAAAATACCTAAGAAAAATTTTTGAAGGAAAAAGATTGGTTGGGGTAGGGCACTCGCTAGGTTATCACAAACTTTGTGATTTAAATCAAAAATATGATTTTTTTTATTTAGAGAAAATTGTGTCTGTCGAAGGATTTTCTCAATATCTCGGAAGTACAGAGCCGATACGTACTATCAGAAAATTTTTCTTGGATTTCATGAAAAACAGTTATGCATATTTTCCGAAAATTACTTTATGTAATTTTATGGCAATGTGTGGCGCGCCGATGATGGCTTTGCCGTCCCAACTAAATCAGGAATTATTGATGAAAGATTTGAATTTATTGTATTCTGGGATAGAGAGTCCGAAAATTCCTCATTTGGTTCTTTCAAGCTTGGATGATTGGGTTATTCCGTTCAATATTGTGAAAGATAATTTCGAAAAATTGGATGATGTGAAGATAATTTACACTGTTGGAGCGGGACACTTGTTGGGAATGCAATTTCCGCAATATGTAAGTTGGGAAATTCAAAAATTTGCGGCTCAGTGATGAAGTTCAACGATTTTTTTCTATATACCTCATCATATTAAAATATCCGGCTATGCAACCGAGTATTAGAAATATTACTAAAAACAAGGGAAAGCACTGAACTTTTTTATCGATAAAAATCCCGATAAATACTCCCACAATGATGCAGGATGTAAATTCCAGTCCGCAATTTATAGATTTTATTAAACAGTTTCTCTTATCCATATTAGGAGTTTATCACTTTATCAAAAATTTCCGAAGGTTGCTCGTCATTGGCAGATTTTTCCTCCGGTACACCATGCAAAGGTAAGGAACAAATAACGCTGGTACATCTTTCCACATCGTTAAACGCTGTATGCAACGACCCGCCATGCATTTCCAGAAGAGACCTAACTAGCGGCATACTAATATTATTCGAATCGGAATTTATAAAATTCACCGATTTACTGTTTGATCTCTGGAAGATTTTTCTGCTCGGGCTCGGATCACGATACTTTTCCCCGTTATCTGTGATAATAATTTTTACATGTTCATTATCGGTTGTCAGACGCAGAGAAACCTTTCCATTAAGAGAACTGAATTGTATCGCATTGATTAATACATTGAATATGGCTTGTTTAATTCTAATTCTATCTCCTTTGTAAATGAGATTGTCATCATCGTAATTCCTGACTATATCGATATTTTTCTCTTGCGCTCTCTTGGATATGCTTTCTATTACCTCCTCCAGGGTATCTTTCAGAGAAAACGATGAAATATTTAATTTTTGTTCTTCTAAGTCTATTGAAACCATATCCATAAGATTGCCGATCAATTCGTTCAACTGATTTGAGGAACTTAAAATATATTTACAATATTCCGTCTGCTTTTGATTTAGATTCCCAAAGTATTGATTTAACAGCAGTTCCGCAAATCCGATTACGGAGTTTAATGGTTCTCTCAATTCTATGGATATTCCGGAAATCAACTCAAATCTTAAGGTTTGAGAAGTTTTCAGTAACTCATTCTTTTCCATAATAGCTTGTTCTACGTTGTAGGTATCTGTAATATCCATAAAGCTATGCATATGGGCACCATCCGGCAACGGCGTGTAGGTAAATAATATTACTGAATTATCTCTTTTAATTAATTTTCCGGTTTTATTGATTCGGTCCGTGAAATTGCTTACGGCATTTGCTCGGAATGTCTCCCAATCGTCTCCATAATCCAATTCCGGTTTCATTTTGTCCAGCGTCTCCGACAAATGGATTCCCTTTAACTCTTCTGTAGACACATCTGTCAGGTTCCAAACTTTAAGAAATGCCTGATTTACAATTTTTAATCGGTTGTCGCTTCCATAAACCATAATTCCTTCATAGAGGTGATCCAAAGTTTCTTTTTGAACAGCTAATAACGTATTGTTCTTTCGCTGAAGTATGAGCGAATCGGTAACGTCCTCATATATAAATATTAATCCGCCTAACGGATAAGGAGCGACGACCACGCGTAGACTCTTTCCGCTTGGCAAATGAAGCAATTCTTGTATTGGCGAAGTTATGGATGTAAACAAAGCCAATTGCTCTTTCTTGAATATTTGAAAATCGGCGTGTTCAGGAATTTGTCGGTTGTTGCGCCTCTCCTCGAGAATCTCGCTGTACGTAGGTTTCGAATGTAACCACGACGATTCTAATTTCATCAATCTTTGATAGGTGCTATTGAAAAAAGACAGCCGTGTGTCTTCCCCGAAAATAGCAATTGCAGTGGACAAATTTTCTAGGACTTCGTGATTTGCCGTAACTATTTTGTCAATATTCGACGAGAGATCTTCCTCTTCAGTAATATCCAAGGCATACCCGATAAATTCGTCATTGATGGCTGGAGATTCATTGATTGAAAGTTTTCTTCTAACTCCGTCTATAACCGCAAACTGTGAAATTTTTTGAGGTTTCCGACTCTTTTTTACATGTTCGGCCAAAGAATGCCCTTGACCAAAAATGGAGCCTGGAATTAATGGGATGTTGTTCAATAAAACTTTTTCAGGGGAAACATTCAAAGAATCAGCATAGGCTCGGTTACAATATATAATTTCAAGATTGTCGTTGCGTCTCCATACTTGAATAGGAATCGTATCGAGCATTTCTTTTAAGGAATTAATTTGCTCTTGGGCAGAGAACAAATCATTTTCAATATCGCTTACGATATTAAAGGTTTCCGTGATATTCTGACACCACAAAATGACGGTTTCCAGCCCTCCGATTATCATTCTCGATCCTATGACCTTGATGTTTTTTTGATCTAAAGTAGAAACGTTTTGCTCGAAAGATTGACCGTTCTGTTTTAGTTTGTTGAATGAAATCGATAGATTTTCAGAATCTTTTGTGTTTAAGAGAGAAACTATATCTTGAAAAAATATGGGGGAATTCCCTTTAAAATCGAAGATTTCCTTGAATTTTTTGGACGAATTTATATATTCATGATTTTTATTCCATGCAATCCATCCATCAGAGTTAGAGGACAAAATTGCCTGATAGTGACAAAGCAGATCTCGGTATTTCGCAGAATCGTATTTTGCTTCATAAAGTCCGTACAAAAGACTTACTGCTGAAATCAGCATTGCGGATATAGTTAAAACTTGAGAACCCGAAAAAATTAAGAAAATTGTACCAAGCAGGACGAATATTACACCACAGAGATCGATTTTTGTCCAAGTTTTCATCAAACTTACTCTCTTACACAACGTCATAATATTATGACTATAACAATAAAGAAAAATCAAGAAATTAATTAATATTTTATTAAATTTATATACTAGTCAGGTCAACTATTTCGCTGTTTATATACGAAAGAGTGTTGTAATTTGAGGAAAAAATCCAAAAAAATTTTAGTTTTTCAAAATTTTTCCATTTTCATTTCGAAAGATTTTTTTCAGAAATCATCTTCAAATTTTCTGGAACCATATTTTTTACATACAGTCCAGGCGCATCCCTCAAAAATTCTTTGATTGCTGGCGGCATTATCATGTCTCCCAACATCGGTTGAATCCATTCGAACCAATCATTCCACCAAGATCCTTGAATTTCTCGTGCTGTATCCATCCATTCCTGAGCGGTCTCGACGATTTTATCATTTACCCAATAACAGTACTTGTTTCTTGCTGGAGGATTAACTACTCCTGCAACGTGCCCGGAGCCTCCGACAACGAACCGAATGTTGCTGTTGAACAATTTCATACCGTCGAAAGCCGCTTTCCACGGAACAAGATGATCTTTCTTCATCGAAATCATATAAATAGGTGTTTTGACTAAGCTCAAATCAATGGGAACCCCGAACATTTTTACAGTTCCTGTTTTCAAAAGATTGTCTCGATACAGATCGTGAGAAAGGAAGGTCTGCATTGCCTTTGTCAGATTTGTGGAATCGGAATTCCAGAATAAAATCTCGTGAGCCTTCGGTTTTTCTCCCAACATATAGCTATTTACGAAGTAACGCCAGATCATATCCTTGGCTTTTAGTGCGCTGAAGGTATTATACATGATGCTACCATCCAAGATTCCCTTTTCCTTCATCTGAGCCGTAATGGCTTCCAAATAGTTTCCACTCATGAAGACGGCCATGTCTCCTGCGTTTTTGAAATCCAACAAAGTTGTCATTAAAGTCGCCGACATTATATTTGCTTTTGGCTTTCTTTTGCAGAGAGGATGAGCCAAATAAGCCATAAGACTGGAAATCAATGTTCCACCGACGCAATATCCTACAGTATGAACAGATTTTGATTTTGTAATTTCGTAAATCTTATCAAGGGAGTCCATTATTCCGCTAAATGCATAGTCCGAGAAGGTCACATCTCTGTATCGCTTATCCGGATTTACCCAAGATATCATAAATACAGTAATTCCTTTATCTAACAACCACTTTACGAAAGAAGATTTATCGGTCAGATCTAAAATATAAAACTTATTGATCCATGGCGGAACAAATAACACGGGAACAGCATGAACTTTATCCGTTGTCGGAGAATATTGGATCAACTCAATAATGTCGTTCTGAAAAATAACTTTTCCCGGAGTTGCTGCGACGTTTCCTCCTATATTAAACAGTTCTTTATCATTTGTGGTAATAGATCCATTCTGCAGATCTTGCAAAAACATTTCCATACCTTTTTTAAAATTTTCTCCTTGCGAGTTAAAAGTTTCCTTTAAAACTCTAGGATTCAGGAACGGAAAATTATCCGGCGACATCATGTCTATGTATTGTTTCAAAAAAAATCTGGCATTGTGCATAAGTTGCGGATCGATATTCTCAAAACTATCGAGGGTATCTAGCATCCAAGATGAAGTCGTATCGTAAAACTTGCGGGCGAAAAGCATCATGGGATTATTTTCAAAAGCATTATCTTCGAATTTTTCATTTTTGGCGTTATACTCCAGATCGATGCAATTCTTATCCTTGGAACATACTTCTCTAACAAAAGATTTTTGCAATTCGATTAATCTGTTCAATAAATCTTGCTGTGAATTTTCAATTTTTTTCGGTTGACCTGCCATTTGTTCGGCGACTTTTAAAAAAGCAAGCATCGCAATCTGAGGATTCAATACCGCAAATTGAAATAAATCAAAATTGTTAAACGAAGATTCATTATTCGGCACAAAATGTTCCATAGATGTTCCTCTTATCGCACGCAATAAAAATACAATAAAATGTGTTAAAAATACATAAAAATTGAATAAAAAACTAGAAGCCCCCTCATGCGATATTGGGATATAGATCTGTATCTTGGAAAATGATCAAATATGAGATATATTCGACCCCGTAAATTATAGGGAAATAAGTATGGGATTTAATTGCGGAATTGTTGGACTTCCGAATGTGGGAAAATCAACTTTGTTTAATGCGATAACTCAAACAACCGCTGCGGAGGCAATGAATTATCCTTTTTGTACGATAGAGCCCAATGTCGGACGCATCGGAGTTCCGGATCCTCGTTTGTACAAGTTAGCCGGAATGGTGAATAGCGAAAAAATTATACCTACGCAAATCGAAATAGTTGATATCGCGGGATTAGTAAAAGGAGCCAGCAAAGGGGAGGGACTCGGAAACCAATTTTTGGGTCACATAAGAAGTACCGATGCTATTTTGCACATTGTTCGATGTTTCGACAGTTCGGACATAACTCATGTTAGCGGATCTGTGGATCCTATTCGCGATATTGAGATAGTCGAAACGGAGTTGATGCTTGCAGATCTCGAAAGTTTAAAAAGAAAGGAAGAAGGGATTGCGAGAAAGAACAATCCGGATTTAGCTGTCGAAAAGAATTTTTTGAGAAAATCCATCGATTGGTTGGAGTCAGGAAAGTTGCTGAGCCAGTTGGGATTAACCGGAGAAGAGGAAATTTTTGCGAATACCATTCAACTTATAACGCGGAAGCCTATTTTATACGTATGTAACGTTTCTGAAAGCGATGTGGTTTCAGGAAATGGGTACACGAAAGAAGTTGAAAAATTTGCAAAGCAACGAAATTCATCCGTGGTTATGATTTCGGCAGCGATCGAGGCAGAAATTGCTCAAATTCAAGATGAAGGAGAGAAGCAGGAATACATAGAATCTCTAGGTCTTTCAGAATCGGGATTGGCAAGGGTAATCCGAGGCGGATATGATCTTTTGGGATTACTGACTTTTTTCACTGTCGGTCCGCAAGAATCTCACGCTTGGACAACCTACCGCGGAGCTAAAGCTCCGACAGCCGCCGGAGTAATTCACACAGATTTCGAAAGAGGATTCATCTGTGCAGAGACTATTAGTTATGACGATTACATTTCATGCAACGGAGAACAAGGGGCAAAAGCTGCAGGGAAGATGCGATTGGAAGGTAAAGATTACGTAGTTAATGACGGGGACATTTTTCATTTTAGGTTTAATGTCTAATTGTGATACAATTCGAACGGGTGAGGAGTGTTTGATATGTTGCCGAATGTGCTTACGTTATCGCGAATATTTTCAATTCCGTTTATAGTCGCTTGCTTTTATATAGATGGCTATTTTTCACACCTTATTGCAACGATTCTGTTCATTATTGCTTGTGCAACGGATTTTTTTGATGGATATCTGGCCAGGCAATGGAAGCAGGTTTCTGCGTTTGGGCGTTTTTTGGATCCTGTCGCGGATAAGTTGTTAGTCTCTACGATTTTACTCATGCTTTCTGGAGTCGGAATTATCAGCGGAATTCACCTCATCGCCGCAACCATCATTTTGGCGAGAGAAATCATCGTTTCGGGATTGAGGCAATTTATGGCGGAGATGAAAGTTAGGGTTCCGGTCACTCGGTATGCAAAATGGAAAACCGCGATGCAGATGTCTTCCATAACTTGCCTGCTGTTTTCCGCGATGTTTCCCGAAACACTGACAATACACCAGTTGGGGTTGTTTTTGCTGTGGATAGCCGTATTCATGACCGTGTTCACGGGAGTTCGCTATATGAAATTTGGTGCGGTTAAAATCGCGAATGAAATGGAAAATCAGGATTAATTTTAAGGAAAGAAATGGTCAGTTGTCGAAAGTATTCAAAGCAAGATTTTATCGGGCTCAGAGAAGCGGGAAAGCTTGCCGCTCATATTTTGGATTACATCACACCGTTTGTGCAAGCAGGGGTAACAACTGAGGAATTAGATCATCTTTGCCATGAAGAAATCTTGCGAAATGATGCCATTCCTGCTCCGCTGGGATACAACGGATATCCGAAAGCGACCTGTATTTCACTGAATCACGTAATTTGTCATGGCATTCCATCAGCTAGAAAATTGGTAAAAGGTGATATCCTAAATATTGATATTACCGTAATTTTAGACGGATGGTACGGTGACACCAGTCGTATGTATATAGTGGGAAGCCCCTCAGCTAAGGCAATGGAATTGATCGACGTTACCTACAATTCTCTGATGATGGCAATAGAAGCAGTAAAACCGGGAGTAAGATTAGGCGACATCGGACACGTTATCCAGTCTTACGCAGAAGAAAATAAGTTTTCAGTTGTGAGAGATTATTGCGGTCACGGTATCGGACGAGTGTTTCACGATGAACCGATGGTATTGCACTACGGAAAGCCGGACACGGGGTTAACCTTGGAAGTCGGTAATGTCTTTACAATTGAACCGATGATTAATGTTGGCGGTTACAAATCACGGCTGCTGGGAGACGGATGGACCGCGATCACGGCGGATCATTCTCTGTCGGCACAGTTTGAGCACACCATCGGAGTTACCGAAAATGGCTGCGAAATATTTACGGAATCTCCTATGGGATTAACTAAACCGCCTTATGGCACAGAGTCGAAGAAAAGGTGAAGTTTGGCGCGCAAGAAATTCTGAAATTAGAAGTCTTCGGAATACAGATAGAGGAATATTGCGAAGGAAAAGAAAATCCGTTCCCTATCGATTGTGCGGTCGTACATTTCCGAAATAATGAATATCCTTGCGAAATAAATCACGGGTTTTTTGAGGCTTTTTTTGTGTTAGAGGGCGAGTGTGAAGTTCTTTTCGAGGACGGAACGACTGTGCGACTGTGTAAACATGATTTCTACGTTATCGAACCGGAGAAAAAGCACATAACCAGAGCAAAATTCGCTGATCTGGTGGTATGCTGTACTCCTCCGTTTAAAATGAGAAACGTGGAGTTTTGCGAATTTTCCGAATAGCGCATCTCAAATGCTGTGTCAGCGAAAAACATGACGGATGGTTAGATGTTGCACTCTTTTGACAATGCTTATTTTTCTTCAATGAGTGTCTGGTGTAAAACAGATATGCGAGTGCAATCCAAGATTTTCAATATTTCTGATGTAAAGCTGAAACTAAATACGGGTCTGGAACTTTCATGGACACTATGTCCCCTTATTTTTTCTATTGGCCATGAGGTTTGAACGATTGTCTTCGGCTGATGAGAGATAGTTACAATAACATCAGAAAACAACTTGTAAAGTTTTTTATTTGATGTTTTCACAGTGAGTGTTATGCCATTAATGCCGAACAATTCTGTTTTTTTAGACCAAGTAGTTGGACCTTCGTACTCATAGATCTTTCCTATTGGCGAAATTTCAATTTCGTTGTCCTTAAATCCCTCAGCTTTGAGTTGCTCCATTATGTGTTTACGATTTTTGTTCACATCGTCAAGAAGCTTCTCTCTACTGCTGTAATCTCTATAATCCTGAACAAAATAAATATGATAAGTGCTCCATTTAAAAATCGAATAAATTAAATCTACTCGCTTTGAAAAGTCTGGAATTTCCGCTAAATGACTCCATTTGCATACGTCTTTTACGCGCCAATCTAAGAGCGCAGCCAAAGATAACGCTCCTCCAATTACGATGCTGACCAGCCTCTTTGGGCTGATGAATTCAGCGCTCTTTCCTTTGCTTTCCATAAACTTTTTTCTGGATTAAATAAAACCCTCAAATATTTGTTTTACTTTGTCTCCGATAAACTCTGTACGAATTACTTTTTGCTCTCGAGTTTTTAAATTACGAATTATCGCTTTGCTGTCGAGGATTTCCATTTCATTCGCGATCAAAACAAAATTGATTCCTTTTTTATTTGCGTATGTAAGTTGCGCCCCGAGAGGTTTGTCTTGCAAATATGTTTCAGTTTTAATGCCAAGAGCCCTGAATTTATTGGCAAGCTTCATGTAATACGGCACCAAACTCCGATCTTGTACAGTGATTAAAAGATCTGCTGTAGATTTTTTGTCGGCATTGACCAAGCCTAATTCGATGAGTTTGGGGACCAATCGGGAAATTCCGATAGTTGCTCCGACTCCTGGATATTTTTTCGAATTCCCCAAAGTCGTGGTTAAATCTTCGTAGCGTCCTCCTCCCGCAATGCTTCCTGTACCCTTGATGTCATCAAAAACTGTTTCGAAAATCGTTCCTGTATAATAGGTAAGTCCTCGCGCCAATCTGGTACTGATTTTCAAACGCTCGTTCGATAACCCCAGTCTTCTCAAAATTTGCACTACCGTACTCAATTCTTCCACCCCTTGAGCAAATTCCTCACCCAAGCTAAGAGATTGAAGCCAATTCAAAATTTCTTCCATACTTCCTCTTTTGTCGGCATCCAGGAAGGTTTTTACCTTGGAAAAATCTTTCTCGTTGTTGAGAAGTTCGATCATTCCAGACTCAAATTCCTCGGGAGAAATTTTCTCTGATTTATCCACTAAACGAATTGTATCAATCAGTTTGTTCGGTCCGACCAATTTTGAGAAAAATCCCGTTAAGATTTTTCGATTATTTATCTTTGTGTGGAATTCGGGAACTTTCAGAGTAGACAATGACCACGTGATCAGCGAAATAATCTCCGCGTCGTGATCAATGGAAAGCGTTCCGTCTCCGATTATATCGACATCGCATTGATAAAATTGGCGGTAACGTCCGTATTGAGGCCTTTCCCCTCGCCATACCGGGGCAATCTGATAACGCTTGAAGGGAAATATTAACTCTCCTGAATTTTGAGTAACATATCTGGCTAAAGGAACCGTTAAATCAAATCGTAATCCCAAATCTTTCTTTGAGTTTTTATCTGCTAAACGGTAAAGTCCGTAAATTTCGTTATCGTTTCCCTTCGCAAGAAGCACATCTACCTTCTCGACAGCCGCTGTTTCCATCGGCACGAAGCCATACAATTCGAAATGATCTTTTATTGATTGCATAACTCTATTAAACACAATCTGTTCATTCGGAAGAAACTCGGGAAACCCCGAAATATTCGCTTTCATAAAAACTCTCCAAAGTACGACAAGGACTAATTTACACTAAAAGAGTAAAAAAATCATTAACCATACCTTAATTTATCAAATATATATCGAAATTCCGAATTTTCAGACACCATGGCGGGAGCTTCTGTTGCCCGGTGCTCCCAAACCGCGATCACTTACCTCAGATTAGGCTGCTAAAGCAACGTCACTTCTGACATTGTCGTTAACGCTTGCCATCTCTGCGTTATCGTTATCTGCGACTAAATTACCGTTCGCATTTATATTTATCGGTTTTATAACGGAAACCACTCCGAATGAAAGCCATGCCTTTCAGCCCATGTCGAATCTATTCACTCCCATAAGTCTGGTGGAAGTGTCGGGCTCCGCCCCCGAGTCCACAGTACCTATTACTCATGACATTTATCATCATAGTTATTTCTAACGTTCCTATTATAACATTTTTTGTATATATTTCAAATTTTTTCTAAAAATTTTACTAATTTATCAATTTGCTGAAGAGATTCATTATGAGTTAGGGCTTTTGTTTTTGATTCTATTTTTTTCAAAATTTCAGGATGAAGAAAGAAATCTCGACAGTGAGAAGCGATATCTTCAGAAGATTTTACTTTGAAACCGACTTGATTTTTCAGAACAAGATCTTTTACTTCCAGCGCATTATCCATATGTGGACCAAACAATACAGGCTTCCCGAAAACTACCGGTTCATATATGTTGTGTCCACCTATCGGAACCAGTGATCCTCCGACAAATGTGACATCAGCTAAACGAAAACATGTTCCGACTTCTCCAAATGTATCAATTAAGATTATGTCCGTAACCGCCGGCGAAAGTTGAGATCTTAGTTGATACGTTAAATGATATTTATCGAAAAGCTTTGTTATTTCTGAAATTCGATTCAAATGTCTTGGAATAATCACAGCGATCAAATCGAATTCTTTTTTTAATTTTATGCAAGCTTTCAAAATTTCTTCTTCTTCTCCTGTATGAGTGCTGGCTGCCACTAATACTTTTTTATTTTTGCAAATTACTTTTAATTTCCAAAGTAATTCATCATTGCATGGCAGGGGAGAATTTGCGTATTTTAAATTATCTATCTTAAAAACGTTCTGATCCGAGAAAAACTTAAATCTTTTCTCATCCAAATCCGATTGAGCGAAAATTCCCGTGAATTTTCTCAATACCGAGGAAAAAAATTCCTTAAAATGCGACCACCTTTTGAATGACCTTGGAGACAGTCGCGCATTTAATAAAAACAAAGGAATATTCCTTTTATGCAATTCATCTACGGTATTTGGCCAGATTTCAGATTCCAAAAAAAAGACTTTCTTAGGTTTCCAATAATCTAAGAATTTTCGAATCCATCTCGGATTGTCAGTAACCGAAAACTGATGAATGCATCCGTCAATATTTTTGAGCTTTGATTCCAAAATTTTTGCGGATGTAACAGTAGTTGTCGTTAGAAGAATATTCAAATTTTTAAAATTTTTCTTTAAATGTTGGATATATGTCAATGCAGCAGTGGATTCTCCGATACTTACAGCATGAATCCAAATTAATTCCCCATCAGGACGAATTTTGTTTGGCTGACCGAAATGATTTCGAACGTCTTCCCAATTATCTTTGCCATATAAACATCGAGAATAGAAATACAATTTCAGAAGCGGAGATAGCAAATATGACAGTGTCTTGTACAGCTTATCCAATTAACACCCGATGCGCTTTTTCTGAACATTCGTTGATCTTTGATTCAACATAAGAGCAGGCTTCTTCCTCGGTCATATCTTTCAAATCTGACCATTTGATAGGTTTTCCCCAAACCATCACTCCTCTGTTGAACGGCCAAGACAAAATAAACTTATCCCACGAGTTAAACTGATAATATCTCTTAACGCAAAAGCTAAAAGGCAAAATATCGGTTTTCGTTAAACGAGAAATTACCACCGTTCCCGGAGCCAACTTATGCCGCGGTCCGCGGGGACCATCAGGGATTATCGCAACATATTTTCCATTTTTTATAAGTTTAATCAAATCGCGAGCCGCCTTTACTCCTTTGCCGGTGGATCCGTACACAGCTGGCATGTTAAAGTGCTTTACAACTTTTGCAATCAGTCGACCATCCTTGTGATTGGAGGCTAAAACATATAAAGGATGCTTCCAGTGCCAAACACAAGGAGCCAACATAAGACGATCATGCCATAAACTTACAAGGAAAGGCGTTTCATTTTTATGATACTCGCAAGGAATCTCATCTCCGATTACGGTCCATCTTGTTGTCGAGTAAGAAATTCGCATAAAAAAAGCCAAAACCCGCGCTATAATATCTTCAAATTTCTCATTTTTCAGCCACTTTTTTGCAATCGGAAGCTTTTTTAATATAAAATCCCTCAATTAAATTTCCTTATCACAAACGTAAATCTCCTCGACCGGAGCCCTTAATCCGGCTTTATTGAACAAAACTATCTTGTGAAAAACTGCTTGGTCTTTTCCATAAAGTTTTCTTTTTTGGGCTGTGGAAGAGAAGGAGGAACAAAACTTTCATGTAAACAAATTATCCAATTACCCTTAACTTGACTTAGATCCTCGACCTCTTTCAACTCCAAAAAAGGAGTTTCGCTCAAACAATACATTTTGTACCGAAGTTCTCTCAAAGTTTTCTCAATTTCTTCTATGGAAGCATCGCTGGCCTTCAAAGAGCTTTTATTAACACCGACGATCAGCGCAGGACGGTACTCCTCTATGGTATTTCTAGCTCCACTTAAAGCTTTTAACTCGCTACCTTCGATATCCATTTTTATAACATCAATGCGACTGAGATCTTCCTTTTCGACGAATGCATCCAAAGTCGTAGAATCTACTTCCTCTGTCTGTACTTTTTCAATTCCTCTGTTGCTGAATTCCGTTCCCAGAGTGTTCAAAGCACTACGTTCTTCCGGAGCAATAGAAATAGTTACCTTTCCAATTTTGTCGGAAATAGCCAATCGATAGACATTGACATTATCCAATCTGTTGAGATTGACATTATCCACTAATCTCAAAAAGTCTCTTTCGCTTGGCTCGATAGCGAAAACTTTTCCATCTTCTCCCACCACTTTATCCATTAAAAGAGAGCAATATCCCATGTTCGATCCTACATCGAAAAACACTCCTTTTGCCGGCAGTAATGCATTTATCACAACGATCAAATTCGGATCATAAATACCTCTTACAAATATGGACCTAAAAACCTCGTTTTTAGGGTAAATTCTCAAACGCAAATCACCGACCCATTTCATTATGACAGGCTTTTTTAAGCTTATGTACCGCCACCATCTCTTCCATTCATTTATGGAAAACGCTGTATCTCCGGAATATCTGTTCCACCCGACAACAGGAACTAACTTATCATACGCAGGAGCTTCTACAAGTTCATCTTCTTGTGAGACAGACTCTGACTCTGAATTTACGGAATCCTCGGCAATAACATTAAAAGACAAGGATGCCAACACCAATGCAACACAACCATACTTTAATAAATTCAACGCACAATCTCCTTTTTTGTACACTTTAGATGTTCCGCTCCGATAAGACAAGCTTTTTGTTAATTCTTCTTTCAATTTTTAATTTCTCCCTTTAATCTTCTAAAATCTCCTTTCCCTCAAGAATTTCGTGACTTGAACCCTTCAATTCATCTTTGTTCAATGTCTCATAACGTCCGCCCAAGAATTTCGCTAAAAATTTCTCAGTAAAAGCGATGTATGATTTTATATTCGGTTCGCGATGAAATCCATGGCCTTCATCCGGATATAAAACATACGCAACAGGATGCTTTTTCTCTCTCAAAGCTTGAACTATTTGATCTGACTCAACTTTCGCAACTCTCGGATCGTTGGCTCCTTGTAGCACCAACAAAGGTTTCTTAATCTGATCCTTTTTAAATAACGGTGATATCGATTTCAGGTAAGGAATATCCTCTTTTGCGTCTGGATTTCCTGCTATTTTATACCATGTAACCATGCCTGGCTTCCAATATTCAGGAACTGAAGATAAAAGAGTAATGAAGTTCGACGGTCCTACAACGTCCACTCCACAGCAGAAGAAATCCGGGGTGAAAGCAAGCCCAGCCAAGGTTGAATATCCTCCGAAACTTCCTCCCATAATTGCGACTTTATTTTTATCCGCAATATTGTGATCTATGGTCCACTGTACGGCATCGACTATATCATTTCTCACCGCTTCAAGATTTTTGTTGATCGCGTTGAAAAACTTTTTACCGAAACCGGTCGATCCTCTATAGTTAATTTGTAATACGGAATATCCTCTGTTCGAGAGTAACTGCGCCATTTTATCGAAGCCGTACGCATATCGCGCCATTGGTCCGCCATGAATATACGCAACGAGCGGAGCAGGGACTCCTTCCTTGAAATTGTTCGCTTTTGTCAGATAACAAACCAAATCCAAACCATCGCGAGATTTAATCACCAACGGTTCCATTTTTTTCAGAGGATATTTATCCAAGGCAGGTTGATTCGAGAATAAGAACTTCAACTCTTTGGTTTGATTGTTGAAAAAGTAATATTTCACGGATTCATCGGATTCCTGAGTAACAACTAGCCAATTTGAATCATCTACGCTTCGCCCTTGGATGTAAAACTCCTTTTCTCCGAATTTTTCTCGTAAAATATTTAAGTTTTCTGAGATCTTATCGCTTAACGGAATATCTTTCTTCCGGAGATAGTTTACCTCAGCTAATTGCGGTTCAAAAGTCTTCGGGTCGCAACTCGACAGATATACGTCTGATTCATCTGAATCGCAAAGAGTTTTTATTTCCTTTGTATCGATATTTATAGAAACCAATGATCCTTTGTCTTTCCCCATTGAAAGCGATGCATACAGAAGATTTTCTCCTTTTTTCAAATGATAAGCTCCGGAAACTCCTGCATCTTCAAACGGGATTCTCAATATTAGCTTTCCGTCGGCAGTTAGAATTTCTTCATCTCCGTTGGACAAAACTCTCATCAAAGCCTTTAGTTCGAAGTTTTCGTTGAAAATCATACGAGTGTACGCATTATTTTCAAAAACTCTTTCGGACTTTCCTGTTTCTATGTTAATTTTGTAAACATCGAACCATTGAGCGTTTCTTTTGTTATTACAAACAAGAATTTCATTTGGGAATCTCAGCGATCTTCCTAGCACAAAAGATTTTGACTTACCAAATGGTGTCAGATTTTTCTTTTCACCTGTTTTTATGTTTAAACAGAGGAGGTGTTCATTTTCGTCTCCTTGGTTATCTTCCGGAAGCAAAATGTGGTTACCCGTGTATGCCCAACAGTAGTGGTACATCTCTCTTGCGCTTGTTACCGGAAACTTGCGAACTAACTTTCCGTCGATTGTTTCAATACAAAGAGTTACTTCACTTCCTGATCGAGCAAAATATGAAATATTTTTTCCGTCAGGGCTCAGTCTTACACAGAATTTATCCGGTTTCGCAAACAAAACTTCTCTTGGAATCAAGGTATCTTTGTCGAACTTCATCACATTCTGACTCAATTCACATCCGCACAAACTCGATAATACCAATGAACAAGACAATAAATATTTCAACATTTAATCTCTCCTAAAACCAGATTAATTCTATAGAAAATTAATCTCATTATCCAGATAAAAATAATTAGTTTTGATCTCTCCCTCGCTTTTAATCCGCTGAAATATTTGATATGACTCCTTATGCATTCGGATAAAAATTATGGATTCAATAAAATCACTCTTAGGTAATGTTTGGAACATAAAAACAGATATAGAAGTTGATGAAAATAATATTGTTGAGATTCTTTTGAAAAATCGCGGGTATTCTCGGGGTTTTTTGAATTCGACAATGAGGAATTCGATGCCGGATCCGTATTCATTCATCGATATGGAAAAGGCTGTTGAACGAATTTATGATGCGATCGTGAAAAAGCAGCCATTTGCTGTACTCGGAGATTATGATGTAGATGGAATTTCATCTACATATATTTTTCTGAAATTTTTCGAGGATATCGGGGTTGACTGCGTTTACACAATTCCAAACCGTATGGACGAAGGGTACGGATTAAATATTTCAAATATAGAAAAATACAAAGATCATTTGATTATCGCAGTGGATTGCGGATCGAGTTCTACCGAAGAACTGACCTATGCGAAGAAAAATAATATAGATGTGATCGTTATCGATCATCACACGATGAATTACATTCCGGAAGGAGCGGTTGCGATAGTTAACCCACATCGTCCCGACGAAAACGATGACTTTAAATATCTTTGTGCGGCAGGACTGGTTTTTATGTGCGTGGTGGGAATTAATCGACTGTTAAAACAAAAAGATTTCTACAAAAATGTTGTAGCTCCGCAGTTGACGGATTACCTGGATCTCGTTGCTCTCGCTACGATTTGCGACGTTGTTGATTTGAAAGGATTGAACCGAGCTTTTGTGATAAACGGGTTACAAATAATCCGCATGAAAAAGAATCTCGGCCTTCGCGAATTGCTTGCACTCCGTAATAAATCTGAAGTCAATGCTGAAACCATCGCCTTTTTTATTGGACCTAATTTAAACGCTGGCGGAAGATTAAAGACGGCAGATGTTGGAGTAAAACTTTTAACAACGAAGACTCCTGCGAAAGCGAAGCAGCTGGCTCTTGAGCTTTTCAATTTGAATAAAGAAAGGCAGGAACTCGAATCTTTAATGGTCGAAGAAGCTGTTTCAATGATCGACGAAAAGCTAAACTATATTTGTGCATTTAATCCCGATTGGCACGTCGGAGTTATCGGAATCGTCGCCGGTCGTTTGAAAGAAAAATATAATAAGCCGACAATCATAATCTGTTGCGATAAAAACGGAGTAGGGAAGGCGTCCTGTCGCTCGATTGAAGGCGTTGATATATCAAAAATTGTAAAAAAAGGCATAGATGCAGGAATAATCAGTTCCGGCGGCGGGCATGCCATGGCCGCGGGATTCTCTTTGCCCGTCGAAAAGATTCCGTTGTTGCATGGGTTTTTGAAAACTGAAATACAGTACGATTCTAAACCAAAAACATTCGACGTCGACGCGGTTGTTAGTTTGTCAGATCTTTCTTTGGATTTTGTGAAAAAAATGGAAGAGCTCGCTCCGTTCGGGCAGGGGAATCCATCTCCGATTTTTGTAATTTCTGATGTAAAAATAACTTGTTCCAGAATCTTAAAAGACCAACATATCTCCGTGATGCTGTCTGATGATTTCGGAAACACGTTGAAGGGTATTTCGTTTCGATGCATGGGGACGGCATTGGAGGACGCGCTGTTAAATAGCCGAAACAAATTAAAAATTCTGGGGGAGCTGTGCATTTCCACTTGGAATAACTCTTGTTCGGTAAATTTCTTGATCAGGGATGTTGCAGAAATTGATTAAAATTATATATTGTTTCCCGATTTGATTAACCTTTTTACTCATATAAAATAAAATTTGCAAAAGAGTTTGTTTGTATGATACAAAAAAAACAGTTGATGTGTTTTTGTAGTAAGAGGAGTTGAGTATGAAAAAGTTTTTAGTTATAGCTGTCCTTGTATCGGCAAGTGTTTTCGGAATGAATTCTGTTAATATACCTGTTGATAGTCAGCAAAAAGACAGACAAACTATGGTAAATCCGACAATTTTTGAACTTGTAAAAGGGGGAAATGAAAGGCAAGTGGTAACTAAGTTGAAACGCCTAATAGAAGCAGGCGTGGACGTCGATAAGCAAGATGAGAAAGGAAGGTCTCCTTTATTTTACGCCCTCGCAAAAGGAAATGAAGAGGTTGCGAAATTGTTGATAGAAAGTGGGGCCAACATAGATCAGCAATTCAGAAATGGATACAGTCCCTTGATTTATGCTATGTTTATGGCAAAATCTGGCTTTTTGGAATTTCTTTTGGATAAGGGAGCAGATGTCAATCAAAAAAATGCATACGACTGTACTCCGTTGTTTATCGTGGAGGCAGAAATGTGGTATTTGAGAAAGAACAGTATCTCTGGTGTAAAAGAGACCCTGCAGCATTATAAAGATATTAAGGAACTTATTCTAAGATATGGAGCGGAAATAGATACTGCAGACGTTGGAAATTGGAGAAGTTTCTTCAAGAACAAAGCAGGTGTGGCGGTAGAAGATGTGTGCGGTACCATAGCTATTTATGAAAGTTTTGAAGCGTATAAGAAAGCTAATATTTCGGAAATTGTGGAGAGAAAGAGTATTGAGGATACAGAGGCATTTGGAGGCATAATATTTGGGTGGCAAGAAATAATGAAAGAGTCAAGTTCGTTTAAGTTTGAGCTTCTAAAACTTTTTTCTAATTAAAAAAACAGAAGAGTACCCTGCTGTGAAAATGTCTTTTTTGAGAAGGTGTACTGTACCTTAAGAATCTTGAGGAGGTGCTGCGTGCTTGTGTCACCAAAATTTTAAGCCGAGAGAGCAGCACCTTGATTCAGAATTTTCGAATGTTCTGTCTTAATCAGACCGCTAAATTTTTCCGCAAATAATTTTTATTGAAAGGATATTCCGATTTCTGTTTGATTTCGGCGTCCATGAGGAAGTGAATTTTCTGCTTTAAATCCAAGCCCGTATAACTTTGATCTTTTCCGAAGATATTCGCCTTAATTGCAGCCTGCAACATGAACCTAATTAACGAAATATCTTCAAGGTTGTCTAAGAATGACTGCTTGTTTTTTATGTAATCCTTCAAATCCTCCAGATTTCCGTCATCCAAAAGCAGCGACAATTTCCTGAACAAAGATATCAATCCTTCGTCTGTTTCATTTATGATTTTTACAACTTCGTTGTAAATAACCGACGGCAACTTCGGCAGAATCATATTACAAAGAGACAGAAAAGTCATATTGTTATTAAACGATGCCAAAGCCAATACATTTGGATTTTTTATCAGCGTGTCTGTGACTTTTTTGGACTTAAAAAAATCTCCGCTTTCCAGAATAAAGACACTGTTCTCTTCCGGAAAATTCTGGATTTTCTCCAGATGCTTATCCTCAATTCCTCTGATACAGTAGCAAGTTATTTTACTTCCAAATAAATCGCATTGAGAAAAATTTTGGCTCTTTTCATATTCTGCGATGGTGCAATTTTTCATTCGTACGTTGGCGCGTTTTTCCTTTAATTTTGACGCAACGAAATCGCAAAACAAATCGAAAGCCTTTTTGTAATTACCGTAGAGGAAGAATATCTGTCCTTCTTTGATGTTATACGGCACACTTTTAAATTCTAACTTCACTTCACCAAAGCAATCTTCAAATTTTCAACAATTCTGAACGCCAAATCTTTCAATACGGCGTCGCCCACCCCATCATACATAGATAATAAAACATCTCCTTGCGCATTCGCAATGTTTCGAGTGGTTGATCCGGTGACTGATGTAACGACAACATTCTTTCCTTCCGCATTTTTCAAAACAATATTTGCAATCAAATTAACCTTCACTCGCTGAGCATTACAGTCATCCGCTAATGCGTAAGGAATTCTTTTTTCTTGGAGATTCACGGATAAAACATATTTTTCGTCAGAAACATCCAAATCTCGTATCAGATCCTGCAAATATCCCCGAAGCATCTGTCCATTCTTCTCTGCAATAACATCCACATGGATATTATTCTGATACTCGGATTCCGTTCTAAACTCATGCAGCGGACGAACTGAGCATCCGCAGCACAGTAAAAATATACCTAATCTATACCACAAAATTAATTATCTTTCCTTTTATAAAAATCTTTTTCCTGATCGGCTTGTCGCCTATCACCTTTTTCACATTATTTACTTCCAACGCTTTTTGAATAACTTCATCCTCGGGAGCATTAGGAGCAACATCTATAGTTCCTCGCAATTTTCCGTTTATTTGTATTGGAAGATTTATCGTTGATACCACAATGTACTTTTCACAGAATTTCGGCCACTCATTTTCAGAAACCAAATTACTAAATCCGAACATCGACCAAGCTTCTTCACAAATATGCGGAGCGATTGGTGCTAAAAGTTTAATTAAATCTCTCACAACGACAGAGAATAACGAAACATTATCTTCTGCTTTATCCAGAACAGCATAGATGCAATTTATCGATTCTCGGATATACGCAATTGCCTTGTTCATCGATTGAGATTCGAACGAAACAGTGACATCCTTGATCGTTTTGTGAAATCCTTTGTACAAGTTTTGCATTTCCTCGCTTAACGAAGAAAGTTCAATATCTCGTGTGGCCAAAGCGCAAATTCCCTTGTCCTTTAGATATACAAACAGACGCCAAACTCGATTTATGAATCGCCAACTTCCGTCGAGCCCCTCATCTGACCACGGAAAGTCTCTGTCGGCAGGAGTATCTGAAACGACGAATAACCTCAATGCGTCCGCTCCGTAAGTTTTCACAATCACGTCAGGATCAACTACGTTCTTCTTGGACTTACTCATTTTTTCCAAACGACCCACTATAACTTTTTTTCCTGTCGCGATCTCTATAAATTCACCTTTTTCATTCTTTCGAACTTCACTTGGGAAGAGCCATTCTCCCTGCTCATTTTTAAAAGTAACGCTGCAAACCATTCCTTGAGTAAAGAGATTGGTAAACGGCTCTCGTACATTAACCAAACTGCAATCCGCCAGTGCTTTTGTAAAGAATCTCGCATAGAGCAAATGCAGAATGGCATGCTCAACCCCTCCGATGTATTGGTCAACGGTCATCCACTGATTGACGTTACTTTTGTCCAGCAGATCTTTTGATTCTTTCCCTACGCAGAATCTGAGAAAATACCAAGACGAATCAACGAAGGTATCCAAAGTATCGGTTTCTCTCGTTGCGTCGCCTCCGCAAATCGGACATTTTATGTGTTTCCAATGAGGATGCTGATCTAAAGGATTTCCGGTACCTGAAAAATTTACATCATCAGGAAGCCTTAGCGGTAAATCCTCTTCTTTCAGAGGAACTGTTCCGCACTTAGGACAATAAACCATCGGAATAGGGCAGCCCCAGTACCGCTGGCGGGAAACTCCCCAGTCTCGAAGCTTGAAGAATATTTCTTTCTTTCCGAGATCTCTTTTATCAATCTCTTCAATAACTCTCTTTCGAGCTTCGACCACGGAAAGTCCGTCTAAAAATTCCGAATTGAATAAGATGCCGTCACCGAAGTAGGGGACTTCACTATTCTCTGACTTAATTACGGAGATAATCGGCAAGTTGTATTTTACCGCAAAATCATAGTCTCTTTCGTCATGAGCCGGAGTTGCGAATATCGCTCCGGTTCCGTAATCCATGAGTACGAAGTTGGCAATATACACTGGTAATCTTTTGTCCAAAAATGGATGCTTGACGGTAAGGCCTGTATCGATTCCTTGCTTTTCTTGCTTATCGAGCATTTGCTGAGAAACCGAACCTTTCTTTAACTCAGAAATAAAATCCCTGACGGCTTTGTTGGACACCGCAATTTTTTTAGCTAAAGGATGATCTGGAGAAATCGCCAAAAAAGTCGCTCCGTATAAAGTTTCAGGCCTGGTCGAGAAAACCGTAATTTGATCACCGTTATCGCACGAGAAATTAATCGAGCATCCTTCAGACTTTCCAATCCAATTTCTCTGCATGGTCTTTACATTTTCAGGCCAACCCTTTAGGTTATCAAGCTCGTTCAGAAGTTCGTCTGCGTAATCCGTTATTCTGAAAAACCACTGAGACAGCATTTTCTTCTCGACTAATGCCCCTGAACGCCAACCTCTTCCGTCGATCACCTGTTCGTTTGCCAAGACGCAATTATCGACAGGGTCCCAATTAACTTCGGACTTCTTTCTGTAAACTAATCCTTTTTTGTACAAAGCTAAAAATATCTTCTGCTGAAATCCGTAATACTCCTCGTCGCAGGTCGCAAACTCTCTTTCCCAGTCGTATGAGAACCCCAGAGCGCGAATTTGTTTTTTCATTGTTTCTATGTTTTTGTAAGTCCAATCCTTCGGATGAGATTTTTGTTTCAGCGCAGCATTTTCGGCAGGAAGTCCGAAAGCATCCCATCCGACCGGATGCAAAACGTCGAATCCACAGGCTCTTTTGTATCTCGCAACGATATCTCCAATCGTGTAATTTCTCACGTGACCAATGTGCACCTTTCCCGACGGATACATAAACATTTCCAAAACATAGTACTTCTTGTTTTGACGATTTTGGGTTTTAAAAGAATGGTTATCTATCCAAAACTTCTGCCACTTTGGTTCTACAACAGCAAAATTATACGGCGTAATTTCCGAAATATCTAAGGACATAAAAAACTCCAAATAACAATAATCAAAACTTGGATTGAATGATACAACAAAAAAGACGTTTATAGAAGTCTAACAGCAGATAAAAAGCGCGATCTATCTACTTCGGATCTGCACAAAAATGCCTCAACATGTAGGTAGGATTTTTTAAATTCTGTGGAGCATAAGACAATTTCGCCCCAATTCGAGTAGAAAGAATTTCTAATTTTTCAGTAATCGGTTTTCCCTGCATTTTTCGAAAAAACTCACCAGATACACCTGTCATAACCAAGGCAGAATCCATTTTTGCATTATGTGCCCCCAAAATATCCGTCCACAATGTGTCTCCAATCATCAGAATTTTATCCTTTTCAGATAAAGAAACTTTTTTGGCAAAACCGAATATTTCTTTGAAAGGTTTTCCGAAATAAAGAACCTTTCCTCCGAAAAATTTTTCGTAATAAAAACCGATAGCTCCCTGGGTCACAACCGGATACTTATCATTATCAATTCTAAAGGGAGCAAATACATCTGGATTGGATAAAAATAACGTCTTTCCCAATGCCGCAAGCTTCTCCAATTGTAACGAAAATTCGGCTAGTCCTCTGCGACCTTGATAATCTTTTAATTTTTTCCAATCTTTGCTAAGAAATTCTTCAATCTCAACTTTATCGCCGTTTTCGTCATACAAATTATCAATCCGAACAGATCCATAATGAGCTCTCGGCGATGCGACATAAACCAAATCGGCGTTTTCATACATGTCGGATATTGAAATTCCCGTATTTTTGAAGGCATCCATATTTCCCATAAATAGGCACTTTACCGTATAAAATTCTTTCCCGATCTGATTACTGAAAATATCTTTATGATGAAGAAGAATATCGTGAAGAAGTTCTCCAGCCGTAATAAAATAGTCATAGTGTGTGCCACATTTCATACCTTTTTCGGCATAACCACGCATGGCACTTCTTGAAAGTTGCGAGGTATTGGAAAGCAGAACTATTTTCTTCCCCATATCCCTTAATTTTTTCAGGGTAGCAAGGGTTCCGTTATAAAATTCAGCTCCGTCAAATAAAACCCCGTACATATCGACAAAAAGAGTATTGTACGAGTCAGCAACCGAAAAAATATCTCCATTAATTCTCACGATCGCCTCCTAACGAGTCAATTTTTTGTATCGAATACGGCTAGGGACAATTTCCGTAATGCCGAGACGTCTTTTTTTATCTTCTTCATACGAAGAAAAATCGCCCTGGAACCACTCGACTTTACTGTCTCCTTCGAAAGCCAAAATATGTGTGGCAATTCTATCTAAGAACCATCTATCGTGACTTATGACAACGGCGCAACCGGCAAAATTCAACAAGGCATTTTCGAGATTGCGAAGGGTCTCGACATCCAAATCATTTGTAGGTTCGTCCAAAAGTAAAACATTTGCTCCTGACTTCAGCATTTTCGCGAGATGAACTCGGTTACGCTCTCCTCCCGACAGCTGGTTAATGTATTTTTGTTGATCTGTTCCCTTAAATCCAAAGTACGAAACATAAGCACGGCTCGGACATCTTCTTTTTCCCAATTCAACTTCATCAAGTGAATCGGAAATCTCTTCCCAAACTGTTTTTTTATCATCCAAATTGTCACGACTCTGATCAACGTAAGCTAACTTTACGGTTTCTCCGAACGAAACAGTTCCAGAATCTTGATTTTCCTTCCCTGTTAATATTTTAAATAGTGTAGATTTTCCGGCTCCGTTTGCTCCAATGACTCCAACAATGCTCCCCGGAACAATTTCAAAAGATAAATCATCGAAAAGCAGTTTATCTCCAAATGATTTACTCAGACTTTCGACCTTTATCACGGAATTTCCGAGACGTGGTCCTGATGGTATGTATAAAGTCGAAGTGTTGTAAGATTTTGTTTCTTCTTGCTGCAGCATCTCATTATAGGCGTTCAGTCGAGCTTTGCTTTTTGCTTGGCGCGCCTTTGGTGATTGTCTAACCCACTCTAACTCTTGCGACAAAATTTTTCGGCGATCTTCTTCTTTCTTATCCTCCTGAGCCAAACGTTTTTGATACATATCTAGCCACGCGGAGTAATTTCCTTCAAACGGATAGGTATTTCCTCGATCTATCTCCAAAATCCATCCGACAACATTATCCAGGAAATATCTGTCGTGAGTCACCAAAACGACTGCCCCTCTGTAATCTTGCAAATGTTTTTCCAGCCAAGCGATGGATTCGGCATCAAGATGGTTGGTCGGTTCGTCGAGTAAAAGCAAATCGGGTTTTTGCAAAAGCAGCTTGCACAGAGCTACTCTTCTTTTTTCTCCTCCCGAGAGATTTTTTACCAGTTCTTCAGATGGAGGACACCGCAATGCATCCATTGCTATCTCTATTGAACGATTTAAATCCCAGAGATTGAGCGAATCGATCTGCTCTTGCAACTCTCCCTGACGAGCAATTAAATCATTCATTTCTTCGTCTGACATTTCTTCGGCAAATTTCGCGGAAATGTTATCGAATTCATCTAAGAGATTCTTCTGATCCTGCAACCCTGAAATGATATTTTCGTAAACGCTTTTATCTCCGTCCAGCTCCGGTTCTTGCGGAAGATATCCCACGGTTGCACCTTTTGCGAGCCAAGCCTCTCCATTGTAACTCGTATCCAGTCCCGCCATAATTTTCATCAAAGTGGATTTACCAGCTCCGTTTTTTCCTATAATCCCGATTTTTGCGTCAGGAAAGAATGACAACCAGGTTTCTTTTAAGATTTGCTTTCCCCCTGGATAAACTTTTGAAACTCCCTTCATGACGTAGATATACTGATAAGAAGACATTTAACACCCAATCTATTGTTCGTACAATTTTTACTAAGTTATCAATAACTTTTAAGTCCCTCGTTCTTGAGCATCGCAGTTTTTGTTTTGAAGTGCAAGGTTTTTATAAAATTTTGCGGATATCTTTTCGAATTGCGAAATCCAAGAACAAGCGGAGGTAAAAAAGCTTAAGGTTGCTTAGTCGAGTATCGTTGGCGATTTTTCATATTTATTTTTTGTTAACTATTGCATCGAATCCGAATTTAATGTATTCATAATGCGTAGTTGCCCTTGTGGCGGAACTGGTAGACGCGACAGACTCAAAATCTGTTGTCCATTAGGATGTGCTGGTTCGATTCCGGCCAAGGGCACCACTTTAGAGGATTTATCATGGATAGGAAGATTGCGCTGACGGGTGATAGGCCGACGGGTTGCCTTCATCTCGGGCATTACATCGGTACACTGAAAAATCGAGTTGCGCTGCAGCATCAGTATGATCAGTATGTGATGGTGGCGGATGTCCAGGCGTTGACCGACTATTTTGCAAATCCTTCCAAAATCCAGGAAAGCCTGTTGGAGGTTGTCGCCGACTACATTTCGGTAGGGATAGATCCGAACGTTTCGACGATTTTTGTGCAATCTCAAATTTCCGCGCTACCAGAATTGGTGATGTACTACATGAATCTCGTAACCACCTCACGATTGGAGAGAAATCCAACGGTAAAAAATGAAATCCAGCAAAAAGGATATGGCGATACCATTCCCGTGGGGTTTTTCTGTTATCCGGTGAGTCAAGCGGCGGATATTACTGCGTTTAAGGCGGAAATTATTCCTGTCGGAGAGGATCAGTTGCCTCTCATCGAGCTTTGCAACGAGGTAGTTCGTCGGTTCAATCGAACTTACAACACAGATTGCCTGAAAGAAGCCAAAGCGCAGCTGAGTAAGACGTCGCGTTTGGTGGGAATCGACGGCAAAGCGAAGGCGAGCAAGTCTTTGAATAACGCGATATTTCTGAGCGATTCTGCGGAGACGGTGAAGAAAAAAATTTGGTCTATGTACACTGATCCGAATCACATTAGAATTTCCGATCCGGGACAGGTCGAAGGCAATGTCGTGTTTACGTATCTCGACGCTTTTTACGATGAAAAAAGCGAAATCGATGACCTGAAGGCGAGATATCGCAAAGGTGGACTCGGCGATATAGTGTTAAAATCTTTGCTAAATGACGTTTTACAAAAAATGTTGCTGCCAATCCGCGAAAAAAGAGCGACGTTGAAGAAAAAAGATCTCCTGGAGATAATTTCCGAAGGCAGTAAAAAAGCCGCGATCGTTGCCAATCAAACTCTGCAAGAGGTAAGGGACGCCATAGGGATTAATTATCAGTCGATGTTGTGATGTGACAAATATCCTTGAATTAAACTCTCTGAATCTTAAATTTTTTGCAAAATTAACTGTCTATTAATATCTTTTTGGTATACTCAATTGAGTTTTATGGTACTTTTGAGATATGAAGGTGAAAAAAGTTTGGGTGGTCATTTCCCTTATTCTGTTGGTTTTGATTTATAAATTATTTGATGGAGCTGGCACATCAAAAGTCAGAGCCAGACCGCGAGTTTCAGTAAAGGTCAGCCAAGTTACGGAATCAAAAATTCATACGGTTTTGGAATTTATCGGGACAGCTGTTTCAAATGAGTCGGTAGACATTACCTCCAGCGTGGCTCAAAAAGTTACTAAAGTAAATTTTTCCGATTGTGATTTCGTAAAGAAAGGGGATGTTCTCGTTCAACAAAATATAGATAAACAACTGGCTATAAAAAAGCAGGCGGAAATTAATCTTCAGGAGCAACAGAGAGAATTAACTCGAATTTCAACGCTGAAAAAAAGAAATGTTATCGCGTCAAAGGAATTCGACCTTCAAAACACCAGAGTTCAAGATGCGCAAGCCAAATTGGATGAGGTGGAAGAGGAAATAAAAGAACGAACTATTGTCGCTCCGTTTGACGGAATGCTGGGAATCAGGAAAATAAGTGTCGGAGCGATGCTTTCTCCCGGAACGATAATTACAACCATAGATGATATCAAAAAGATAAAAGTTGATTTTTCAGTGCCAGAAAAATACCTGTCTTTGATCACGAACGGCTGCAAAATCGAGGCAACCAGCATTGCTCTGCCCGGAAAAAAATTCCACGGAACAGTGCAGGCGATATCTCCGCGAATATCCGCGACATCAAGAAGCATTTCTGTCCGCGGAATCATAGACAATGACAACTATTTTTTGCGATCTGGTATGATGCTGAATGTTATTATAGAAATGCAGGATAGAAATGCTATTCAGGTTTCAGAAAGCGCGATTTTGAACGTCGGAGAAAAGCATTATGTGTATGTCGTAGACTCTGAAAATAGAGCAAAACAAAGAGAAATCGAAATAGGGGAGAGGCGAGACCATCTTGTCGAGGTTACGAAAGGACTGACTTCATCAGACACAGTGATTGTTGACGGAGTCGTAAAAATTTCCGACGGAGATGTCGTAAAGGTCTTCAAAGATTCCGAAAACACGGATGGAATCGAATGAATATATGTAATTTTTCCATAAAACGTCCTATCACTACTCTGGTTTTTATGATTCTGATTCTTCTCTTCGGATACTTAAACTTGCGGAAAATCGGGGTGAGAGAATATCCGAATATAGAAGTACCGACTATTTCCGTATCGACCACTTACACGGGAGCATCGTCGAGCATTGTCGAAACAAAGATTACTCAGCAGGTGGAAAACGCTGTTGCAGGAATTGAAGGGTTGGATAATATTCAGTCGACAAGTAAGGACGGTCGCTCAAATGTGAAGCTGGAGTTTTCTATCGACAGAGATCTGGATAACGCGACAAACGACGTCCGAGATCGAGTCAGCCGAATATATAACAGATTGCCTGATGGAGCGGATCTTCCAGTGATTCGAAAATACGACACGGGAGGATTTCCTTGCGTGATGATTTCGGTTTCCGCACCGATGTCGGGAATGGAAATCACGGATTATCTAAATCGGTATATTTTAGATAAATTTTCGGTTATAGAAGGTGTAGCGTCAGTTGATATTGCCGGAAACCAAGAAAAATCCATGAGGATTTGGCTTAATAAAGAGCAGATGGCTGCTCGTAACATCACGGTTGAGGATGTCGAAAACGCGATCAGAACAGAGAATGTCGAATATCCGGCGGGACGAATAGAATCGAAATTCATGGAATTTCCGATAACGATCAACCGACAGTACTCCTCTCCGAAAGATTTTGAAAAAATCATAATTTCGCGAGACGAGCAGGGGCACCCAATCAGAATTTCAGACATCGCGAAGGTGGTTATAGATACAAAATCCAACAGAAGATTTTTCGAGGCGAACGGAGAGCCGTCGGTTGCTATTCAAATTTCGAAATCTCAAACAGCGGACGTTATCCAAATAGCAAAAGATGTTCGCGCAATGATCCAAACGCTGCAAAAGAGCCTTCCCAAAGGGATGACCATGTCGATATTGAGAGACGAATCTCAGTTCATCAACGATTCGATAAAAGAAGTGTTTTATTCCCTAATGATCGCGGCGGTATTGGTGTTTTTGATCATTTTTGTATTTATCGGCTCGATCCGGGCGGCGATCATAACGGCAATTACGGTTCCTGTGTCGATAATCGGTTCCTTTATCGTTTTGAACAGCTTGGGCTACACAATAAATATGCTCACTTTGTTGGCGATGGTATTGGCAATCGGAATAGTTGTCGACGATGCGATTTTGGTGCTGGAGAATATCCAAAGACACATTGAAAACGGCGAATCCACGATGGAAGCAGCAAAAAACGGATCCAGTCAGGTTCTATTCGCGGTGATTTCCACAACGGTTGTTCTGCTGTCGGTGTTTCTTCCGATTTCAATGCTTCCGGGAAAGACTGGAAAAATGTTTACTGAATTTTCCGTAGCTATGTCGGCATCGGTTTGTCTGTCGTCGTTTGTTGCACTGACTCTTACTCCGATGTTATGTTCAAGATTTTTGCGTATTGTTGATAAAGCCGATAAGTTCAATATGTGGGTCGAAAATATCGTTCGGAAAAGCGGAAAATTCTACCAAAATGTTTTGATTAATTTATTGAATTACAAAAAGTACATTGTGACGACTTTTGTTGCGATTGTCGCGATTGTTGGTGTGTTTTTTACGATTCTTCCGGGAGAATATGAGCCGAAAGAAGATCGAAATTCAATATTTTTGAAGATTTCAGCACGCGAGGGCGCCGGATATTATGTCATGAGAGATTATGCTCAAAAGATTCTGAAAAAAATCAAAGGCGTGTTAGATGAAGGCATTGCGAAAAATATTACGACAACAGTTCCCGGATTTGGCGACGCAGACGGCGCAGTAAACTCAGGACACATTAGTATTGAATTTATAAATTCCGAGAACAGGAAAAAATCTACTTTTGAAATAGCTGCGGAATTTAAGAAACAATTGGGAGAAATTGCCGGAGTCAGCGTCTCTCCGATTTTGCCTATGGGAATAGGAGCGAGTGGCTCTCATGCCTTACAATTTGTTGTCGGAGGTCCTGACTATGAAGAGTTGGCACAGTGGAAAAACATCGTATTGGAAGAACTAAAAAAATATCCGGGAATTTCCGATGTCGATTGCAACTACAAAGAAACCACCCCGAAATTCTTTGTGAATGTGGATAAAGACAGGGCAGGGGACCTTAATATTTCCGCCAAAACTATCGGTTCGACTTTGGAAACCATGCTCGGATCGAAACAGGTTACTACTTATATTGATGGTGGGCGAGAATACGATGTTATTCTTCAGGCGGATCGCGAAAGCCGTTCAGATATGAGAGATGTTTCAAACATTTACGTCCGATCAAAGAGCAATTTATTGGTGCCGTTGGACAATCTCATAGAAATAAAAGAGTCAGGCACTCCGCGATCTTTGGCGCGTCACGATCGAACAAGATGCATAACTTTTTCAGGCAATATCAGTCCGGGATACGCGATGAGCGACGTCTTAAATTATGTCGAAGCCAAAGTAAAAACAAAACTTCCCGAGTACGCGCAGATGTTTTATCGCGGACAATCCAAGGATTACAAAGAATCCGACGGAAGTATGTTGTTTATCTTTTCGTTGGCGGTTTTGATTTCGTATTTGGCTTTGGCTTCTCAGTTTGAGAGCTTTAAGCATCCGCTGATCGTTATGCTGAGCGTTCCGCTGGGAGGTCTGGGAGCATTGATGGCGTTGTACTTCCTCGGGTATACAATGAATATTTACTCCCAGATCGGATTGATTATGTTGATAGGATTAAATTCGAAACACGGTATCTTGATTGTGGAATTCGCGAACCAGTTGAGGGAGTCAGGCATGGGAATGAGGGAAGCTCTGCTTGAAGCGGCGCGATTGCGATTGCGTCCGATCATGATGACGGGAATTTCCACCGTAGCCGGAGCGATTCCTCTTATGCTCGCGACAGGAGCCAGTTGCGTAAGTCGCCAGAATCTGGGAATCGTTGAGGTTTTCGGCGGAATCAGCGGAATTTTGTTGACTTTGCTCGTTGTTCCGATCGGATACATTCTTTTGAATAGAGAAGATTCTTGAAAACTCGAAGAAGTTGAGCTTTGAGAGTCGATTGATTTATTCAGCAGGAGCAAGCAAAATATCCATATTTTCCAAAATCTTCTGCAAATCCCAATTCCACCATTTTAATTTCAAAAGTTCGCCAATTTTTTTTTGAGAAAATCGCTTTTTTATAAGCTTTGCGGGATTTCCTCCCCAAATTTCATATGGCCCGATATTTTTAGTGATAACTGAACGAGAAGCAATAACAGCTCCATCTGCAATTTGGACTCCTGGCATTATCACTGACTCAAATCCGATCCAAACGTCATTTCCGATTATCGTATTGCCTTTTTTATGATATGCGCACGGGCTCTTATTTTCGTATCCAAAAAAATCAGATTTTAAAATTTCAAGAGGGTAAGCTGTCACATTGCCGTAATCATGTCCTTGATTTCCTCCCATAACGAATTTTACTCCGCTTGCGATGCAGCAAAATTTTCCGATAATCAGCTCGTCGATTTCTTTGATTGAATCGTCAATTTCATCGAGATAAAGCACGCAATTATTAAAATCTCCGCCGTGGTAATACCCTGAATAATAAGTATAATCGCCGACTTTTACATGCCTGCTTTTTATTTCGTGCTGATTTACAAAAATGTTGTCGCGATATGTTTTTTTCATTTTTTTCTCATAAAAAAATCGAGACGATTGTAACACAAAAATGGCTGATTTTTATAACTTGATAGCTGAAATTCATCAAGTTAATATGACGTTGAAAGAGCGATTGAATAATGAAATTTTTAAAAATCCTATTGTTTTGTTTGTTTATATTTGAAGAGAGTTTCGGCATAAAAATAATTCGTGACGCCGAAATCGAGACCGTGCTTACAGAAATGGTCAAGCCGATTTTCAAGGTGGCTGGTCTGAAAGAAAAATCCGCCAAAATTTTTGTAATTAATTCCGATGAAATCAATGCTTTTACCATAGGCAACGGATATATATTTATAAATTCGGGTTTGTTGTTAAAATTTAAAAATCCTATGCTGCTTATCGCCGTGCTTTCTCATGAAACTGCCCATATTGCTGCCGGACACATTAACCGACTAATGTCGGGAATTCTCAATCGTCAACGAAATGCTATGGGCGCAGTATTTGCGGGGTTATTGGCGACAATTCTCACAAGATCGGAAAAAGCAATGGCTGCCGTTCTCGGATATCTCATGACAGATAAAGCATTATTCCTCAGATATAGTCGTGAACAAGAACTTGCCGCGGACAATCTCAGCGTACTATATATGGAAAAATTAGGATATGACCCCAAATATATGATTCAGGTACTTCAGACTTTTGAGGATGAACGTATACTGAACGGAGGAGAGTACACTAAGGAATATACAAAAACACATCCGAACGCAAATTCGCGAATTACAGCCCTTCAAAATCGTTCTCATAATCTTACAAAAAAAACAGACAAAAGCTCAAAGAAGAAAGATAAAAATTTAGAGGAAAAATATTCAAGGATTTTGCGAAAACTCAAAGCACATCTGAAAGGTGAAAATTTATCGAAAGACGATTATTCTCGCGCGATATATCTACACCGTTGCGGCAAAGTGTCCGAAGCAATAGCCATAATGGAAGAACTTTCAAGGAAAAATCCTCGTGATATCTTTTATAAAGAAGCTTTGGCGCATTTGTTATATGAATCAGGAAATTTGAAAAGATCAATTAAAATTTATGAGCAAATTTATAAGAAAGATTTAAATCCCTTGATAAAAAAAGATTATGCCGAAGTTTTGATTGAAGCAAATCACGATTTGAAAAGAGCAATTCGAATTTTGGAAAGCATAGAATATGATTTGTATTTCGACAGTGAGATTTTTAGATTGTTAGCAAAAGCATATGGAAAGAAAGATAAAATCGGAATTGCGAAGTTTATGCTGGCACGAGAGCAATTACTTAAAGGAAATCTGCCTGCAGCAAAACGATTGTTAGATGAGTGTCTTTTAAAGTTGGATAAGAAAAAAGAATGTTCTTACATAAAAAAAGCAAAATATCTGAAAGAACTCATAAGCAGAAATCAAAGATAAAAAATTAGAAGATTTGAAAAATAGCGAAAATTATTCATGGTGGTTATTATATGTACTCACAAAAAATAATTGTGATTATGTTAAATCGATAATAAGGTTCTTCATGCTGGAGGTTTGGATTTCTATTTACGTCGATAAGATGATGAACGATAGTGTCTAAATTTTGGTATTTTTTGCATTTATTTTAAATTTTTGCTACACTCCCTTCAGGTTTTGAAATTAAAAGTTCCATGGGTTCGGGTTCTATACGCAATGAAGATAGCTTTTCGACTTACATTTCCAGCATAAAAAATATTCCTACGTTAGAAAAAGATGAGGAATTTTTATTGGCGAGTAAATGGAAGGAATCTGGAGATCGAGAAGCTCTAAATAAAATAATAAACAGCCATCTAAGATTGGTATTAAAGATTGCTAAAGGATATTCCGGCTATGGCTTGGCGATTTCAGATTTGGTTGCCGAAGGAAATTTAGGAATTATGCATGCCGTGCAACACTTCGATCCGACCATCGGATACAGATTTTCCACTTACGCCGCATGGTGGATAAAGGCCAAAATACAGGAATTTATCTACAATTCGTGGTCTATCGTGAAGTTAAGTTCATCGAAAAGTCATAAAAAGCTGTTTTTCGGATTTAGAAAATTAAAAAAAATGCTAGGAATTGAATCTTCCTTTTCCGACGAAGAAATAAAAACTGTCGCGAAAAAAATAGGAGTTACAGAAGAATCCGCGAGAATAGCTGAAAACAGGTTTAGTCAGCGGGATTTTTCAGTAAATTCTCCGGTCGACGACGGTTCTTCTGGCACTACTTGGGTGGATTTTATCGAGGACGCGCAGTCCCGGCCCGACAGTAAAGTTTTTGATAAACAAGAGTACGGTTATCGGAAAAAAGTATTGCATGACGCTTTAAATACACTATCCAAGAAGGAATACGATGTTATCTGTTTATATAGGCTCTCCAATCCGACCAAATCTTTGCGAGAAATCGGACAAATTTTGAATCTTTCGGCAGAGCGTGTTCGGCAATTGGAAAAGCGAGCTTTTTTGAAGGTACAAAACTATGTAAAAGCGACCAGTCAAAAAGTGTTTAACAAAGCAGCGAAAAATCCCACAGCTACAGGCGTCACGCTAAAATTGATAGCTATTTTAATTTTGATTGCAATTTGAACGCAATAAGTGATCCGCTGAAAATCAGTATCAGTCCAGCCAATATATAAATATCCGGAACTTTATTAAATGCAAAATAATCTATAAGTACATTAGGGATCAACATTACATAGCTCGCAGAAGCCAAGCCTGAACTGGAAGACAATTTAAATGCCCTGGTCATAAAATATTGAGCAAAAGCTCCGATTATTCCACCTAAACTTAAAAACAAAATATCTATTAAAGATACCAAATGGAATTCAGTACAACCGAAAATTAATGCCACTAAAATCAAGCAGGTATTATGATAAGAAATTATGGTAAATTCGTTTTCCGTAAAAGACAGCCTTTTTATAAGAACTCGATTAATGGCCGAAATTATCGCAGCTATGACAGCGAACAAAATTCCACATTGAAAAATACCATTTCCTGGACGAAAAGCGAGACAAATTCCGGAAAACCCCAAAATGACAGCAAATAAGTTCATTTTGTTGAATTTTTCCTTTAAAATCCAAACACTGAGGGGAATCACAAAAATCGAGGTTGTTCCGCATATTACGGATACATCCGTCATTGCCGCATATTTGTAAGCTACCATTATGCAATAAGTTCCGCACGAAGCTAAAAGCGCCCGAAAAATATTTTCTGTTTTTCGATGACTACGATACGGGTTTTCCTTTGCAAAGTATATTAATATCAAAATGGGAATAAACCGAAAAAGTGTACGCAAAAATATGACTTGATGAACACTGTAAATGTCCATCGCGTTTTTCATAATTGCATCAGAAAAGGAATAAAGAATAACGCCTAAAACTACGTATATATATCCCAATTTTCCAGAACTTATCATAAAATTTCCTCGTTGAACGTCAGATCCGCCACATCTGGCGTGTCATCTGAATCATTTAAATCCGTCTGATTTTCTGAAGATTGATATTCTGAGTGCAAACGAGCGACCTCCCGCAAAATTTCATTCATTCTATCATCTTTTTTCAATGCAGATATAAAAAAGACATTCTTGTTGTATTTTTCCTTAAAATCCTTTTGTATCCACTCTGCAATCTCATCATCTGTAATGTCGACTTTATTTATCACGATAACTTCAGGCTTTTCCTCCAAGTTACCACCATACATCCGTAATTCGCGCCTTACCCTCTCATAGGATTCTAAAATATCTTCTTGATTTATATCGATAAGATGAATTAATACGAGACATCTTTCGATATGGGCCAAAAATTTATCTCCGAGTCCCCTACCCTCATGTGCCCCCTCAATTAATCCGGGAATATCCGCAAGAACAAGTTCCTTACCATCTATATTAACAACACCTAACTGAGGAACAAGCGTAGTAAAAGGATAATCCGCCACCTTAGGCTTAGCTCTTGTCGTTACAGAGAGAAAAGTCGACTTTCCTGCATTAGGCAACCCGACCAGTCCGACGTCCGCGATCAACTTCAATTGCAGCCAAACCCAAAATTCTTCACCGGATGTTCCCTTGTCTGCACGCCTTGGAGCTTGGTTGGTCGATGATTTAAATTTGGTATTGCCTCGGCCGCCCTTCCCTCCTTTGGCGACCAAAAATGTCTGTCCTTCATCGACAATATCGGCTAATACCAATTCTCCAGATTCGTCCAAAATTTCCGTACCGACAGGAACTTTTAAAATTAAATCCTTTCCTTTGGCTCCGTAGCAATTTGCTCCGCGTCCATTTTCTCCTCGCTGAGCTTTAAAATGCTGTTGATATCTGTAATCAATCAAAGTATTGAGATGACTCGCTCCTTCAAAATATATACTTCCGCCGTTTCCGCCATCTCCTCCGTCGGGTCCTCCGTATTCAAGAAATTTTTCGTGACGAAAACTCAAACAACCGTCACCGCCATCTCCAGCTTTTAAAAATATTTTAGCCCTATCCAAAAATTTCATCTATATCTATCCTGCGATTATTGTTACCTACTACTATTAGACCCAGCCGCCCAGGTAGGCATTCTATATTGTAACGGTGAAAAACTCAAATCTTTTCACAACAAGTTATGTTCGGCGAAAGAATAACTTGAATTTTCTGCAATAATTATATGATCAAGCAGTTTTAAATTAATTCGTTGAACCACACTGTTTAAGTTTTTGGTGACGATTATATCTTCTTTGGACGGATAAGGTGATCCGCTTGGATGATTGTGTACCAAGATAATAGCACTCGCTCCGTGGTCTAATGCTTCTTGAACTACCTCTCGTGGATAGATTGGCGTTTGATCGATAGTACCTTGCTGCAGCTGCTCCTCTGCTATAAGTTTATTTTTATTATTTATAAACATGATTCGAAATTGCTCTTTCTTTTCCAGCGACAAAATGTTTCTATAATATTCAATCACGTGGATGTTAGAGGCAATTATCGGCTCTTCCTTTAGCGGTTGTAACGATAGTCTTGCAAAAGTTTCTTTTAGTAATTTAAAAAATACCGCCGTGGATTCTCCCAATCCCGGAATCTTTTTAATTTCTTGTTCCTGAGCAAATACTACGGCCTTAAGAGTTCCAAATTTTTGGATTAAATTTTTCGCAATAGTTCTTGTATCTTTTCTCGAAAAAATTCCGAATAGAAGCATCTCCAAAATTTCGTAATCTAAGAAGCTTTTAGGAGACAACGAAAATTTCTTTTTAAGACGTTGTCTATGCCCTAAACAGAAATTAACATCCGAACTACTATTATTAAACCTAAACACCTTGTTCATAATAATGTAAGGTTAAACGGAAGATATTGATAATTTGTTAATTAAATAAAAATTCTACTATAGAATTTTGTTTAAGCATTCCGATTTCAGACAGTTTTATTCGATTTTTGGATTTTTGGAACAAATTTTTATCGAAAATGTAATCTATTTTTTTTAAAATCGGATCCAGAATGTCCTCGGAAAATCTCAGTCTCAAGCTTTTTATTGATACTCCCTCGGACAATCTCAAACCCATTATAAAAATTTCTTCCAATTGTTCGTAATCTGTTAATGGATTTTTCTCCTCATAAGTCGGCAAATTTTTATATAAATTTGATTTCCACTTATCAATATCCGAAAGTTTCTTCAATTCATATTTTTTGTTATTGAAAATCAACCTACTGTGAGCCGACGGTCCTACTCCGAGATAATTTTGATATCTCCAATATGCCAGATTATGTTTGGATTCAAAATTTTTCAAAGCATAGTTTGAAATTTCGTAACGATTAAACGAAAATTTTTTCAAAAAATTTTGTATATATCTGAAAAATTCGACCTCTTGTGCTTCCGTTATTGGTTTGATTTTTTCATTCTGTAATGACCAAAAAAACGGCGTTCCTTCCTCGAAGGTTAATTGATAGCATGAAATGTGTGAACAGCCGAAATTCACGGCTGTTGTCAGATCTTTTTTCAAATCTTCCATGGTTTGCGATTGATATCCGTAAATAAAATCAAAACTATAATTGGAAAATACTTCCGCAACCGTTTCGGCCGCCTTCAAAGCCTGTTCGGAGTCATAAATACGACCTAAAAACTTCAAATTTTTATTCTGAAAGCTTTGGATTCCAAGTGATAACCTGTTGACACCCGCTTCTCTTATTTCTCTCAGTTTTTGTTTCGAAAAAGTCGCAGGATTCGCTTCAAGAGAGATTTCAATATCGGTATCAGTTCTATAATTTTTCGTGATAAAATTCAGGATATTCGCTATGGATTTTGCACTCATCAAGGATGGCGTTCCTCCTCCGAAAAAAATTGTTTTTACATATGGTGATTTTAGTTCTTTTAAACTATTTCCCAGGTCTTTCAGTAAAAGATTCTCGACCTCATTGAATTCTCTCGGGTCGTTTTTCGGAATACTCATGAAATCACAGTACGGACATTTTGATCTGCAAAACGGCCAGTGAATATAAATTGATAAATCCTGATTCCGCGTTTCTGACTCTGATTCCATTGCTAAAATTACTTATTTAGAGAATAATATGCTTTTTTGCATTTCAAAAATCTGCTCCACTCCGTTTCGGGAATAGGTCAACATCTGAAGAAACTGTCTGTCCTTCAGTAAACCTTTTTCCCCGGTCGCCTGAATTTCAACAAGATCTCCGTTTTCGACCATCACAAAATTTGCGTCCACTTCAGTGTTAGAATCTTCAAAATAATCGAGGTCAAGAAGAACCTCACCGTCCAATATCCCGCAGGAGACCGCTGCAACTAAGTGTTTCAACGGATTTGTTTCTAATTTCAGATTTTTCATGGCGAGTCCTAAAGCGATGCAAGCTCCGCATATGGAGGTAGTACGGGTTCCGCCATCGGCCTGGATGACATCGCAATCGATTTTTACTTGTCTTTCACCCAAAGCCTTCAAATCTACTGCTGCTCTTAGAGAACGCCCAATAAGTCGCTGTATTTCGTGGGTTCGTCCGGACTGCTTCCCTTTTACCGCCTCTCGTTCGGTTCTAGTTGTGGTTGATCTCGGAAGTAACGAATACTCCGCAGTAACCCATCCCTGCCCAGTTCCTTTCAGAAAAACAGGAACTTTCTCTTCCACAGTAGCTGCGCACAAAACCTTGGTTTTCCCAAAAGATATAAGACAGCTTCCCTCAGCGTGCTCCAAATAATTCGGAATTATTTCAATTTTTCTGATCTCGTCATTTTTTCTGCCGTTGTTTCTCATTTTATTTCACCTTTATTTCCTTGTTTTCTTCTTGATTTTTTTCGAACTCATATCCTGCACAAATTTTGAAAAATCAAAAACTTCATTGATTCTAAACAACTTATTCCTACCTTTTTCTCCGAAAATTAAATCCAGCTTCGTTTTTGCGCATTTAAACGCTTTACTTAGTAATTTTACAATCGCTTCATTTGCTTTTCCGTTTTCCGGTACAGCAGTAACACTGACCAACAATTCACCGTTTTTTATTCCTGTCACCGCATTTTTCGATGCCTTGGTCGAAACCTTTACCTTAAAATAAGTACAGCCATCTTTTATTTCGAAAAAAACATTGTTCATATGAATCGACATGTTAATCAATCTAAATTATTTTCGGTAAATTTACAAATAATACTTGCAAATTCCGATAAGATCTAATAGATTAGCATTCGCATTGCGGGTGTAGCTCAATGGTAGAGCATCGGCCTTCCAAGCCGAGTACGTGGGTCCGATTCCCATCACCCGCTCCATTTTTTGTTTCCCCATCAAAAGCTGATTATTTAAATTTTGTTGACGGCTATCAATGAAGTGAAAAGACTGTTATATTTATGCGAAATATTTTATGAGGAAATTATGTTATTTTCTGAATTTTTTGCACCGACTTCCAAAGATATTCCATCAGATGCAAAAATAGCGTCTCACCAGTTAATGTTGAGAGCAGGTATGATTTCGCAGACAGCCTCTGGAATCTATTGTTGGTTACCGTTGGCGGTGAGAGTTCTCGAAAAAATAATGAATATTATTTGTGAAGAACAGGATAGAATCGGCGCGAACAAAGTCTACTTTACAACAATTCAGCCGGCCGAACTATGGATGGAAAGCGGTCGCTATGACGACTACGGAAAGGAAATGTTACGTATCACAGATCGCAAGGACGGAAAATTTCTTTACAGTCCGACCAACGAGGAGCAAGCTACGGATGTTTTCAGAAAATACGTGAAGAGTTACAAGGGTTTACCAACCATGTTATACCAAATTCACTGGAAATTTAGGGATGAAATTCGTCCGAGATTTGGTGTAATGAGAGGTCGCGAGTTCTTGATGAAAGATGGATATTCTTTTGCCTCAACCTTTGAAGAAGCCGAGGAGATCTATAAGAAAGTTTTCAGATCCTATATTCGCACTTTCAAAAGAATGGGACTAACACCTATTCCTGTGCAGGCCGATTCAGGAGCTATCGGCGGAAATATGAGTCATGAATTTCAGGTTCTTGCGTCAACCGGGGAAAGTACTCTTTACTATGATAAAAAGTTACTCACTGCGTCGGATGAGGAAATCATGGATATATTTGCCGTTACCGATGAGAAATATGATCCGAAGACCTCTCCTATTCCGGAAAGTGAGTTGATGGTTTCCAAAGGTATTGAGGTTGGTCACATATTTTATTTCGGGAAAAAGTATTCCGAACCGATGAATGCGTTTGTGCTCGATAAGAACGGGCAAAAGCTGTATCCGGAAATGGGTTCATACGGCATCGGAGTTTCCAGATTGATCGCCGCAATTATCGAGGCTTTCCACGATGAGCGAGGCATTATGTGGCCTGAACCTGTTGCTCCGTTCGATGTAACTTTATTGAACCTTCATGTGTCGAATAAAAATTGCGTTGAGACATGCGATAAGATTTATCGCGCATTATGCGAATCGAAAGAGGTTTTATACGACGATCGTGAAATGTCGATCGGAGAAAAGTTAGGCGACGCAGATTTGATCGGAATTCCTTGGCAGATAATCGTGGGAGGGAAAAATTTGTCTCAAGGTTTTGTGGAACTGAAAAACAGAAAAACCAAGGAAGTTACAAAATTGTCTGTTGAGGGAGTTATTGGGAGATTTCTGGAAAAGTGATTTCAACTGAACTATTGCTGGCGTGGCGCTATATCAAATCCAAAAGAAGGGAAAGGGCAATTTCCGCGATTGCGACATTCTCTTTGATAGGCATCGCGCTCGGAGTTGCTACCTTGATAATAGTGACCTCTGTGATGAACGGATTCCGCAAAGAGTTTACGGAAAGAGTTATCGGATTCAACGGACATATTTCTGCCTACCCAACTAAAGAGATAAATCTGGACGAGACAATCGGCGAATTGTTGAAAATAAAGGGGATAAAAAAAGTCGTTCCTGGAATTGAAAGACAAGCATTAATTTCGAATCGGAGAAGTGTAAAAGGTTCGCTGACCTACGGGATCAGACAAGCGGACTTACAAAATAAATCTCTTATCTCAAACAATATTGTAACTGGATCACTGGAGTCGTTCGGAAATGACAATGAAATCGTTTTGGGACATTCATTGGCATCTCGTTCGGGATTAATTTTAGGAGACGAAATTGTCTTGATTGTTCCGGAAATGGAGGAAACGGGATTCGGGGTCCTTCCTCGCAAGAAGACTTTTCGGTTGGTTGCGACTTTCAAGTCGGGAATGCAAGAATATGATAACTCCGTTGCGTATATTCCTCTGGACATATCGCAAAAGCTGTTCAAAATGAAAGGTCGCGTTGGTGTAATTTCGATTTTCACAGATAATCCTTTGAACATAAAAGAAATTAAGTCATCGATTCGAGAAAAATTTCAAAGTTCATTCGTAATTAATGATTGGCAGTCCAGCAATAGCTCGTTTATGCACGCGGTCGAGATCGAACGTAATGTTATGTTTTTGATTTTGACCCTGATAACTTTAGTCGCGAGTTTCAATATTATTTCTTGCATGATTATGCTTGTAAAGGATAAGGAAAAAGACATTGCAATTCTGAGGACGATAGGATTCTCGAGGTCAGCCATTACTCGAGTGTTTTTCACTGTCGGAGCATCGATAGGGGTTACGGGAACTTTCATCGGATCCATCTTGGGACTGCTCTTTTCCATAAACATTAAAAATATTCAGCAATGGTTGGAATCAGCATTACACACTCAGGTATTTTCTCCGGAAGTGTATTTTTTAACTCATCTTCCTTCTCTTATAAGACCTGTGGATGTGATATTGACCATCAGCGTGTCCCTTTTGCTGTCCTGCGTTGCAACATTGTACCCTGCACGAAAAGCAAGCAAATTAAACCCTACGGAAATATTAAGATATGCGTGATACAGATAAGCTTAATGCAATAATTGAACTGCGAAATATTTTTAAGAGATACTCCCTGAAGGATTCGTTTGTGCTGGAAAACGTATCCCTGTTCGTGAAAGAATCTGAAGTTATTGCGTTGCTGGGACCGTCTGGATCGGGAAAATCTACGTTATTGCATATTGCTGGATTAATAGACTCTCCTACGGAAGGAAAAATTGTTTTTGACAATAAAGCAATCGAAAAACTTTCAGACGATGAAAAAACTTTTTTGCGTCTGCATAAGATCGGTTTTGTTTATCAATATCATCATTTACTGCAAGAATTTTCCGCTCTTGAAAACGTGATGCTGCCGATGTTGATTGCGGGAAGAAAGAAGAAAGAAGCACAAAAAAAGGCAGAACACCTTCTCGAGATGTTGGGATTGCAGAACAAAATCGAGATGTTTCCTTCTGAACTTTCCGGAGGGCAAAAGCAGAGAGTGGCGATAGCTCGTGCGATGATCAATGATCCTGTTTTACTTCTAGCTGATGAACCTACAGGAAATCTCGACCCTGAAACAGCGCAATCCGTGTTCAATGATATGTTAAAAATTATGGAATCCAACCATATGTCGGCAATCGTTGCAACCCACAACTACGATATCGCAAAAAAAATGCACAGGCAGTGTTCCATAGAAGACGGGAAATTAATTGAAAAATGACGCCGTTCGTACATCTTCGTCTTCACTCTGCATATTCTCTCGCCGAAGGCGCGATAAAAATCGGAAAGCTGGTACATCTTTGCGAAGAGAACAGGATGCCAGCAGTCGCTGTAACGGACACGAATAATCTTTTCGGCGGAATGGAGTTTTGCATAAAATGCGCCGATCACGGAATTCAGCCTATCGTCGCGTGCCAACTGAATATTCAACATCCGACGCCGACAAAAAATCCGACAAGTGTTTTGTTATATGCACAAAACAAGAACGGATATCAAAATTTAATTCAGTTGATATCCAATGCGTATTTGCATCCTTCTTCGGATTTACATCCCGAGATTCCGTTGAATTTGTTTGAAAAATATTCTCAGGATATAATTTTGGCGACCGGAGGAGCAGAAGGGTCTCTCGGCGCTTTCATTCTGGAAAATAATATCGATAAAGCGAAAGAATATCTCCAATATCTGAACAAATATTTTAAAAATCGGCTGTACGTCGAAATCTCTCGGCATAACAAGGAAGTTGAATCGCTGATTGAGGAGAAAATGATTTCTCTGGCCTACGATTTTAATTTACCTCTGTTGGCAACGAACAATGTTTGTTTTGCAACCCCAGAGGATTTCGAGGCCCACGATGTCTTGATTTGTATTTCTCAGGCTAAAACTATATACGATTCTGAAAGGCAGACATCTTTTCCGGATTATTATTTCAAAACTCAACAGGAAATGAACGAACTGTTTCACGATCTTCCTGAAGCTCTGGAAAATTCCGTGCACATCTCCGAAAGATGTTCGTTTATGCTGACAAAGCAGAAGCCGTTGTTGCCTGTTTTCAAAACGGAAAGCGGAAAATCTCAGGACGATGAACTTGAGGACATGTCTCGTCGCGGTCTTGAAGAAAAATTATCAGCTTTCGCGAATGACGAAGACTATGAAAAGAAAAGAAAAACGTATTTTGATCGACTAAAATACGAGTTGGGCATCATCAAAACCATGGGATTCAGCGGATACTTTCTCATAGTTGCCGATTATGTGCGTTGGGCGAAATCGCAGAGTATTCCGGTAGGCCCCGGGCGTGGTTCGGGAGCGGGTTCCATCGTGGCCTGGTCCATTCATATCACCGACGTGGATCCGATAAGATTTAAATTGTTTTTCGAAAGATTTTTGAACCCTGATCGTGTTTCGATGCCGGACTTTGATATCGATTTTTGCCAAGCGCGCCGAGAAGAAGTCATTGAGTATGTGCAACGGAAATACGGATATCAATCGGTTGCCCAGATTACGACTTTTGGAAAATTGCAAGCTAAGGCCGTCATAAAAGATGTCGGAAGGGTTTTGGCGATGCCTTACGGATTTGTGGACAAAATTTCCAAATTGATTCCGTTCAGTCCAACAAATCCTTTAACTTTACAAGAAGGTATCGACAGGGAGCCTGTTCTGCAAGACCTCATAAAAACAGATCCGCAAGTGCAAAAACTTACGGAAATTGCACTGCGTTTGGAAGGACTTTACAGAAACCCAGGTGTTCATGCGGCAGGTGTTGTTATATCGGACAAAAATTTGCAGGATATAGTTCCGCTCTATAAAGACGCTAAATCCGATATGCCGTCGACTCAATTTTCGACGAAATATGTGGAATCAGCCAGTTTGATAAAGTTCGACTTTTTGGGATTGAAAACTTTAACCGTCATTCAAAAAGCAATAGACCTGATAAACAAAAGAGGAATCGAGCTGACAAGCCACTCAATTCCCATCGACGATAAAAAAACTTTTGATTTAATTAAAGCTGTAAACTGTGTCGGTGTGTTCCAGATCGAAAGTGGCGGAATGAAGGACGTCGTTAAAAAATTGCAGCCGGATAGAATTGAGGATATCATCGCGTTGGTCGCTCTTTACCGTCCTGGACCAATGGACGATATTCCGAAATACATCGCCTGTAAGCATGGTCTGGAAAAAATTTCATACTTGCACGAAAAACTTGTTCCGATTTTGGAAGAAACTTACGGCGTAATGGTTTACCAGGAACAAGTCATGCAAATTGCTCAATCCATGGGCGGATACTCTTTGGGACAGGCAGATATTTTGCGGCGTGCGATGGGAAAGAAAAACAAGGAAGAGATGCAGGCGCAAAAAAAGCGGTTCATCGACGGAGCCATAGAGAGAGGTATCGACAGATCCATCGCTGAAAAACTTTTCGAGCAAATGAGCAAATTCGCAAGTTACGGATTTAACAAATCGCATTCGACTCCATACGGACTGCTGACTTATCAAACTGCATTTTTGAAAGCAAATTACATGATGGAATTTTACGCCGCCATCATGACTCTCGACATGGCCAACGCCGATAAATTGTTTGCTTATTATCAAGACGCGAAGAGCAACGGAATAAAAATAGCACCACCCGATATTAATTTGTCAGAAGGTGATTTTATTATAGATTACGAAAATGGATTGCTACGTTACAGTTTGGCAGCAATTAAGGGGGCAGGAATCGCCGTTGTTAACGAAATTGTGAAAGAAAGAAAAATCAACGGAGATTACACGTCCGTATTTGATTTTATCGAAAGAAATGCTTCAAAAAAAATCATTAACAGAAAAATTTTTGAGAATTTCATTAAAGCCGGGGTTTTTGACAGTCTGCATCCGAACCGGAGGCAGCTCTTCGATTCGTTGGACAATATTATGTCAGTGAAAGTTTCAGAGGATCAGTTTTCATTGTTCCAAAATACCTATCCGGATTTGAAAGAAGTCCCCGAATGGAACGAATCTGAAAAATTACAGCATGAATTTGGCGTAATAGGCTTTTATGTTTCAGCACATCCTTTGGAACATTATGAGTCGATTATCCAAAAATTTCAGTTTCCTTTGCTATCGGAAGCGGCAAAATTTTCAAGAACAAAAGTCGTGGCCGTCATCAACAATGTAACCGTAAAAACGACAAAAAATCAGAACAAATTTGCTGTGCTTAACGTGTCTGACATATCCGGGACGGCCGAGGTTACTTTGTTCGGAGAAGTGTATAATCAAAATCGTGAAATTTTAGAAATCGGAAACATTGTTTTGATCCAATTAAACTGTTTCAAAAACGATGGACAAACAAGATTCAGTGCGGAATCCATCCAAAAATTTGATAAAAACTATAATGGAGAAGACAATCTTGTAAAAAAGGCTTACCGACCTCAAGGATATTCTAAACCAAAATTGTTGGACATGACTTTGCGCATCACCATATCCGACCAAAAAGGGTTGCTGGGAGTAAAAAGCCTGATAAGCAAGTTTAAGAAAAACGGAAATTATTCCGTGGAATTGAAATTTCCCGAGGAGAAGCGCACTTTGGTACTACCTGAAAAATATAATCTTTCGTCTTACGATGTCTTGGATGTTAGGGAGGTTGTCGGAATAGATAACGTTGTTGAAATACAAAAAGAATAAATAATTTGCGAAAAACTTTGGAATTAAAGGAATGTAAAAATGATTGAAAAACTTTATGACTGGATGATGAAACAAGCTGAAAGCAAGCATGCGCTTCGGGTTTTGATGTTTGTATCCTTTATCGAAAGTTCGTTTTTTCCGTTACCTCCTGATCCTGTATTGGCTGTTGTTGTAGCAAAGAACCAACACAAGGCCATGTATTACGCCTCCATGTGCGCTTTGGCATCAGTCTTGGGGGGATTTCTCGGGTATTTCATCGGATATGCTTGCTTTAAAACTTTAGGGGTCTACATATTAGATTGGTTCAATATAACCCCCGCACAATTCGATGACTTGGTTTTAAAAATGGGACGAGATACTTGGGCTTTCTTGATTATCTGCGCGAAAGGATTGACGCCTATTCCGTTTAAAGTCGTAACTATCGCGAGCGGATTTGCAAAAGTTAATCTCTGGGTGTTTTTAGTTGCGTCGATCATAGCTCGAACGACAAGATTTGTTATCTTGTCCTGGATTTGCAAAAGATACGGCGATCACGTTCTGAACTTTATCGAAAAACACAAAAAAATCGCTTTGCTTGCCATAATTTTTCTGGTTATCATTGGATTTGCTCTGATTAAACTTTTTGTGAAATGATGGAAAACGTGTTGCAAGAATTTGACGCGCTGTTGTACATAAAAAACAGTCTGTATCCAAATTTTAATGATGATGAAAGTGCGGATTTTTTGAAAAAACTTTGCGGATTGAAAGCTTCCGCCGGGGCGGTGGTTGTCACTAAAAGAAAGTCCGCAGTTTTCGTTGACGGACGGTACGAACTGGCCGCAAAGATTTCGGTGGATTCTAAAAAATTTTCAATAGAATCACTATCTCTAAAGGACATAATTAATTGGATAAAAAATAATATCAAATTGGGTTCGAGAATCGCATTTGATCCGCGATTTTTTTCTCATTCTCTTTTGAAAAAGATAAAATCGAAACTATACGATTATAATTTTTCAGAAATTAATTTCGACTCCGTATTTTGTGTGAAAAAATTCCAAAGAGAATCCGAAATTATTTCGTGGAAATTTGATGAATCTAAATTTAATTCGATCTATAAAATTATTTCGGAAAACGATTTAGATGGATACTTGATCTGCGACCCCTGCTCTTCTGCCTGGTTATTGAACCAGCGGAATATAAAAACAAAAAATGTTCCTGTGTCCTTGGGATATCTTTTGATAACCAAAAATAAGGAAAAGATATTTTATTTGGACGATAATTATTTCTGCTCTTGCGGAAAAAATATCCGAAATTTGATGAGTGATATTTCTTCGTTAAAAAAAATCGGATTAGATTTTAACGAAGCTCCTGCCTTTATAAATTCCCCCAATTTGGTTGACATAAAAAATCCGATTCCGAACATCAAGTATGTAAAAACAGCGGAAGAAATTGAAAATATAAAAAAAATTACGATTGAAGATTCGGAAGCAATAGTAAAATTTTTGTATTGGTTTTATCACGCCGAAAATATTTACGAATTGGATTGTGTGAACCAAATTTTTTTGTATCGAAAAGAATCGCGAAATTTTGTCGGAAATAGTTTCGAAACCATTGCCGCTGCCGATGAAAATTCCGCAATCGTTCACTATACTCCGACACAGAATACAAACCAAAAAATTGAAAAATTTTTACTTTTGGATTCCGGAGGACAGTATAAATTCGGAACGACTGACATTACGCGTACCTTGGCTAAAAAGCATCCGTCCGACACGGAAAGATTGTATTATACATTGGTTCTCAAAGGACATATTGCAGTGGCAAGCGCGAAACTCGAAAAAGGATCAACAGCGGCGGTATTAGACGGCGTCGCACGAAAATTTTTGCAGCAACATTCTTTGGATTACAATCATTCCACGGGACATGGCATCGGATACATGCTGAATGTCCATGAAGGCCCTGTCGCAATTTCTCGAAATAATAAAGTCCCGTTGCAACCAAATATCTTGCTTTCGAACGAACCCGGGATTTATATTGAAAATCACATGGGAGTACGTCTGGAAAATATGATCGTAACTCAAGAAAAAGATAATTTTATTTGTTTCGATACGATCTCGTTGGTTCCGTTTGATAATAAGTTGATCGATTACTCCATTCTCTCATCGGATGAGAAATTATGGCTGAAAAGTTACAACGAAAAAATCCTTAGCAGCTTAAAACTTCCGAAAAATATTTCCGATTGGCTTGCGAAATACATCAATACATTCACGAATTGAGAGGAGATATTTACCTTTCATATACATCCGTCCATATCGCAGACCCCACAAAGCGAAATCTGAACTTAAGATACTCTTTATTTGCTTGATCTGCATCTTGCGGACAAATCACCACGCAATGCTGAGGTAACTCATGCAAATTTTCTATTGGTATTAATATATCATCGTCAAGATGGGGAACCCTATTTTTCCAGCGATAGCTTAAAAACTCTCTCCAAGCCTTGTAAAAACAAGCACATATGTAACGACTACTCGGAGTAAAATTCTGCAACGAAACACCTTTCGTAAAATAATATAGTTTCTTTCCGTTTAAACGAAGGTCTACGAGTTTATCCACAAAAGTCATGTCTTCTCTTCTTCCTTTATAAACATCAAGCACATAGTTATATGACTGATAAATAGACGGAATCACCGAGATAGAACAACAGATCACGATAGAACAAGCTATACTCCGTCTTTTCTTCAAAAAATATCCACACCAGTATGCGAAAGATGGTAGAGAAAAGACAATAGCTGGAAATACATAATAGGACGCTCTGAATCCCAAAAAAATATACGCTACAACATAAGCGACTGCCCCAAACAAAAGGCTATCTGAAGACAAACATCTTTTATCAGACTTTACCAAAACCATGTAAGCTCTAACAATAGCCATCAAAAATATGCAGATCAAAAATGGGTCCTTATGAAAGTAAGATGTCATGATTGAAAATGAACTTTTTAAACATTCAAATGCAAAGGCATACATATGGTTAGAGCCTACGCCCATATTTGCTAAAACGAACAGGTAAAACCATATGAAAAAGAAGGATGAAACTGATTGAGCGATATGAAATATTTTGTCCTTCTCTGTTAACTTACGCCAACCCAAAAATAAGTTAACAAAAGCTATAACAAAAACCATACCAAATATAGGCTCTTTGGTAAAAAGAGAATAAGTAATCGCTAACCAAGCGACAAAGTAGCACATCAACGACTGTTTTTTCGAGCCCAGCCACCAAAAATACATATAAACAACTTGAAGAAAAAATATAAACCTCTCAGGATATATAAGATAAATGTGAATTTGCAAAAAGCTCGAAACCGCAATCAAAGTTATAGAGAAAAATAAGCCGATCCACCAGTTCCTGCTTTCCCTGTGTAAAAAATGAAACAACAATAGAACTGAGCTAACCATAATGAATGCGTTAAACAGAAAGAGATGAAATATCGACGGTGTCTCGGAAAAAAGCAACAAAATTGAATAATCAGCTAAACCAAGCGGCCAAAATCTACCGACCCCCACCCAACTATGACTGGGATTCCCTTTTCCTATTGTTCCTAAGATTTGGCAATCATCGCCGGAGTTCTGTAAAGTCCAGTTAACATCTAGTAATATCAGATATGCTAATACCGACAACAAAATTAGGATAATGAAATGACTGATATTTCTGTCTGAAAACGATTTACGAACAACTCGAAACACAAACCTACTCCATACTTATACCTAATACATCTAAATATCGTCATTTCCAATATAAATTTTTTCAACGCGGCTTCCCAATCGACAAGTGATTTCGTGCGGAATTGTTCCAAGCTCGAGTGCCCATTTTTCGACGGTGTAATCAGGAGAATGAGTTAGTGCAACCCAGTTTCCTAATTTCAGATATTTTCTATCGACTTCCGACGCATCAAGAGTTATATAATCCATCGAAATTCGGCCAACCATTGGCAGTCTTTTGCCTCCTAAAAATCCGCATCCGAATCCCGAAAATTTTCTCATAAATCCATCCGAATACCCTATTCCAATGGTTATGGATGTCATATCGCGAGGCGCAATGAAAGTTGACCCGTACCCTATTGTGTCACCTTTTTTCAGATGATTAACTTGTACGATCCTGGAAAAAATATCCATCACGGGTTTTACGACGCCTATCATATCTTCTCGTATACAAAAACCGTAGATAGCTTTCCCTGGTCTCACCATATCAAATTGATAATCTTTTCCTAAAAAAATCCCGTTTGTCGCCGACAAACAAGACATCGGATTTCCGAATTTTTTCAAAGCCTCTTTAAATTTTTCTAACTGCTTTTTGTTCATATCACTTGAAGCATTGTCGGCGCAAGCCAAATGGCTCATAACGAAAAGCAAATTCAAATTACTCAGAATATCTTGGGTACTGTGCTCTTCATCCTCTTCCAAAAATCCGTTGCGAGACATTCCTGTGTCCACATGAACGGCGACATCCAACTTTTTATTCAGAACCTTCGCTTTTTTTACCCACAGATCTGCCTGAACCCAATTGTTTACGACGGGAACCAACTTGTACTCAAGCAGAATATCCTCTGTATTTTCAAAAACTCCGCTCAGAACAAAAATTCTAACATTTCCATCGGGAAGTGTATTTCTTATTTCTATTCCCTCATCTATGGTAGCGACAAAAAAATTTCTACAACCTTCTTTATAAAGCCTTTTGCTGATGGGAATAGCTCCGAAGCCGTACGAATTTCCCTTAACTACAGCTGACGCAATTGCTCCCTTCGCAAGTACATCTTCAACCTTATGATAGTTGTAAGCAATGTTGTCCAAATTTATCACAGCAACCGACAACACCTGCGGCGCAACTTTATCCAAAACTTTCTGAAAATCCATTCTTTATACCTGTTTCTACCTATTATCAGCTAAATTATCAAACTTCGTAAATTGACCGTCAAAAAACAACTCCACCGTACCGATAGGTCCGTGCCGCTGCTTCGCGATAATAATTTCGGCCTTATTGTAAGCATTTTGCATTTTTGTATACCATTTATCAAATTCCGGCGTGCCCTCTTGAGGTTTCGTTCTTTCGAGATAATATTCCTCTCGATAAACAAACATGACAACATCGGCGTCCTGTTCGATGGATCCTGATTCTCGAAGGTCAGCCAGTTGCGGACGTTTATCGTCACGGATTTCCACCGCTCGCGACAACTGCGACAACGCAATAATCGGAATATTTAACTCTTTTGCCAATCCCTTTAGCGAACGGGTAATCTCGGAAATTTCCTGAACACGGTTATCATTGCGGCGGTCAGAACTTCCCTGAAGCAATTGTAAATAATCAATAACAATCAGATCCAGCCCTTCTTTTCGCTGCAATTTTCTTGCACGAGTTCTTACGGCGGAAACCGTCATCGCCGGAGTGTCTTCTATAAACAACGGAATATTCGCCAGCTTCTTTTGAAGACTCCTGATCTTTCCGATTTCTTCCTCTTTGATTTCTCCTCGGCGAATTTTTTCGGAAGGAATCATGCTTTCTTGGGACAAAATACGAGAAACCAACTGCTCCGCGGACATCTCCAGAGAAAAAAACGCAACTTTCCCTGCCCCTTCCCTGCCGAGCAATTTATCCATCGCGACTTTAAACGCAATATTTGTCGCCAAAGCGGTTTTTCCCATAGACGGACGCCCTGCAAGGATAATCAGATCCGACCTGTTAAGTCCTCCCAATTTCCGATTTAAATCTATAAATCCGCTGGTAACACCGATAAGTTTATTGTCACTTTTGTACGCTTGCTCTATAGTTTGTACAGCCGTTTTCGCAATATCGCAGAAACTCATACATATTCCACGAGTATTGTCCATAGCCAAATCGTACAGCCGAGCTTCTGCCTTTTCTATCAGAGACTCACTGTCCGAATTCAAGTTAAAAGTCGATGCATCGTGAACAATATCTTCACCGATGAGAATTAACTGCCGTCTGTTATACAGATCGTAGATCAGCCGCGCGTAGTCTTCTATGCCGGAAACAGAGATCACCGAATTTACTAATTGGATCAGGTAGCTTCCGCTCTCAATTTTTTGTAAACTGTCGCTTTTTTCAAAATACGACCGTAACGTGATAGGATCAGCCACCAAGCCTTGCGAAATCAACTTGCTGATTGCAGCAAAAATCTCTCCATTTATCGGAACAAAAAAATGCACTGGGGATATTATGTCAGAAACATCCTCGAAACACTCATTGCTCAACATAAGAGCACCGAGCAAAGACTGCTCAGCCTCTAAACTGTGAGGCAATTCTCTCATCTGTTGTACCTGAAACTTAGACTCCAGCGGATCCATTTCTCTCTTATTATCAAAAACCGTTAAAGTATACTACCGTCAGCAACTTTTCGCAAAAATTTTTCTCTACATATTTTTATCGACAATCCGGATTTTCAGCACCTACTCGACATAAGGATTTTTTCTCTGCCTTATGAAAATCCGCAACGGAATACCGTCAAAATCGAAAGATTTTCGCAAATTATTCAGAAGGTATTTTTCGTAGCTTGCCGGCAGATGCTCGCTGCGGTTCGCAAAAACCGCAAAAGTCGGAGGCCGCGTATTCGTCTGCGAAATATACTTCAATTTTATAGGCATACCATTAACCAGCGGAGGATGATTTTTTTCAACCGCCCACTGAAACCACCTATTGAGAGCACTGGTCGGAATTCTGATATTCCACTTATCGTAAAGCTCAAAAGCCTTGTTGAAAATCCTGGACAGCCCCAGCTTTTCTTTCGCGGAAACCAGCAAACAAGGAACTCCCAACAGCTGTGAAAATTCATACTTGGCGCGGCGCTCAACGTCCTTTTGAATTTCTTCCGCATTCGGAACGATATCGCTTTTGTTAAGAGCGAAAATTATGATTTTCCCTTCATCAAAAGCCTTGCGGGCAATAGTTATGTCCTGCTTTTCCAAAGGATGACGGATATCCATAACCAACACCACAACATGAGATTGCTTCACATATCTCCAAGCATCTGATACGGAAACGTTTTCTATCTTTTCCTGAACTTTGGACTTTTTCCTTTGTCCAGCCGTATCAATGAGAAAAATTTTTCTGCCCCTGTAATTCCAATTCAGAGTGATAGAGTCTCGAGTAATCCCCGCTTTATCCCCTGTCAACAAACGATTTTCTCCGATAATGGCGTTAATCAAGGTGGATTTTCCCACATTCGGGCGCCCGACAATTGCAACTTTTAAAGGGATTTCTTCCTCGCCCGAAATCTTTTCCTCGGGAAAATCAAAATCACTTATCGCATTCAGTAAACCATCAAATCCCAAATTATGCTCCGCTGAAATCGCAATACCTTCGCCAAATCCCAACTGAGTGACACCTATTTGCGTCGATGGTTTTTCGCATTTATTCTTTATCACAACCACTGGACGATTACCGCACTGTTTAAACGACTTTCGCAGCCATGTAGCGACAGATTTATCGTATTCCGTCACCCCTTCGATAGCGTCCACAACAAAAAATACAACATCTGATTCCGACAGCGCCGCAAACGATTGCAAATTCATAGATTTGGCCAGATGATCTTTCGAAAAAGTATCTATTCCCGGAGTGTCTATGACCTGAATACGGATTCCGAAAAAATCTGCACTAACGACCTTTCTGTCGCGAGTAATTCCGGGCATATCTCCGACAATGGCATTCTTTTGACCGACCAAACGATTAAAAAGCGTAGACTTCCCCACGTTAGGACGTCCTATTAAGGCAATTTTCATAATTTAACACCGAATCAATCTGCAGAGGCAGTTTATCACAGTATTTTTGTGCAAACAATCTAGATAAAATTCAAACTCTCGCTTAGACAAACCATCCCGTGTTTTTGATTAAAATTTAGGATTGATTCCTAATTTTTCGACAATCTCTTCACTGGTGAGAATACCTTGATGGACCCTACCATCGAGAACAAACGCTGGCACGGAAGATATTTGCAAAGAGTGCATCGCTCTTTGTTGCTCTTTCATGAGTCCCGCGGAAATCTTCTTATATTCGGAGTTGTTCGTATCCAAATAATTTGCAACTACCTTACTGTCGTATCCGGCTCTGATAAAGGTCTGCTTTAAAAATTCGCGGGGATTTTTGGATTTCATCCAATCTTTTTGAGCGTCAAAAATTATTTTATACAAAGCGATGGCATCCTTGGATTTGTTGTAAAAAACCCGCATTAAAATCGCTGCTTCTAGCGCTCCAAGATCGTCTATATAGTTACGCAAAATAATTTTTAGCTTTCCAGGGTCGACGTATTGTTTTTTCAACTTGGGCAATTCTTCTTTATGAAATTTACAACAGTGATTACAGCTGAAAGATGAATATATAATCAACGTATGAGGAGCATTTTCGTCACCTATAACAATTTCTTCAAGCTTGAAAGAATCGGGAATGTCCAGATTTTTCAGATTTTCAGAAAATGACTTATTTTCATCAACAAATTGATGCTTGGGCTTCTTAATATCACAAGCCCAAACAATCAAACAGCAAAATAAAAAACGAACTAGTTTTTTCATCTGGCCGACTTCATTTCCCTCGAGTTTACCTTGCTAAATCTTTAAAATGTTGACTGAATCGTTATCAAAATCATTCAACATTACAATACTGTCTCCAACCTTAGCGAACTTTCGATCTATAGCGGCAGTCGTCGCAATTTTTCCGAGTTTATCCTGATCAAATTCCTTTTTCATCACAAATGAATAGACACCACACAGCAACCCTGCTTGTCGGGCAACCTCTTCTGAACTAGTTCCCAACAAAATAGGACATATAGGTCTGAATCTCGCGCAACAAGCTACGTGTTCAAAAGAATCCGAGAACATTACAACACAAGACGCATTGCTGTACATCGCAGCCGATTTCGAAGCTTCACACTTTGCATCCAATGAAGTCTGATGTGGACATTGAGTATCATCCTCAATTTTTCTCACGCAGCTAGGATCTTTTTCCGTAACCTCGATAATTTTGCTCATCATATTCACTGCTTCTAAAGGATATTGACCGGAAGCAGATTCTGCCGACAACATGGTTGCATCTGCCCCACTGTAGACAGCATTTGCAACATCGGAAACCTCCGCTCGAGTCGGACTTGGAGATGTTATCATGGACTCCAACATTTGCGTAGCGACAATGACAGGCTTCCCCATCCTGTGACAAGTATTTATGATCAAACGCTGCGCTGCAGGCACTTCTTCGGGATTCATTTCGACTCCCAAATCGCCTCGAGCGACCATAATACCATCCGAAATCTGAGTAATAGGTTCGATCGCCTGAACGGCCAGAGGTTTCTCAATTTTTGACAAAACCTTTGCCCTGCCCTTTACTATGTTACGCGCCTCCTCTACATCTTCAACGTTTTGGACGAAGGAAAGCGCCACCCAATCAACACCAAGCTTCAGAGCGAAATCTAAATCTTTTCTATCCTTTTCCGTTAATGCAGGAATCGGAAGCATCACATGCGGAACGTTTACCCCTTTTCTGTTGGACAATTGCCCGCCAATGATTACTTTCACTTCCGCATACTCGGGAGAACAGGATAAAACCTCAAAACGCAGTTTTCCGTCATCTAACAACAACGGTGTTCCGACTTCCAGAGCCTCCAAAATCTCAGGATGCGGAAGGTTAACTCTCTTGGTATCTCCAGGAGTTTTATCCAGATCGAATCTGAAGATATCGCCTTCCTCGAGGAAAATTTTATTATTTTCAAAAGTTCCGACCCTTAACTTCGGCCCCTGAAGATCGGCTAAAATTGTTGGAAAAGAATGATATTTGTGCCCAACTGACCTGATGATATCGTAAACTTTTTCGTGACCGGCATGATCTCCATGGGAAAAATTCAACCTGAAAACATCGACTCCACTAAGATACAGCTTTTCAATGACTTCGGCACTGTTGCTCGAGGGACCGATCGTTGCCACTATCTTACCATTACGATATCTTTTCATATAAATCTCCTAAAAAATTCTAATTCAATCTACAACTTGTTAAATGTGATGTCCAGCTGCTATTTTGCTTTAAGTAAGGATTAAAAACTCTTTTCACAGATAAAACAATATGATAGTTTTTTAAAATTAACTATATCTAATCGAAAAATCTGGAATATTTTTCGCAATCAAGCCCTTCCGAACTTATCCAAAAACAAAGGGAAGTGCAGACCTATTTTGAGAAAAGCTTTGCTCCACTTATCCGCACATGGATTTCCGAAAATCAAGGCTTCATCAGAGCAAATAGGTACCCAATAATTGGAAGTGATTTCATTTTCCAACTGCTGAGAATCCCAGCGATAACATCCCACGCACAAAATTTTTCGTTCAGATTCTCCCATTATGAATGTGAAAGAATTTACTAGGTCATCGCAAGTGGTCATGAGTATGTTATCGCGAACAGCAATAGTATTCTCCGATATATTCTTATTGGTGTGAAGAACATACCCTTTGTCTACATCACGATCCCCTCCGATATGGATTTCCATATTTCCGATATCACCAAAATTCATCTTGGTGAAAATTTGTAATAGATTCATATTCGGCAGGATTTTATTTATAACGACTCCCATGGCTCCCTTATCAGAATGTTCACAGATATAAACCATCGACTTACTCATATACGCATTCGAAATATTAGGCGTCGCAAGCAATATCTTTCCGGTTAAATCCTGTATATCATTCTCTCTGTTGCTCATCATCCCATCCAGGTCTATACTTATATGGTACACTGCGAGGGTTAATTTTTTACTAAAATGAAATATTTTTTACGTGTTTTTTTTGTTTTTATTTTAACCATTTTTATAAATTTTCCGACCAATGCTCTAAAATCAGGAGATGTGCTTCTCAAACTCGAGAAATTGTCCTCTGACGGTGTCGCAACATTTAAAATCGAACTCCCGAAAGGATGGAAACTGGCTAAAGCTCCCGAAATTGTGTCAAAATCAAAGTCCAAGGAGTTCAAATATCAAGAGAATTTTAAGAAAATTTTGGAAAACAAATACAAAACTCATTGTAAATTAAATAAAAATCAGAAAGACGTCCTGAAATTTGATTTTTTCGTTTGCAAAGATATCTGTTCTGTAGTAAGCAAGGACTTTGTTTTTTCTCCGCACATCCCTATGCAAAATAATTCCGTGAATTTTTTTGTAATAATGATATTGTTCGGGTTTCTCGGAGGACTACTTCTTAACGTCATGCCTTGCGTATTACCGGTAATTCTTCTCAAAATAAGGCATATGAATTCTCGAGCAACAATAATTAATTCGATTATCGGAAATTATTTGAGTTTTACTATTCTTTCATTGATTCTGTCCCTATTGAAAATGTCCAGCGAAACCGTTGGGTGGGGACTGCATTTTCAAAACATATACTTCCTAAAATTTACGGTAATTTTTTTCTTCATTCTTTCCTTAATAACTTTCGGGAAATTGCATCTTTATTGGAATGTAAATCTGGATAAATCCAAGATAGCGAATAAAACTCTGCGAGATATTACTTATAGCGTAGTAGTAACCATGGTTGCCATACCATGCACCGCTCCACTGCTGGGAACTGCGGCAACTTTTGCAATACAAGAATCATTCGTAAATCTATTTTCAATATTTATGGCGATAGCTACGGGATTTTCTCTTCCGTACTTCGTTGCGTTGTTTTGCAAATTTTCGTTCGAAAAAATATTTCAAAACCCAATATTAAACAACATTATCGATTGGGGAGTCGTTATTACCTTTGCTTGGCTGAGCTGGATTTTATTCAGAAGTATCAGTCCGATCGAAATATTCGTTATTTGCTTCGCTCTATTGGCTGCAATGTTCTTATTCAAGAAAAGATACAACTCAATCGCAATATTATTGCTGGCTTCTGCGATTTTCATAAATATTCCACAAAAAAATACGCAAGACTTCGATCAACTCGAAAAGATTTCGCAACTTGTCGAGCAAAACAATACGGTCATCCTAAATATCACTGCAGATTGGTGTCTATCCTGTAAATACAACAAGCTAAAATTCAAATCCGATCAAGTGCAGACAAAGATGAATGAGAACAATGTTAAGTTTGTGGAAATCGATATGACCAAAAAAAATGACAAGGTTATGAATTTTATTTATGAACATTCGCGTGCGGGAATTCCTTTTACCATCATATTCGGTCCGAAAAACAAATCCGGAATCGTATTATCTGAAATTCCGACGATATCCGAGATCGTAAAGACTATAGACCTTGTAAAATAATAGTCTTATAATGACGAAGTTTGTTTTTTATTAATGAAAAAGGAAAAAAGATGATTGAAAAAACTTTCGACGAAGATGTTTATCAGAATGCTAAGTCATGGCCGTTTGAAGAAGCTCGAAAGTTATTAAATCGCGAAAGCATAAAGAAAAAAGGGTATGCCCTATTCGAAACAGGATACGGCCCTTCAGGTTTGCCTCACATCGGAACTTTCGGAGAGGTTGCCAGGACAACATTCGTTCGACACGCTTTCGAGAGCCTTACTGGAATGAAAACCAAATTGTTTGCTTTTTCCGATGATAGAGATGGTTTGAGAAAAGTTCCTGATAACATTCCGAACAAAGAATTGGTTGCGAAATATTTGGAATTCCCTTTAACGAGCGTCGCGGACCCTTTTGGATGCCACGCCAGCTTCGGTGAACATAACAACAATAAACTCATGGAATTTTTGGATTCGTTCGGATTTGATTACGAATTTCAAAGTTCGACCGATTGGTACAAAAGCGGAAGATTTAACGAAATTCTTCTCCGAGTTTTGCAAAACCATGAAGAAATTTTGTCCATTATGCTCGCAAGCCTTCGTGAAGAGCGCGCGGCAACATACAGTCCTTTTCTGCCGATATCCCCAAAGACAGGCAAAGTGCTGCAGGTGAATGTCGAAGAATATCGAGTCAACGACGGCACAATAGTTTTCAAAGACGAAGACGGAACTCTGACCGAACTTCCTGTGACTGATGGAAACTGCAAATTACAATGGAAAGTCGACTGGGCGGCGCGCTGGACTGCTTTGGATGTCGATTATGAGATGTCCGGCAAGGATTTAATCGACTCAGTGAAATTGTCCTCGAAAATCTGTCGCATATTGGGAGGAAATCCGCCTGTAGGATTCAATTACGAACTGTTTTTAGATGGAGAAGGAAAAAAGATTTCCAAGTCAAAAGGAAACGGATTGAGTATCGATGAATGGTTGCAATACGCTCCTCAAGAAAGCCTGTCCAATTTTATGTTTGCGTCGCCGAAAAGCGCGAAAAGACTTTATTTCGACGTTATTCCGAGACAAATCGACGATTATGTCACCCATTTGAGTAATTTCGAGAACCAAGCTCCGAATAAAAAAATAGATAATCCGGTTTGGCATATACATAACGGAAATCCTCCAAAAGCTGAAGAAACCATTTCTTATTCGTTGTTGTTGAATTTGGTTAGTGCCTGTAATACCGACGATAAGTCCACTTTGTGGGGATTTATTCAAAAATATATCAAAGATGCGACTCCGGAAAACAGACCATTTTTGGATAGATTGGTTGAGCACGCGATAAATTATTATCAGGATTTTGTAAAGCCTACTAAAAAGTATGTCATCCCTAGTGATATGGAAAGAAAGGCTTTGGAGGAGCTGAAAGTTTCGCTGGAAAACTTATCTGCCGATGTAACTACCGAAGAAGCTCAAAGCGTGGTATTCGAGGTCGGAAAACATTACGAGTTTGAAAATTTAAGAGCTTGGTTTATGTGTTTGTACAAAAATCTTTTCGGACAAGAAGAAGGTCCTCGCATGGGGTCTTTTATTGTATTGTACGGAGTGCAAAACACGATTAAGCTGATAGATAACGCTTTAAGTAGGTAATATGGAAAAAAATGAAGTAGTAGAGGTTCTGAAATGGTTCTCCGACATGGGGGTTTCCGATGTTTTAGAGACTGGTTTTTCCAGGCCTCCGAGTAACAAAATATCTACCCTTGAGGAATTAAAAGAAGCGATGGCCAAGGTTGATATCTCCATAAAACACTGCGCGACCAATATGGTATTCGGCATGGGAAATACAAAGGCGGACGTTCTTCTCCTGGGAGAAGCGCCAGGGGCGGAAGAAGACAAGCAAGGTCTTCCTTTTGTAGGGCAGAGCGGACAGTTGCTGGATAAAGTTCTGGCTGCTGTCGGTTTGGACCGAACCAAGGTCTACATTACAAATATTCTACCGTGGAGACCTCCCGGAAACAGAACTCCAAATACTCAGGAGGTTGCGCTATTCAGACCTTATGTATTGAAGCATATTTCTTTGATTAATCCGAAAGTCGTAGTGTGTCTCGGAGGAACTTCGACAAAAGCGTTGTTGCAGACGACGGAGGGAATTATGAAACTTCATGGACGCTGGACCACTACGGAAGGAATTTCGGCAAAGATCATGCCGACTTTTCACCCTGCGTACCTGCTGCGGTCTCCGTCTCAAAAAAGGGAGTTCTGGAGAGATTTTCTAATAATCAGAGAAGAGATTTTGACAGATTAAGTGAACTGAGTGCTAACTCATCAGAAACAACAACTCATTCGATTTGATGTGTCAAACAGCAACAAAGCACCCGACAACACCTGTTCTGATCGTAACGAGAAATTGATGTTGTTGGGTATTTCTAAGATCAATCCAGTTCAAAGCCCTCGGGAAGTTCATAATTTGCAATGACGGTCTGGACATCATCGTCGTCTTCTAAAACCTCAATCAACTTAAACAAGGTCTTGGCGGTACTTTCATCAACGGCGATAGTATTCTTTGGCTTCCAAGTAACCTTTGCCTCTAAAGGATCCCCCAATTTTTGAGTTAAACTATCGCGAACGGCTGTCAACTGCTCCATTGCGCAAATAATCTCAAACCCTTCATCTGTCGTAATAATATCATCCGCTCCCGCTTCTATAGCAAGCTCAAATATTTCATCTTCTGAACCCGCGGTCTTCGGATAGGAGACATATCCGATGTGATCGAACTGAAAACTGACACTGTTCGTCTCCCCCAAACTTCCTCCGAATTTAGAAAAAGCCGAACGCACAGCCGGAGCCGTACGATTCTTATTATCAGTCAAACCTTCAACAATTATAGCAACTCCACCTGGACCGTATCCCTCATATCGAACACTCTGGTAATCGGCAGATGCATCACCTCCAGAGGCCTTTTTTATCGCTCTTTCGATATTATCCTTCGGCATATTTTCGGATCTCGCACTCAGCAACGCCGATCTGAGCCGTGTGTTACTCTCCGGATCAGCTCCGCCTTCCTTCACGGCGACGGTAATTTCTCTGGAAATTTTCGAAAAAATCTTTGCCCTCTTTGCATCCTGAGCACCTTTTCGATACATAATATTTTTAAATTGCGAATGTCCTGACATTAAAACCTCTAATAAATCGTGCCCATTATATATGCAAAGAGTCTGATTCTCAAGCCTTTCAACGAAAACATATTCGCAAACCGTTGCCGAATCGCTAAAAATCCAACTCTGAATAAAACGTAGGTGGAATGACGTTCACTATTCGATCTTTCAATATGCCACGAAATGAAGGCCGAGATTTTATTCGAACATACCAATCCTTTACCTCAGGATAGGATTCCCATTCGATGGCGGCAACATAATCCAAACAGGATACCTGAGCTGCGGCCGAAATATCCGCTAAAGAAAATTCTTCCCCCGCCAGCCAATTTCTTCTATTCGTAAGCCAACTTACGTAATCGAAGTACTGTCTTATATTGCTGTTACCTTTACGGATACTTGCAGAGTCTGGAGAGGATTTGCTCACATATTTTTTTATTACTTTTTCAAAAATAAGGTTATTCGTAACGTCAGCGAAGAAATTCACGTTAAACAGCGAAGAAATTCTGCGAACTTCTGCCTTTGTCTTCAAAGAATCACCAAGCAGAGAAGTTGATCGGTAGGTTTGTTCGATATATTCGACGATAGGATAGCATCCTTCTAAAATCGTGCCGTCATTTTCAATTAAGGTGGGCAAATCTGAAAAAACGTGATTTTCAGAAAATACTTTCTTTCTATTCCAAGGACATTCCTCTATCTCCTGATATTCCAAAGTTTTTTCCTGTAAATAAATTCTTGCTATTCTTCCAAACGGATCCAATGGATAATAATATAACTCTCTCATGTTTCTCTTACCCTATTATTAATATCTAAATCTCCAATTAACACCAACCTCACCCAAAGTATTTGCTTTAATGGAAGTATGGGATCCCACGGATAAATCGACGTCAAAACTGGTTTCTTCCCCTTTTCTGTTAACGCTTATGTATACATTATCGCTTAGATATTTTCCCGCTCTTACATTAATTTTATCAGAGGATGACTGTGAATTTTTATATAACGAAGATGATTTGCTATCCGTGGAAAACGACAAACTATCAACCAAACCTATATTTTGAAATGCGTTTAGAACGGAAAAAATATACCCCTTTTTATTCATACTGTTTACAGCGTGAGCCAACTGAGCAGCTTCTCCGACGGAAAGGTCTTTACTGGATTTACCAAACATCATGTGAGATAAAATGACATCCTGAGTATAATTTGGATGCGAGTACAAATTCAAAGACATTCCCTCTCCCGGGACGTTTTTCACATCCAAAACAACCTTCATTGAGTCTATATCCCTGGAACAGGATATTTTCATTTTCGGATCAAACGGGTAACGTTCCAAAAATTCGACTCTGCTTTTTTCAAATATCATACGCTTGCCGAAAAGATTCAATCTGCCCTTCTTCAAATCTATACTTCCCGATAGCGTTGCCTTTTTGTTATAGTTTCCCAGATGAAGATTTCCAGCAAAATCCAACTTATATATATTACCTACAATCTTTATCTGCTGACTTTCCAGATTTACGTCATACAAGAAGAAATCATCTTCTTCCTTTTTGGTTTTACTCAAAAAAATGTCGTTCATAACGGTAATGTCCTTATATTGATCATCGTCCCCACTTTCAGAAAACTTCAATTCGCACAATGGAACTTTCAGATTTCCGGACAATTTCAAGTTATCAATAGGGCCCTCCATTTTTCCGTTACCTAAAATATTTATTTTCATGGAGTCCGTGTCGAATAATCTGAAATTATCAAATCCCAATTGTAAGTCCGTGTCTAAATTAGGGATGTTATCAGAGAAAAACAGGACAGCATCACCATTGATCGTTGCCTTCTTCCCGTAAGAATCCACAAAATAAGAGTCATGAACAATAAATTTATTATCCTGTCCAACAAGTTTTAGCATCCCGTTTTTTAAAACAACATCGGCTATAATTACAGCAGCATCCGAACATTCTACATTACCTCGAATTTGCAAGGAATCAATATTTCCGCTAATATCCAGGTCGGATTTTACCTTTCCTTTTACGATTATTCCGTCGGGAAATTCAAAAATATTTTCTATGTGAGCGTTTCCCTTAATCGACATCTTGATCGATGAATCATTTTTTACAAAAAAGTCCAAATTACGCTTAACAAGAACAGGAATTAGAGCTTCCAATTGCAAACTATCGACAGCATTGGACAAATTCCCTTGAACCGATACCCCCTCTCGATCTTGCTTCAAATTGATATCAATTTTACTCTGTCGAGATATCAACTCTTCTATTCTGAAATGTCCTGTTCCTGAAAAACAATCTTGAAAAGGCGCTAATTTCAAACTTCCGTTTATTAAACACTGTGGAAGGATTTTACCAAATGTCTTTCCTAAATCTTGTATCGATATATTTTTGGCAGTCACATCAATTTCGTTCGCTGATGCCGAAATCTGCAATGTTCCAGATTTTTTATTCCCAGTGACTTCCAAAGAAATTCGGTACATGCGATCTTTTAAATTAATAATACAGCTTTTTAGTTTCAGTTCGGTATTTTTATTTTTTATATTTCCCGAAAAACTCAAAACATCATCGACGAAAGTTCCATTCAAAACCACCTTCGAATGCTTATTCAGCTTCGCGGTGAAAGTTATTTCGTTACTTTTTTTTTTAGGTTTACGGCTTCCAGAATATTATTGAGAAATTTCGCACTTCCGACACCGATATTCAAGTTTTTCAAATTTCCGGAAACCTTCCCTTTGTATACTTCCAACTTTTCATTCACAATACGATTGATTTTTGCTTCAACGTCGATCAATCCGTTCTTCAATAACAGATCCCCGGCAAAACTGCCTTTGATGTTGAAATATTTCTTCAAAAAGCTCAAACTCTGGATATTAAATTTAAACATGGTATCCATGTTGCGTTTGTTTAAAACAAGAGGTTTGGTCAAGGAAATCTGCCCCTTTTGGAATTCACAAACGAACTTCCGAATCGTCGGATCTTTTCCGTAAAGCACTTCGGAGTTGATTTTGATGTCTTTTCCGAGAATATCCGTTCCCAAAATATTTATGGTGAAATTTTTCAGATCTTTGCTGTAAACATCCAAAGTTTTCACCCTATGTCCCCAAAACTCAATCCAGGAAACATTCGACTTTACCGTTAAATTTTTCCCTTGCAGGACTATGTCGCAATTTCCCAGCTTACGTTTATCCTTTTTGAATTCAATCTGCGAACTAACGCCATTTCCTTTCTTTTCGATTGCAATATCCGTTAGTATGTCTTGGAAATTCTTGGTAATTTCTGTTGGAATCTTTCTTACATCCGTAAAATCGCTCAAGGACAGCTTGGTAGATAGATTGGCTTTACTTCTGCTCAAAAAGACCTTTCCATTGAAATCCAATTTCTTACCATTGAATTGAAATTGCCCCTGCGAAATAATGAGCGTATTCATCTTGTCCGCAAAAGATCCGCCTGCATTAAGCTTGTATCCAGATTTTTCAACTTCAACTTTATATTTCGGCTTACTGCTTTTTAGGGAATCCATGTGCAAATTTCCTGAAAATCCCTCCAGATTTCGAAAATCTCCGTTCAACGTTCCGTGATCACTCCAATTGAGAACAAATTTGAAATTGGACTTCCCAGTTTTCATGGATACGGAATCTAAACCGCCCCCTGATTTGTACTCCAAATTTTCATATCTATATTTGTTACCTTCGGACAAAATCGTCAGCTCACCAATCCTCAAACTTTCAATGAAAAGCTTAACTTTTCCCACAGAAGACAACGTCTCGTTGAGGTCAAAACCATTCTGGCTCTCGATTTGAGCCTCTTTTTTATTTTCAGATTTTTGCGTGGAGACCTGAAAGATAACTTTCTTTACCTGAACCCGGGGACGCGAAAACAACTTGTCTCTCTCAAAACTTAATTTGTATGCCTCGAGAGAATTCCCCGAAAATTTCGCCGATATTTTTTCGATATATGTTAGCTTTTTATTTGCTCCCTCAATCTTCAGTGAAAAACTATCACTCTGCAAATAACTGACCGCATAATCGATAATATACTTTCTGCTCGAATCGTTGTAGAAAGCTAAAAATGCCAACAACAAAACCGAAAATATTATTGCCAAAAAAATCGAGAATACTTTAACTAGCTTCACACTCAAACACCCACTTAAACTCAGAAGGACTGTCCTAACCCCATAATAAACTGTACCTTAGAATCGACCCCTTTTCTCCTATTCAACGGAAAAGCAAAATCCACACGAATCGGTCCTATGCTGGTATAATACCGCATTCCTGCCCCAACTGAAAAGAACCATCTTTTCTTTTCTATTTCAAAATATTTAGATTTATTGTTATGAACCTTTGCTCCGTCAAAAAAAGCAATTGCCCCCCAATCCGAATTTATTTTTCGTCGATATTCAACATTGAACTCCGTAAGCGCTTTTCCACCCATTGTCACCTCAGCGCCCTTCACCATTTCCGTGGCCATTTGATTTGCATATCCTCGAACCGAATTTATCCCCCCTCCGTACAACCTTTTATCAATGGGAATTTGATCGATGTCCGAAGAAAAAATACCTTTTCTGCAAACGCGAAAAGCCACAACATTTTTCTTCAGATTATCTAACGGATGATTATAGGAAAAAGCAAAACTGTATGACTTAAGACTGTTGGTCCCTGCGCCGGTTAATCTCGTCCAGGTTCCTTTTCCTTCAAGCCTGAATCCGGAGGTCGGATTCAACAAGCTGTCGGTCTGATCCCATATGAGAGAAATGGGTATAGATTGAGCCTTGTAATAGTGTGACATATTCTGCTCAAAAAATTTCTTATACGACGAATTTACGTAGTAATCTTCCAATGAAAACCCTATTCCGGCAAACAAAACATCCGTTAAAGGAAACGTATATTTAAAATTAAGGCATTCACTTTTTTTGAAAAAAACATTAGTCAGCTCTTGTCGATGAGATGCTCCATATTCCATCGTCGCGTTTTTCAGGAACACATCTGGTTGCGCCAAAATTACCTCAAAAGCGTAATCAACTCGCTTATCGGAACTTTTCATTGGGGTTCCCTCAGCATTAAAAGTTAATTTCTCCCCATTACCAAAGGCGTTTAATCTGGTCCAGGAAATCTTTGCGATTATCGATTTTATTCCTTTTGTAGCCTGAGATGTTTTTTCAAAATTCATATTTCGAACACCTTGGTACATCAGGCCGATATCCAACATATGTTTCTTGTCTTCATTAACTTTTACTCGCATCGGAAGCGATTGACCCTTTAATTTTGAATCCACTGGATCTATTTCAACTACGGAAAAAATCTGCGTATTTTTCAATTCTTCCACACTGGAATTTATTTTATCCGCGCTGAAAATTTCTCCCTGATCCCATTTTAGTCGATTACGAATAAACTGTTCATCTATTCCATCAAACGCAACTATTTCAGTTTCTCCGAAATTCACATTTTTCCCGCAGACAATTTCCAAATCCAAAAATGCAAGATTATTATCATAATCTATGAAAACCTTCTTCTTTCTTGCTTCCGGAGAATAAAATCCACTGTTTTTCAATAGAATCAAAGTTTCGTCAATCACCGCGCGAATTTCCGACATCGATGCTTTCGCTAAGCTGAATTTGTTTTTCAAAATCTCCGAATAATGTCTGTTGAAATCTTTATCTTGATCGACGAATTTTGTCGAAAAATTTAAAGAAAACTTGTTTTTCGTATCTATCTTTATCAAGACTTTTACGGAATTATCCTCGTCGATTCTTATATCATACTTCACTTTCGCGTTGTAATACCCGAATTGATGCAGATCCTTGTTAAGAATAACCATATCTTTGCTTAGTCTGTCATTGAGTGCAGTCATACTGTTAACAGGCTTATCTTGTTGAGCAAATACGGATAGCTTCTTTATTTCTGACCTTATTTCCGATTCCGAAATTAATTCCGCGACCTCATCGAGAATTGAATTATCTTTTTTCATGGATAAGTCGATAGTATAAGAAAAATCCCTTAATTCGTCGGATCTTCCGAAAACATCAACAACCAGTAAGATAAATCCCAATGACAAAAACCTTAGCATCACCTGTTCTTTAATTTCGACCACTTCACACTCGGTTAATTTTACTAAAAAATTACTAAAAAAACATTCCCAAAAATAAATGTTTAAAAACTGAATTCGATTTGTTGATTTTTTTTATTTTTTGATTTAGAGTGATGCCAGTTTTGTCCCCTTCGTCTAGTGGTCCAGGACACCGCCCTCTCACGGCGGCAACAGGGATTCGAATTCCCTAGGGGACGCCAAGTTTACATCTTTGTTAATCCGAAAAATTTATTTTAGTCTATATGATCTTTGAAATTTCAGCGTATAATAATAACAGTTAGTCTGAAAAAGCTTTAAAAAACTGCCTTAAGCTAAACGTAAAAAGGGGTATTTTTTAAACTTGAAAAAAATGGAGGGCATATATGCTGACTGAACTTGTTTGCAAAAATTTTGAGCCTCAAGAAAAAAGTTATAAAAAATTTAATGGTGGGGCATGTTTTTGTTGGTGAACCCCAATGGAAATAAATGTTGGCATCTAAAGTATAAGTATTGCAAGAAAACAGAAACTGGTATCATTAGGGGGGTATCCAGGGGTATCTTTGAAAGAAACAAGAAAAAACGAAATGAAGTGAAAATAAAAATCTCAAGAAATGTTGATCCCGTGCAAGAAAAAAAGTTTTTAAAGAATGAGTTAAAGGAAAACACAGTAAACACTTTTGAAAATATAGCTTTGATAGTGTCGTCACAAAAAACATGTTATACTGAGAGCAAAGAAGTAATAGATGTAGGTGTTTCGTCCCACATTGTAGAGAAGGAGAATATAAGTTAGAATGTAAAGCAAAGAAGGTGTTATGGGACAGATATTACACGGCGGCGCCCGCACGACAGAGGCGGTGCGTCGGGAGATACAAAATAGTAAAGAGAGCGTGAAAGCGCTGTCGGAGAGGCTCGGGCTCAACTACAAGACGGTTTTGAAGTGGAAAAGTCGCGATTTCGTGCACGACATGCCGATGGGACCGAAAGACCTTCATTCTACAGTGCTTACACGCGGGGAAGAGGCGATTTGCGTAGCCTTTCGCAAGCACTCTTTGCTGCCGTTGGACGACTGTCTGTTCGCTCTGAAAGAGCAGATTCCGCACCTTTCGCGCTCGTCGCTGCACCGGCTTTTTCAGCGCCACGGGATCAGCAAACTGCCTGAAAATGAGGAGAAAAAGCCGAAAAAGAAGTTCAAAAAATACCCGATCGGCTATTTTCACATTGATATTACTGAGGTTCGCACGGAAGAAGGAAAGTTGTATCT
>JAGCFW010000006.1 GCA_017649895.1 Alphaproteobacteria bacterium | reverse complement strand
TAACTCATCCGCTGCTGTTTTTTTCAAATTTCCCGATGGCTTTACCTCTTTTTGCTCCAAACACTCCTGCAATGCCTCCAGATGATTATGATTCAAGTTTGTTTGCTTATTGTCCAGCTTCAGAACATCACTCAAGATATCCGAACTGTATACATCACTATTCCCCTTCCCCACCAAATATTCTGCTATTTTTTTGATCACTTCTTCTAATTGTGCCTCATCCTCCGGCAGAAAAATTCTTCAAAATCTAAATGCTTTTTGAGTTTTTCATTGTGCTTCTTGAGAAACTTTTTTAAATCTGAACCGTGGATCAAAGAAGGCTTTTTGGAATCTATCATTCCCAAACCAATTTTTATCCACTTTCTCACAGTTTGAGGATGCATTGAATACATATTACAGATATCCTCTATCGTATAACTCCATAAACCAGATATCCGCTGTTCTCTATAAAATCAGCTGTTTCGACTAAATCTTCGGTAAAAACGTTCCAACTTTCGAAAGGAGTAGTGCGCCATTTTTGTTTTTGTATCAAAAAATTTAAGAGATTTTGAGACTTTTGTGTGGTATGAAGGTGTGTGTCGGTTGTTGTGTAGGTGGAGTATAGACATGAAAAAATTGATGTTTTTGATAGGTTTTTCGATTGCTTCAGCGAGTGTGTGGGGAATATGCGATAATTTTGGAGGAAACACCCGATCCGAGCGGTCAGGTTCATCGGGACACAATTTAAGAAACATCGAACGAAAATATTATGTTCCAGCTCCCGGAACAGGATTTTCACAGTTTCAGGAAAAAGATGATCCTAAAGACTTGGACTTTACCCTTTCCTCTTTAGGTACGGATAGAGATCAATCTCAATTAAGCGAACAATGCGGTCTCCAACAAGAAAATTCTATTCTTTCCTACAAAAGTCTGTTTTCAGATTGTTCCGTCAGAGAAGAAATGAATTTGTCTCAGATTGATCAGCAAACCCTCGTGACCTTACCTCTCGTAACCAAGGGAAAACATTATCAATCAAACGAGGAATTCTTTCAAATAAAAGGAAAACAGCAATGTAATTCAGATGACGAAGATTGTATTCTTTCTGACACAAACAATAAAGATTTGGATCAAAATCAATCTCATCCGCCTAAAAAAAAGCAGTGCTTAGATAATAATTTAGCTGTTAGAATGTGGAAGTTTCCGAATGTGAAGATCTTTTCTTATAAGTATGAGGGAATTGAAAATGTTCCATCAAAAGTATGGAATTTTAAATGTTTGAAGAGTTTAAATCTGGGGAAGATTAATATGGCCAAACTTCCGGATGAGATCGAGAATTTAGCAAATTCAAAAGCGAAAGACACTTGTGTCAATCATACAAATCGAACAACAGAACTTCCGAAAGAGATCGGAAACTTGATAAATTTGGAGATATTGGATCTTTCTAACAACGCAATAGAAACCTTACCCGAAGACATTACCAAACTAACCAAATTAAGGGAATTAACTCTTGTAGGTAATTTTTTTTACGGAATATGGCCGGCTGTGATAGAGCGTTTACCAAACTTAAAAAGATTAAATCTCGATGAAATACAAGAAACTTTATGGGAAAAACATTTGCGTAAGCTAAAAAAGAATAAAAGTTTTAGTGTATGCAGTTCACATTGAACACGGAAAGAAAAACCTTTTTCCATCTATCAAATTTTGACGATATTTCAAAAATTAATGATACGTCTACACTCAATTTCAGATATGCGTCACACTTTAACCCTCAACAATATCGACATCATTAGCCCGCAGCTGATCATGAAGGTAATTAGCGAGCTGCCTCCATAAGATAAGAATGGTAACGGCACTCCGACAACGGGCAAAATCCCCAAAACCATCCCGATGTTGATAAAAACATGAAGAAACAGTATCAATCCCAGACCGAAACACAAATAGCGAGAAAATCTACTTTTGCTTCCGTTTCCGATGTAAAAGAAAAAATATGTCATCCCTGCAAACAGAAAAATTATAAAAGCCGAACCGACAAAGCCCAACTCTTCGGATATTGTGGTAAAGATAAAGTCCGTATGTTTTTCCGGTAAAAAATTCAAGCTGCTTTGTGTCCCTCGAAACAATCCTTTACCGAAAATATGCCCTGAACCGATCGCTATTCTCGATTGCAAAATGTGATATCCCGTCCCCAAAGGATCTCTGTCGGGATCAATAAAATTCAGGATTCGATTCTTTTGATAATCACGAAGAAAGTACCACCCGATAGGACAGACTCCTAAAAATCCGATTGCGGACCATATAAATGCTTTCGTGGGAAACCCTGCCAAAAAAATCATTCCTACCCCAACTCCAGATAACAGCATCGCCGTTCCCAAGTCTGGTTGTTTTAAAATTATAATTGCCGGAACGATAGTCAAAACAAACGGAAACAAATGAGATTTCAGTTCCTTAAATTCATACTCGGATAAATCGGAATAATAGGAAGCGATCGCAAAAATCAAGGACAATTTCATAAATTCGGAAGGCTGAAACGAAAAAAAATAAAAATCTATCCAGCGCTGAGCGCCCAACTTTGTAGCACCCAAAAAGCAAACTAATAACAAACAAAACAAATTCAATACGTATATTAGGAATGCGAAACTTTTCCAAAAACGAACATTCACCCGCGAAATTACAAACAAAATCGCCAATCCAAAAATCATTTTTATGATATGCTTTTTGACCTGGATCTCGACCCCTCCGAACGCAATAATCTGCCCCAAAATACTCGTCAAAATTATCGTTGCAAGCAACAGCAAAAATATCTTTATCTCTTTTAAAACGACTTTATTTGGCATCTTTTTCCAGTAATTTATCAAAAACTTTTCTGGCAATAGGAGCCGCTACCGATCCGCCTCCTCCGCCATGTTCAATTATGACAGCAACTATATATTTCGGAGAAGCAGCCGGAGCTACTCCTGCAAATAATGCATGATCTCGACTTTTCCATTCAATAAGTTGCTGATTAACGCCAACCTCATTTGCCCTTATTGATCTTACTTGAGAAGACCCTGTCTTCCCAGCGATTCCGTAAGCGGTCCGGCACGATTTTCGGGCCGTTCCTGCCTCGCAAACCATACGCAAAGCCTTCTTTATTACTTCGCACGCTTCTTTTTTCAGTGGAATCGGTAATTTTATCCGATCTTTCGGCAATAAACTTGGAGAATAGTTCAGATTGTTACTGTAGATTTTTCCCATCATGGATGCTATCTGAATTAAGCTGGTGAGAACATATCCCTGACCTATTCCGGCTATCATGGTTTCGTAGGGCTTCCAGTAACTTTTGCGACGAATCAATTTCCATTCCTTATTCGGAATCAATCCTGATTTTTCATTCGGCAATTCTATATCGGTCTTCTGTCCAAAACCCAATTCTCGCGCATATTTATCTAATTTTTGAATCCCCAACTTCTTCGCTACCTGAAAGAAATAACAGTCGCAAGAATAAATCAAGGCTTCATAAATATTTAACTTGCCGTGCCCTCCCCTATGCCAGCAGTGAAATGTATGGCCATCCAGTTTTACTCCGCCTAAACATGAAATCCTGTCTTTTGGGGAAACAATTCCTTCGCACAACGCTGCGTAAGCCGTTACTATTTTAAAAACCGAGCCCGGAGGATACACCGAACTACTGAATCTGTTCAACATAGGTTTATATTCGTTAGTATTGAGTTCGTTCCATTGGGTATGAGAAATTCCCAAACTCATAGAATTGATATCGTAGCCGGGAAATGAAACCAGCGCGACAACATTCCCCTTCATATCCAGAACACAGCAAGCCCCAACTTTGTAATTACCCAATAAATCATAAACAAACTTCTGTATTTCAGAATCTATTGTTAATTTTATATCTTCACCGTTAACGGGATTTTCTTGGTCAATGATTCTGATATTACATCCCGCCGCATTAACCTCTTTCTGGATATTTCCGATATTTCCACGGAGCTTTTTATCAAAAAAAATTTCTAATCCCGTTTTTCCTGTCAACACCTGAAATTCGTTGGTATTCTTGGCCGTATATCCAATTAAGTGACTAAATTCCAACGGCATTGAATAGTGCCTTGAAAAAGTATTTAAAATATGGACTCCCTTCAACCGAAAAAGATTCATTGAGATTTTCGCAAACTCATCCCGAGACAATTCATTCTTTATAGTAATACTGGGCATTCGCCTTTTTCTCAAATTAAATAAACTTTCTTTTTCTTCTTTCGTGAAATTGAGATATTTATCCAGAATCCCAACATTTTCTTCAAAAACTTTTTTTGAACAATAATCCATGACTATCCGATGTCTATAATCGCAAAAAGCAAGTACCTTACCATCGGACGATATTATTCGTCCACGTTTTGGAGTCATCGGAAGAACTCTTATTCTGTTTCTATCCGACATTAACCGATATTTTTTTGCATGCTTTACCTGAAGAATGTATAAATTACCGATCAGAACCAAACACAAAAGCCCGATTAATATCAATACAAAATTTTTTCTGAAAGACAACAGCTCTCTTAAATCACGATCTTTTAGCATGTTTTTTTATACTTTCAAACACGTAACAAAAAAATATCGACTTCATCACAACCAAAAGATGAGCATAAAAATGCAATCTTCCGTTAAGTAATAATGTGAACAAACAGCTGACCAACTCAGCTCCGCAAACAATCATGAATAGATAGTATAATCTCGCAAAAGTAGATAGATTCGCCAAAATTGACTCGAACTTTTTTACTATCAATACAATAACAGCTAGAGAAAGAAATGATATTCCGACAAATGCAGAATGATATATATCAAAAAGTATGGATGCCACACCCAAAAAAAGAAAAAAACGTTTTTGTTCAAAGATACTTATCAAACAACAGCTGTAGAGAAAAGCTTTGCCTGTGTTTTCTGAAAAAAACAGAGAAGTTGAAAGAAAAACAAATATGATTTTTTCTAATCTTGACATTTCCCGATACAAACATACTTTAAATCGCTGAAATCTACGGATGGCTTCACAAAAAACTCTTCATTCTTTTTTATAACCTTCCCGATCATTATTTTTTCTTGAAATACCTGACCATAATGAGAACTCTCAGCAACATCTCCTTCCTTTATTTCCCCGCTCAGCAAATTAACCTTTAATAAATTCGAATTATCACCCGACAATATCACATTAACCCCAGATATTCTCGCCGGAATGTTAGAATTGGCATCAACAATGAACAGAATCTTGCTCCAATTGTCAGATACCTCGATAACCCTTCCAATTATACCTCTCTCATTGTAAGCAAAATTATCTAATTCAACATTCTGATTTCTCCCAGCATTTATGAGAGCGGATCGAACAAAATCGTTATTGAAAATATTGATGATTTTTGCGAAAATGGTTTCATCTTTTGAAGATTCTTTCATCTTTAGTAACGATTTCAGCCTGCTATTCTCTAAAATAATCGAATCCAATTTATTGGCTTGCGACTTCAGTTTTATATTTTCACATTGAAGATCAAAAATTTTTTTCCCGACATCTTGAGAAAAATTATGTTCCAGATTGATGAGATATCTTGAGGCTTTATCGAAAATTTCAAAAAAACAGAATCTTAGATCGAAAAATAAACCATTTACATACGACACAACGCCCGGATGCCGATACGCTGCCAGGATAGCAAACAACACCAGGAAAATCTCAAACCTTTTTCTTTTGCCGTTTTTAAATAAACGAAAAGAACTCTTTCTGATTTTGTCTCCCCCAATTTATCTATTAATAGGACCCCACAAGAACACTCCTCATTACTTTCAACTCCTCCAGAGTCTTCCCGGTCCCGATGGCCACACAAAGCAACGGATCTTCCGCTCGTTCCACAGGCAATCCGGTTTTTATTCTCAACAGCTCATCCAAACGGGAAAGCAAAGAACCTCCTCCAGTAAGAATAATTCCCTTATCCACGATATCCGCAGACAACTCTGGAGGCGTATTTTCAAGAGCGAACTTTACACCATCAACCACCGCCGTCACGGGTTCTGATAAACTTTCCCAAATTTGCATCTCAGTAATCTCGATCTCATTCGGAAGCCCAGTTGCCAAATCCCTTCCCTTGATGAACATTTTTTGGCCTTTTTCATCTTCAGGAGGCATAGCGGCCCCTATTTCCTTTTTTATCCGCTCTGCGGTAGCTGCTCCCACCAACAAATTATGCTGTTTCCTTATGTAATTTATGATGGCCTCGTCCATTTTGTCGCCTCCGACACGGACAGAATTACCATACACGATTCCTCCCAGAGACAACACCGCAACCTCGGTAGTACCTCCTCCAATGTCCACGACCATGGATCCTGTAGGTTCAGTTACAGGAAGCCCTGCTCCGATAGCTGCCGCCATAGGCTCTTCTATCAAAAACACACGTCTGGCTCCTGCTCCTTCAGCAGATTCCTGAATAGCTTTACGTTCAACCGCCGTCGCTCCTCTCGGAATACATATAACAATCTGCGGAGAAACAAAATTTCTGCGATGGTGAACTTTCCTTATGAAATGCTTTATCATTTCCTCCGCGACTTCGAAGTCAGCAATGACTCCGTCTCTCATCGGACGAATAGCCGTAATATTTCCCGGAGTACGACCGATCATCAACTTTGCATCTTCTCCGACAGCAAGAACTCTCTTCTTTCCACCCTCGTCAGCTAACGCCACAACCGAAGGCTCATTCAGAATTATCCCTTGCCCCCTCACATAGACCAAAGTATTGGCTGTTCCGAGATCAATTCCCATATCGGAGGAAATCAAACCACGCAAAAATGAAAGCATCACTTATCTCCAGCATCCCAAAAAAAATATAAAGGGTATTTTTTGTTATAACAAGTACTAACAATTGAAAAATTTATCGTTTAATGTAATATTTAGCTGTGTTTAAGCGTGTATTTTGAGAGGGATTTTATGAAAAAATGTGCCTGGTGTTTGGTTGCTGCATATTTCTGTTTCGGTGCAATTGCTGAGGATAGAGATGTTACCATCGAAAGGACGATTAGTGTGAACGAAACTAATAAGCAACATTCCAACCAGATAGCGAACAATCGATTTGATATCGCCGCGAAAAAAATTGCAGGAATTGATTTTGAAAAAAGTGACAATTCTGTATTTCAAAAATATTCCAAATTCATTGGCGACTCCTGGGACAAACTATATCAAGAAAGTCTGGGCCATGTCCCATCGTGGACCGAAAAACATTTAAAAAATTTCACAAAACAATATGATACTCTATTCTATCCTTTTGGGGGGCCAGACATCTCTTACGCAATTAGTTTTTTCCCAAATGCAAAACGATATATTCTGGTTGGTTTGGAACCATTGGGTGACTTCGATCAAATAGAAAATAACCTAACTGATCCGAAGTACTATCATTCCATTCAAAATGCGTTTTCAACTTACCTGAGAATGGGATATTTTATAACTTCGCAGATGCTGTATCAGCTGTCCGATCCTACCGCCAAAGGAGGTCTTAATCTGATACTTTTGGCTTTGAAAAAGTTGGGATTTAATATACTTGAGGTCAACAATTGTTCAATCGATGCCAATGGAAATATTTCGAATACAGCCATCTCCGAAAATATCAACTGTGTGAAGGTAGTATGCGAAAAAAACTCGGAAAAGAAAGAAATCTATTATGTAAGAACGAATCTTGGCAATGAAAATAGCAAGTTGAATAATCTAATTAAATTTGTCCACAAATTCAAGTTTTCGACTTTTATCAAAAGCTCTTCATATGCACTGCATGACAGAAATTTCACGAATATAAGGAGCTTTATCCTAAATGATACGCGTTGCATCTTACAGGACGACACGGGTGTGCCTTTCAATTTCTTCAGACAAAACTGGGATATCCACATTTTCGGAACTTATGAGAAGCCGACCTTGCCAATATTCCGTTCGTACAAGCAAAACAGTCTGAGCGATTATTATTTAAATAATAACGCAGAGCCTATTCCATTTCCGATAGGATACGGATATGCTAAGCGCACGCCTAATTTAGTTTTCGCTATATCACTGAAAAAAAAGGTGGAAGAGCAATTGAGCGAACTAAGAAGGCAATTGAAAAAAAAGAAGTGTAATTGTAGTAATTCATAAGGGCTGAGTGAGAAAATATGAAAAAAATTAAAGTAGGAGTCTTTTTCGGCGGGCGTTCGACCGAACACGAAGTTACGATTTGGTCAACAAAGAGTATTGTTGCTAATCTGGATCCCAACAAGTATGAAATTCTGCTTATCGGCATTGATAAATCCGGAAAGTTTCATTTCGGAAAAGATGAAATATTAAAATACATTCCTCAAGCGGATGTGTTGTTTGGGGAAGATAAATTTTGCAAAGAATTTCCGAGCGAAATGAACGAACATTTGGCGGAATATATAGACGTCGCTTTCCCTGTTCTGCACGGATATTTGGGGGAAGACGGCGCTATCCAGGGCTTTTTGAAAATTTTAAATATTCCGTTTGTCGGTCCGGATATTTTGAGTTCCGCAGCATGCATGGATAAGGAAATCACAAAAATATTACTCAGATCGGAGGGAATTCCTGTCGCAGATTACATGACATTGCGAAAGCCTGAAGTTCCTCGATATGAGGATGTTTCCGCAAAATTGGGAAAAGTTGTCTTCGTGAAACCGGCTTCGTCGGGCTCGTCGGTCGGAGTAAGTAAGGTACGAAATGAGTCCGAGTTACTTGCCGCAATAAAAGAAGCATATAGGTACGATAATAAGGTGTTAATCGAGAGAGCCGTTCAAGGAAGAGAAATTGAGTGTGCTGTTATTGGTAATGAAAATCCGAAAACATCAGATGTATGCGGAGAAATAATCGCTCTGGATGATTTCTATACTTACGAAGCGAAATACATTGATGAAAACGGAGCCAAGCTTGAAATTCCGGCGAAATTATCTCCTGAAACGCTAGAAAAAGCGAAATCGACTGCGTTAAAAGCCTACAAAACGCTAAATTGTGAGGGAATGTGTCGCGTCGATATGTTCGTTTCAGGAAATGACATAATCGTAAACGAAATGAACACCATTCCTGGCTTCGTTGGCGGAACAAGTATGTATCCCCTGTTGCTTCAGAAAAGCGGCTTATCTTATTCTGAATTGATCGATAAACTGCTGGAGCTCGCAATAGCCAGACACCAAAGGGATGCGAAGTTAAAAACTTCAAAAGGTGATTAGTTTAAGTCGGCGACCACATCATAACAACAGCGTCTTGGGGACCGCTTGAAAATTTGTAGTAATTTTTTCTCACGGAGATTCTCTTGAAACCAAGCGCTTTGTAAAGTTTTATAGTAACGTAGTTTTTTTCTGCGACTTCCAGAAATACTTTGCATTGGGTCGCTTTTGCAAAATTCAACACTTCCTGAAGCAGCTTTTTTCCTGTCCCCTTATTGCGGTGAGGTGGACTAACGCAAAATGTTACAATATCTATACTGTCCAGAGCCCGACGGCACAGGATAAATCCATGACATTCTCGAAAGCCAAAAAAACTTTTGTCCGATAGCATTGAAACGAACTCCTCTTCGGACCAAAAATCTTCAAAACTCGTTTTTCTGATCTCCGCAAGATCTCGGGCATCTTCTAAAACCAAACTACGCATTAAAATATAACCGCAAAAATTCGAAGTAAATATTTTCCAACTTTCTCAAGTCTTCAATCTTTACTCGCTCGTTGCTTTGATGCATTGTCCTATCCTGTATTCCGAATTCGATAACATTGCAATGCTTAATCATGTGGCGACCGTCGGAAGTACCCCCCCCCGTCGAAAATCGAGGAGTCAATCCCGTAGTATTTTTGATTGCAGCAGATATCAAATTCTTCAGGCGCTCATCATCACAACAATAGGCCTCCCCGCTGACTCGGAAACTCAACTCTATTCCCAATGGAGCTGCTTTTTCAGATAAAATTCGCTTAATCTGCTCGGAATTATAATCGGCACCAAAACGAATGTTTACATTGGCGGAGCTTTCCCCCGGAACAATATTTTCCGCGTAATTTCCCGTAAACAACAAAGTCGGTTCCAGATTCGTTTTAGGAAAACGCCTGTCTTCATATTTCCATTCGTAATCCTTCATCGCTGCAACATACCTACAGATTTGAGCTAGGGAATTCGTTTCGTTTTGAGAACAAGCCACATGCAACTGCTTGCCCACCGACTTCGCTTTGACATTTATACTTCCGCGGTGACCGATATAAACTCTGTCGCCGACTTCTTTGTCTGATGACGGCTCACCGACAAGGCAATCATTTGGGATTTCTCCTCTCCCCTTCGCCCAATTCAGTAGCGACCGAATGCCCTGATATGATCCGATCTCTTCATCTCCCGTGACGAAAATTCGGATAGATCCGCTAAAAGATTTTTCACGAACAAATTTTTCCACGGCACAACAAAAGGCAGAAATTCCGCCTTTCATATCAGCAACGCCTCGACCTATCAAAAATCCGTCGAGCAAAATCGGATCGAACGGATCGGAATCCCAACCGTCTCCTGCAGGAACGACATCGGAATGTCCCAGAAATCCGAGATTCGCCCCCTTACCTTTTTCGAATTTTGCGAACAGATTCCGAACGGTCCTATCTCCTTCAGAAAATTTCAAAATTTTCGTTTCAAATCCCAAACCTTTCAAAAATTCCGAAATATAATCAATAGCACCGTCATCTGCAGGAGTAACACTTTTGCACCGCACCAAATCCGAACAGAATCTTACGACATCCATGAAAATCTCCCGTTAATCCCTCAAAAGTTCATTGATTGAAGTCTTTCGACGAGTCTGCTCCGTAACCCTTTTCACAATCACCGCGCACGCCAAGTGAACTCCGTTTTTCGACGGATATGTTCCCGGAACGACCACAGAATAAGCAGGAATTTTTCCGTAAAAAATTTCTCCCGTTTCTCGATCAATGATTTTCGTGGACGCTGACAGCATAGTTCCAGTCGCCAACACAGCACCTTCCTCCACTATAACACCTTCTGTGACAGCGCTTTTCACTCCGATAAAACAATTATCCTCGATGATTACAGGATTCGCCTGCAGCGGCTCTAAAACTCCTCCGATTGTCACGCCATCAGAAATGTGGCAGTTTTTCCCAATCTGAGCACAACTTCCGACCAGAACATTGGAATCAATCATTGTTCCCTCATCGACATAGGCACCGACGTTAACGAAACTCGGCATCAAAACAACTGATTTTGCAATATATGCCGTATAACGCACCAGACTCCCCGGAACGGATCGGAATCCTTCTCTCCGAAAATCCTCAGCTGTCCAAGCTTTGGTTTTCAGAGGAACCTTATCAAAAAAAGGACAAAGACCTCCCTCAATAATTTCCGAATCTGAATTTTTGAAATACAGTAGGATTGCCTTTTTCAAATAATCATTAACCCTCCAAACTCCATCTTGTTTCTCGGCAATCCGGAGCTCTCCTTTGTTTAATTTTTTCAAAGCTTCATGCATCGCCGACATATCAGAAAGTTCACCGTTCCAAATATTTTCAATCTTCTCTTTCAGCATTTATACCCCATCTTCAAATTTCATCAAACCGATCATCATTCCACTGGTAAATTTATCCTCTGATCATTTTTATTTCAAGTTACCCCGCCGAATTCGTTTAAACCGATATACTAATTTATACGGCTCATATCGCCTAGAACTTTCATTTATTTTTGCGGATATAATATTGATTATACTAATGCGTCTCAAGTCATATGCCAATCGTAATGCAGTTCTGTTATTACTATTGGTTTTATTAATGTCAGCCCCATATCTCAACAAATATTCTACCATGTGCTTATTTCCGATTTGTACTGCCACATGCAGCGGTGTGTTACCATAATTGTCTGCTTGATTAACGTAGGCTCCATGATCTAGCAAATATTTTACCACGTCCTCAATTCCGTTCTGCGCCGCGACAAGCAAGGGAGTGTTGCCATAATTATCTGCTTGATTAATGTTAGCGCCATGACCTACCAAATATTTCATTATGCTCTCTCTTTCGTTTCTTATCGCAACAAGCATAGGAGTGTTACCGTAGTTGTCTGTTTGATTAACGTTAGCTCCGTGGTCTATTAACCATTTTACTGTACGAGCACGTCCATGTTTAATAGCAATGTGCAGAGGAGTATTTCCGTTCGTATCAGGCACGTTAATATTCGCTCCGTTAAGTGCAAGAGTATTCATTACACGCATGTATCCGTACTCGGCAGCAACGTGAAAAGGCGCTTTTCCGTCGATACCCAGAGCATCTATATTAAAGTTATAACGAGACAGAGGAGTACTTTCATTAGAACTCAAATTATCAGTGCCTAAATTGTAAAGAGACAACCAAATCATTATCTCTAATTGCCCATATTTAGCCGCAGTACGCACCATAGTACCTCCATCGAGCTTAGGCCTATTAATGTCTACTCCTTTCTCCTCTACAAGCCACTTGACCATATCCAAATTTCCAGCGGCAATGGCCGCGCTCAAAGGAGTTATTGCATTGATATCAGAACTATATATATCTACTCCTTCTTGTTTCAATAGAAACTCCACAATGTCTTTAAATCCCTTCTTTACAGCCACCTGCAACGGAGAATATCCATAGGCATCGTAGATATTTGTTTTAGCTCCATTCCTTATTAATTGTTTTATTATCTCAATGTGTCCATATTTGGCAGCAAGATATAGTGGAGTAATATTACTTTTTTTGGTACACGCATTGATATCCGCTCCATGCTCAATCAGACATTTCACTATTTCTTTGTCCCCGTTTTGTGCCGCAACGTGAAGTGAAGTAAAATTGTCTCCATCGTAATCATTACTTTCAACTCCAAGTGCTAACAATTGGTCCACTACATTACTACGTTTTTTCCAGATAGCAATACGCAAAGGAGTCCAATCGTGAAAATCTCTTGCAAAAATATCTGCTCCATTCTCTATCAAACATTTTACTATATCTACGTGACCATAAGCAGAGGCGACATGAAGCGAAGTAACTCCATTACCGCAAGCCTCATTAACTTTTGCCCCTTTCTCTATTAGATATTTTACCACGTTCAAATGTCCGCCTTGGGATGCCTCATACAGCGGTGTTTCTCCTTTTTTTGAGCGAATATTAACTTCTGCCCCTTTCTCTATTAGATATTCTACTACACCCTCGCGACCAGAAGCAGATGCAGCGTGGACCGGTACGTACCCATCAATATTAGCTTTGTTAATATCTGCCTCTTTCTCTATCAGATATTTTACTATATCTAACGAACCTTGTTGAGAAGCAATAATCAACGGAGTATCACCTTTTTGTCCTCCACGTATGTTAATATCCATTCCTTGTTCAATTAACCATTTAATTACATTCAAACGATCATTAAGTGTTGCAACATGTAAAGCGTTATACCCATTAATACACCACTCATTAATATTCGCTCCACTCTCTTTAAGATATTTCATTATATCCAAGTGGCCTTCTCTAGCTGCGATGTAAAACGGAGGAGCGCCTATGTCTGTACGCAAATTAATATCTGCCCCGTGATCTATCAGGATTTTAACTATATCCAAATAACCTCCCGCAGCAGCAAGATCCAACGCAAATAGCCCATCTTCAGTAGGAACGTTAATATTTGCTCCATAATTCAGCAAAAGTTCAACTACTTTCGGATGTCCTTCCTGAGCAGCTGCGTGCAATGAAGTGTACCCCCTAATATGTGCCTCGTTAACATCTATTCCGAGATTTACCAAACGCCTAACTTCGACTAATTTACCCAGAAAAGAGGCTGTTAACAGCTCTACTTGAGGAGATTTTCGCCCCGGGGAAATTTCCACTGTTTCTGATGTTTGTGATTCCTGCATAACCGGGCTCATCGCAAACCAGAACGGATGTTCCTGAAGCTGACGCTTGTTCGGATTCGTTGCTTCAATCTCCGAAGTCAATAAAGAGGTCATGGACAAGGCTAAAGCTATTTTTTTATTCATACTTAATTTTCGCTTCTCTAAAAAAATAAATTTCGACATAAAAACACCACTGATATACGTGGCGTTAGGTATAATGCATATTGCTAAAATTATCAACAAAAAATCGAATATTTTATATGGTAATTATTAATTATTTAATATTTTTATAAAAATCTTTTTTACAATTTGTCCGTTGCGATCTAATTTTAGCTACAACAAAGAATCATGCAGCAGGAGCAATTCTAATAATATTACAAACCTCATGATCACTCATATAACCCCTAAGAAGATAAACTATTTTTTCATATTCGTGTTCTTTTATGCCAAATTGTTTTCCCTCGATTGCCAATTGAAACGCCGTCTTTCCATGGTCATTAGTAGCCTTGACTTTAGCGTTATGTGTTAACAGATATTCAACTACATCCGAATGTCCCTCTTGGGATGCTATATGCAACGGGATACACCCATCTATACATACCTCATTAATATTTGATCCGTGATCTATCAGACGCTTCACGATTTCCAAAAATCCTTCCTGAGCTGCCACATATAACGGAGTCGCCCCCTGATTCATGCGTACATTAACATTTGCTTTTTGATCCAATAACCATTTAACCACATCCACATGTCCATATACCGACGCACCGTGCAATGGAGTACATCCGTCTATACTGATTTCATTAATGTCAGCCCCATGTCTCGCTAAACGTTTAACGATGTTCAAATGTCCATTCAAAGCTGCGACACATATCGGATTAACTCCTCCGTTCACGTGAATACTGGCATTTGCTCCATGGTCCAACAATGATGTCACGGCTTTTTCATAACCTACTTGAGCTGCAACGTGAAGTGGTGCATATCCTAGACGACTAATCGCATTTACATCAGCACCATGATTTAATAAAAATTCCACAACTTTTTCTTGAAACCTCTGAACTGACACATGCAAACAAGTATCTCCCCCAGCACAAGCTTTGTTAATATTTGCTCCACGTTCTACCAAATACTCAAATATGTCCAAATGTCCTTCCTGTGATGCAATGTACAATGGAGTAACTCCGCAATTCAGAGTTGAATTTACATCCAAACCTTGGTTAACAAAATTTTTCACTGCCACCAAGTTTCCGCTGATTATTTCATTTATCAAGCAACCTTCATCCAATGGATGCAGCTGCTTCCACTGACAAGGTATACTCACCACATGGAAGCTGAAACACAATGATAACGCAACGCACGAATTCATAATAATTTTCATATTTAATTTCTGTTCAATCGAAAAAAACATCTTCTTAAGAACCAAACTTAACATACTGAAATCCATATACTCGAACTATATATAAAGATACTATCATACCTTGCGGATTTTAGTTGTGATTTGCGTAATTTTTATTAAATATTTACTGACTTTTAAAATTTTTCCGCAGTCATATTTTCTTTTTTTCGCTACCAAAATTGGCTGTTGCAAAAAAACATCACCCCTTATCAATTTGTGTCATTTTACTTGAAATACCTGTACTAAATAGTATCATTAGGCGAACGTTGGATAGTGGCTGTTATGAGTTGGACCATTACAAAAATAGCATCTGTGGTTTTGTGCGCGATGGGAGCGGGATTCGTATTCTCGTGCTTCGGGTATACCCCGGTACTGGGATATATCATTGCTGGCTTGCTATTGGGACCATCGGTATTTTCCATCATCTCGGATACCGAAGCCGTTTCTGTATGTTCCGAGATGGGAATAATCTTCTTGCTGTTTGTTATTGGTCAGGGTTTATCCTTTGAAAAAGTAAAAAATATTTGGAAGACGTCTGTTTCTTTTACTGTTGCGTCAACTGTCGGTACATATCTGGTATTGCTGTTAGTCGGATGGATGTTTGGGATGAGCCATGAGCTGATTGTCCTTTCAGCATTTTGTATAACTCTTTCATCCACTGCTGTAACCGTAAAATCACTGAATAGTTTAAAAGACAAAGAGAAATCCGTAGAGGAAAACACTTTTGGTATCCTCGTAGCCCAAGACATCGTTGCCTTAGCTATGGTGTTGATAGTCAACTTGATGGCAGGCGGAGGCGATTCGTCTGCGTCGTCCGGATATTCAAAACTAATTGCCTTGGCTTTGTTCTCAACGGGTTTGTTTTTGTATTTTACTCGCTATCACCAGCACGTTCACAAATTTACGAATTTTGTGAAACGTCACGGAGATATGCTATCCATAACGATATTCGGAATTTGTTTGGGAAGTGCAGTGTTTGCAGAAATCGGAGGGTTTTCTGCTCCGTTCGGAGCCTTCATTGCAGGACTAATCTTAGGAAATTCAGATCTGAAAGACGAAGTAAAAAACGTCTCAGAACCGATAGAGGAACTTTTCCTCATGACCTTTTTTCTCAGCGTAGGATTAATGGTTGACCTGAAATTTATATGGGCTCATTTGGGCGTAATTATGCTCGCATTGCTCTACATCACGGTCGGAAAGACTGCTCTCAACATCGCATTGCTGAGATTGTTTAAGTTTTCCTCGCCGGATTCCTTTATCATAAGCGTTCTTTTGGGGCACGTCGGAGAGTTTTCTTTCATGTTAGCCTTTGCCGCCAGCAAGGTCGGATTAATTGAAGTTACCGAATTGAAATTCCTCGTCAGCTTGACCGCCTTGAGTCTGTTCCTCAGTCCTTTCTGGCTGATATTCGCCGAAAGATGCCGTCGCCTGACGGTTTCAGCTTTAGAATCTTCTGCTTTGAGTTTATTTTTGATGGTTGTTGCGAAAGAAAAAAGAAAATTGTCGGCTGCTTCTGGTTTCGTCGTGAAGGTTTGCAAAATTTCCTACGATTTTGTCTCTGAACAGATAAAGTCAATTAATAAAACTCTAAACAAAAAGTGATGATCGTTTTTGATGTTAAAGAAAGGTTTGTGAACCGGTTATTTGGTATCATACTCCAAGATTTAGCAACCGTTGTGTAGTTTCAACTTCTCAGATTTTGCAGCTTTTTTTAGGAAGTTCTGAAATCTTTCCGGAGCCCACTGATCACGAGTTTGTAACTTCAAGTGCCACCCAAAATACGTTATATTACGCGGCCTTACCCGTTTCAGACTTGCTTTCCTCAGTTTTAACAGGTTCTGATTTACTCTGATCTCCGTTAAGTTTTTCTTTCAAAGCCTTTTGATCCTTTTGAAGTTCCTCCAGATTTTCTTTTTGTGTTTTCAAAGATTCATCGAGTTTTTCGATTTCCTTTTCAACTACACTCATCTTTACTCTTTTTCCTTTTGCCTTATAATCGTCGTACTCTTTTTGCTTCTCTTGTTTTTCTTGTTCAATAGATTTTATTTTTTCTTGAACTTCTTTGATATCACCTTCCAGATCCTCTATTTTCTCTTCGGTCTTTTTCTTCTCTTCTGGAGAGAGTTCTTTAGGAGCATCCTTTTGAGCGTCTGAAGAACTCTCTTTTGAAGAATCATCCTTTTTAGTGGTATCAGTATCTTTTTTATCGCTTTCCCCACTCGATTTCGTCTTATCGGTATCTTTTTCATCGCCTTTTTCTGCTTTATCTGCCTTCGATTTCTTCCAAGCTTTGTATGCGGCAACTCCTGCCCCAGCGACGGCTGCTCCTGCAGCGACACCTGCAGCTATCTTTGCCGCCGTTTTTAACTTACTATTTCCATTTGATGTCCCAGTTCCAGTATTATTTGCAGCCTCTTGAGTAGCCGCAACTTCTTGAGCGACGGCAAGTCCTTCCTCGGCAGAAGCTGCTGGTACTAAAGCCCCTGTTGCAGGATCTATTTTGTATCCGTAAGGAGCATTAGGATTATTCCAAGAGCTAAGCGGAACCAATTCTCCTTTCTCATTTAATACCATCTGTTCGGTTGTTGCTCCTTTCCCTTTTGATTTCACAGCGTTCCAGATAGCAGCTCCCGTACCCAGAGCAGCAGCGCCTAGCGCAACTCCCGCAGCTACTTTTCCATACTTACCTATATTGGATAATATACCTGTACCTGTGCCCGTAGTTCCCATAGCGGTCATTGAAGGATTCATTCCTAGGTTCGATGTTTGCCCCATCATACCAAAATTCGACGCTTGTCCTAAGGCTGCTCCACCTACCAATGCGCCTGCCCCTGAATTCAACATCTGTGTCTGATCCAAAGGCATTGCCCCCCCTGGCATACCCGGTTGATTCATTAACTGCGGATCAACAACGCCCAGTTGCCCCGGGACAATTCCTCCTCCGATAATTTGATCCGGTGGTAAAGCACCAGGCATAAGAGGTTGTCCAAACGCATTTTGGCTCATTTGCTCGTTCGGATTCGCAGAAGAACCTTTGTTCAAGATAGTAGATCCTAATGCCGCTGCAATATTCCCTAGAGAAAGAGTCTTCTCTAGACTACCTTCTTTCTTCAGCTCATTTATTCCTCCTCTAACCATATCGTCAGCAATATCTACACCACTATCTCGTCTGTACCCATTTGCTGCATACCTGTCTCCACCGAGCAATTTCCCTGATAGATAATCACCAACAAGCTGATCTGAGCAGGTTTTACAAACCCCCAGCTTCTTTTCCTTATCTAACATGGTGAGTAGCGAAAACTTTCTGCAATAAACGCACGTACCTATATCTTTTAGATTTAGTTTAAGGAATTTCGATTCGTTTATAACACCTAAGTCTCTCAGGTATCGGATAACTTTTTCCACAACTTCACTGTCACTCAAATTTCTTCCTACTTCCCTAACACCTCCGTACATGTTTTGGACACCTGCTTTCCCGATTCCATACGCATTTTGAATACCGGATATGAACCTATTTCTTCTCCCTCTTCTTGTTTTGGTTTCAGAATTAGATGTGTTTTGATCGGACTGATTCGTATGAAACAAATTTTGTAAAAAACTCTCCCCGAAAGAAGGATTTGTATTATTCTGTATATTCCCAGAAGCTACTGGTATGTTTTGTTGTGTTGCCGGGATTTGGTAAGGCGCCTGTTGCATAACCATTTGATTATTCATATTTTCATTTGCGACAAGATTCATAGTCTGATCAGGTTGTTGCATCGGAAGAGCAGTATTCGTCATCGGCATAACATCTTGCGAAACATCTGACGTTGACGTTTCCTCCCCTTCAGTTTCATTTTCCGAATCATCAGCTTGCTGATCTTGACTATCTTCATCGCTATCGCCATCGCCGCCACTTAAATTTTTCTGAAGTGAAGAAAAATCCAAACTCCTTCGAAGAGTCCCTTCTAAAGAAGATCTTCTATTTCTATTTCCAGTTCTATTCATAGAATATCTGTTATCACCATCAGAGAAAGTATAACGTCTTCTTATCGTCGGAGTTTCATAAGCTTCCGGATCATTATCTCTATATACTCTTCTATACGAAGGTGATGCAGATGATTGCGCTTTTTTACTAAATCCCTTAATTCCTGATATTCTGAGTGGGAATTTTATCTCTGCCGGTGTTTTTATTGCTACTTTCTCGGCTTTTGTATCTTCGGCTTCATCTATTTCATCTTCATCTTCTTCGTCCAAAGCTGTTTTTTTATCCTTCTTCAACTCCGTACCTTTCTCGGTACTGGCTTTTTCTTCGCCTGAATCAGATTTGGCATCTTTCTTCGAATCTACGTCTGTTTCAACCGATGCTCTCTTTTCATCGGGCTCCGATTTTCCCTCTGCTTTCTCGGATTTTATATCTTCGGCTTCGTCTATTTCATCTTCATCTTCTTCGTCCAAAGCTGTTTTTTTATCCTTCTTCAACTCTGCGTCTTTCTCGGCACTGGTTTTCTCTTCGTCTGAATCGGATTCTTTTTGATCATTTCCAGATCCCTTTGACGCCATATCCTTCAATCTTTGCCTAGCTTTTATAACTGATAACAACTTATTTCCACTTTGAGCCGACTCGTTCTTACTCTCAGCTTTCTCGGACTTTGTGTCCTCGTCATTATCTGAATTTATCGATTCATCGTATAATGTCATGCTGGAATCTGATCTTTTAAGTCCTCCTTTTTCGGATTTTGTATCCACCGTATCATTTAGTTCGTCATCTTCCTCAAAAATAGTCTTAGTATCATCGAAATCCTCTTCTGAATCATTTGGGGAGATTTTTGAAGAATCATTCTTCTGTCTAATACGTTGTCTGACATTTACAACATTCCTAATCTTATTCCAAGATTTGTTTTTTGCGCCCTCCTTCTCGGAGCTAACCTTTTCATTCTCTGTTACGTCAGTTTCTGTTCCAGTATTTCCTTGAACCGCAGTCATAGCACAAACACTGCTATTGGAAATTATAAATAAACTTAACAGGCACGCTAATAACCGAATTTCTTTCATAATCCAACCAATCATACGATTGAATTATTTCATATATTTATTTAATTTTAGTTAATATTGAGGTTTCTCTGTAAATGAAGGCTTTTTTGTTTTATTTTCACAAAAAAATCAGATAAAAGATTGACTTTTTCTTAATTTCCATTAACCTTTAGGGGGTTATATGAAAAGGTATGTTTAATGAGCAAGCGTATTGCAGCGAAGCATAAAATTGATAGGAGACTCGGAGTTAATTTGTGGGGAGTTTCAAAGAGCCCTATAAATGAGAGGAATTATGCTCCGGGACAGCACGGCAACAACAGAAGAAAGCCCACAGACTACGGAATTCAGCTGTTGGCCAAGCAGAAATTAAAGGGATATTACGGAAATCTTACGGAGCGTCAGTTCAGACGTGTGTACCAGAAGGCATCTCAGATGAAAGGCGACACAAGCCAGAATATTATTGCTCTGTTGGAGCGCAGATTGGACGCAGTTGTCTATCGCATGAAATTCGCGAGTACGGTTTTTGCTGCTCGCCAGCTGATCAACCACGGTCACGTTGTCGTAAACGGTAAATCAGTGAACATCGCTTCGTACCTGGTAAAGGAGGGCGACGTCGTTGAGATTCGCGAGAAATCCAAGCAAAACACCGTAATCATCGAGGCGACTCAGTCCGCGGAAAGAGACGTCCCGACTTACATTGATGTCGATCTTAAATCTTTGAAAGGAACTTTTATGAATGTTCCGAAGCTCGAGGATGTTCCTTATCCGGTCGTCATGGAGCCGAATATCGTTATCGAGTATTACTCAAGATAGTTTCGGATAATTTTTGAGGAGGCTTTGGCTTCCTCGTCTTTTTGCCGAAATAGCTCAGTTGGTAGAGCAACTGATTCGTAATCAGTAGGTCGGAGGTTCGACTCCTCTTTTCGGCACCATTTAAATTTCAGAACTTTAATCAGTTTTATCCTTCATCGGTTATAGTTTACTTGTATGCTTATCTCGTCACTGACTAATACGTATTCATTGCCTCTGTTCGTCCAGCCCAATTCTTGATATCTGTGGCAATACTACTGAGTGTATTATTTAAATCATCTTTGGTTGAAACATCGTATTTATACGAAGTACAATCGTTTAAATAATCATAGTCCCCGGCTTGTGCTCGATACTTTATCAGATATATCCTCAGATTGTCGCCCCATTCTGTTTTTAGTTTCGTACAGGCATCCTGGGTAACTTCTTTCACAGCGGCCGTAGCATCCACACCGTTCCATTTTCCGTCTTTTGACTGCCATCCGCCTGTGAACAAAGCTGCATTTATCGGCAAAGTCGCACCCGCGTACAAAGTTGGCAACGAAACATCTCCCAAATTTTTCACACTCCAATAAAACTGACGCGCATTGGCATTCGATGAAATACTTATGCCCTTCGCTTTTTCTGCCGGCATGGTCCATCGGTATAACCCTGAACCCAAATATTTTGTTACTGCTCCGCCATTCACTTCGAAATAAGTATTGTCAACGTCAATAAAGAATCCATTTGCCTCCTCCATCGGATATATATCTCCGTTTTTGTAAGTAAATTCTTCCGAATTTGTCACGAAATACATATCCCCCGGATTGGTCGGAAATATAAAATGATGGTTTGTTGAGTCACTTTTGTCATTATTATAGAAATACCATCCTCTTTCTATAGGTTTGACTTCCGGTTCCTCGTCACGCACGGCACAGACTGATGTCCAGTCTCCTGGAAGATTAATACTGGACCAATTCTCGCCTTTACCGCAAACTATTTTATTTTCACCGGCAATAACGAATTTTTCGTCTCCATAACAAATTGATTTATAAGCTGCAGCATCCCATTTATCGTTTTTTTCAGACCAACTTACACCATCTGAGCTAACTGAAAAATCATTACCCGTGTCCTCCGAGGCATTACCTTTAGTTACAGCCATAAACTGTTCTCCGCCGTAACACACAGCCCCCCACTTATATTCCCTGTCTTCATTAGTTATATTTTCACTTTTTGTCCAATTTATACCATTACTACTGTAAACAACTTTTTTAACTGCCTTAGTTTCTTGAGCATTCCAATCTGCTACAGCGACAAATTTTCCGTTCCCATAACACACGGAACTCCAACAATATTTAGGTATATCATCATTATCAATCTTGTTTTTCTTATTCTTATTATAAACAACTTCAGTCCATCCTTCACCATTTTCGCTGTAGGCTGCTATACCAACAATTTTGTTTCCATCTACTTTACAACCAACAGCAACAAAATTTCCGTTTCCGTAACAGACTGATTGCCAACTTCCCCCAGATATACTGTTCTCCTCATCGTCATTCCAATTTATACCATCATCACTGTAAGCAAATATACTCGACCCACTCGTCTTAGCCATACCCACAGCAACAAATTTTCCGTTCCCATAGCACACTGATTGCCAACGCACATTAGTCCACAGACCACTATCTTTCCAATTTATACCATCATCGCTATAAGTGGAACCACCATCACCCACAGCAACAAATTTTCCGTTTCCATAACAGACTGATTGAGGGGATATATACAAAACATCAGTCTCGTACCAATCAATACCATTGGAGCTGTAAATCGCCCGGGTACTATCACTGGCCACAGCAACGTATTTAACTGTTACTTTCACATCGCAGTAAGCTATTGCACCATTGTCACCTACGGCAACAAATCTGCCTAATTTTCCGCTGTAACAAACGCTTCTCCAATTACCCGATAAGTCATCAATTATGATCCAATGTTTGCTTACATCATTACTGCTGAAAAAAGCATGACGATCTTCTTGGGACACGACAACGAATATTCCGTTTCCATAACATACTGATGTATGCCGTACTGATTGTAGATCCAATGGTATTATTTTCCAATTTTTCCCGTCAGTACTATAGACTTTATGAAGGCTGTTATTTACAGCAACGAACTTTCCGTTTCCGTAACACACTGATGTCCAATCCTTTTTATCATCATAAAGTTTTACTTCTGACCAAGAATAGTTATCCAAATTTGTACTTGAAGCACAGTACGAAGTAGAAGTATTTTCACCAACCGCCATAATTTTTCCATTTCCGTAACATACCGATGAAAATTTGCAGTCCGCGCCCCCTTGATAAATATTCCAATCTCCAACCGTACCGTAAAGCCTATCAAACTCATTAGATATAGCAACAAATTGTCCATCCCCGTAACAAACTGATCGCCATTCTCCGGTTTCTCTGCCCATAACTTCGGCTATTTTCTTTTTTACGCCAAAACTAATGATCTCAGACGTATCTTCTTGCCAATTAATACCATCAGAGCTGAAAATTACCTTTTTACCGCCAACAGCAACGAATATTCCGTCTCCATAACAGACTGATCTCCAATCTCCACTCCCTAACTCAACAAGAGTCCATTCAATACCATCATCACTGTAGGCGGCATAACAGCTATTATCGGATACAGCAACGAATTTTCCATTTCCGTAACATACTGATTTAAAATTAGGAGAAGCCAATAAAGTAATTTCTGTCCACTCCATACCATCATCACTGTAAGCTGCCATACCATCTTCAGATACGGTAACAAATCTTCCTTGTCCGTCTACTTTTCCCCAACACACTGAGGTCCATGCATGGTCTGTAAGATCGGACCGAGTCCAAACATCACCATCTAAATAGGCTCCTGTGCCCATTTTACCATATTCCTTTTTAGCCACTGCAACGACAATTGGTAAATCCCCTAATAGGCTCTTACTTTCTCCCCTACACACTGATTCCCAATTACCAATATTACCTTCAGGCAAACTAACTACTTTCCAATTTTTAGAAAAATCTGTTTTCTCTTCGTCAGAAGATTCTGTTTTTAATATCCGATAATGAAATGCGCCATCTGCAAACAAAATACCTATCCCCGTCATTGCATACAAGAAACCTGACTTGAATCCAAATTCTACCATACCAGTCATTACAGAAAAATGACTATTATTACTGGCATATTTTATCCACTTATGTTTATTCGAACTTGTATATTTACATAAGTAAAAATTGTCAGTATCAGTATCAAGTACCAAAAAATTCGTTAATCCATCAACATGTAATCCCCTCGTAAGAGAGTCAGGATGATCATTATATAAATCTATTTTACCCCATGTTTCTTTACCATCACTACTTTCAAGCATGTATTTGTGATCGTTTCCAATAACATAGAAACTTTCTTTCTTTTTGTCATTCCATGTATTAAAACTCACATAATTCACTGAACGCCAGTTTCCAGTTCCATACGATGATGATATTGTGCCTCCATTCCAAGTTATACCATCAGTGCTATAAATAGGCGGGGTATTATCACTACCCTCAGAGGGAATAGCAACGAATGTTCCGTTTCCATAACAGACTGAGCACCAATCCGCCGAATAAGGTAATTTAGACTTATGCCAAATTTTACCATCATCACTGTAGGCTGCGACATCGCTGTTATTGCCACTCACTGCAACGAATTTTCCGTTTCCGTAACAGACTGACTTCCAACAATAAGGCCCTCCAGTACCAATTTTAATCGACGTCCAATTTTTAGGATTCTCACTAGCGTTAGGATTAATAACGGAAGGAGATGAATTAGATGCCGTTTGCGCGGTCGGGGTATAAGTCGGAGATTGATATTTAATTCCGACGTCTGATATGTTTCCGTCGCCGTCGCTTCCGTAGACAAGATGACTGCTTGGCGTGACAGAGCTATCTGCTCCGGATATTTCGTAATTAAATTTTTCGTTATTCGATTTCAGCAGGTCGATAAAGACACTTCGATTGGGAGCGTTTAACTTTGTGTATACCACCTTTCCGCTTTCTACCTTGTAAGGTCGGTTTGTGATTTCCGCTGAAACCAACTTGGTGCTTGTCAGGGTAATACCAACATAATAATTATTGTTATTCATGGTGTTATCTATTTTATCCGGAGTTATGAAAAATTCTGACCGTTTCGTTACAGAAGTCTCTTTCGTAGCACTCGGGTAAGATCCGGAAACATTTGTAAACTTTATTTTTCCCGTACCGCTTGTCGGCTCTACAACAATTCGCAGCAACCCTTTTCGCGGAAAACTGAGTATGCCTTGTGACGAATCATATTTCAGAATTCCCTTGGCTCCACTAGTTTTTCCCTTGTCAAATCTTATGAGGTCTGATTCCACGGCAAGGGTTTCAGAATAATCGTTGTCGAAGCCCAAATAGGTCAGCTCGCCCGGCTCGAACCAATCGGGTTTGTTCACAATCAAAATCAGTACTTTCTTTCTTCCGTCATCTTTTGTTCCCTTAGACGGCGTCGACAGTCGCCCCAAAGTCGTTGAATTTGCGCTTGTATTTTGTGCCGAATTCCCTCCCGTCGCGCTCCAACTTTGCAGCAAATTATTCGCCCAAGTCACCGGAATAAATATGAAATTTGAAACATTGCGGTCGTCGTAATACGGATAAAACGCGCCCAGCATGTTGTAAATAAATTTCACATCCGGATTCATTTCCAGAATGAAATACGGGTTCATCCAGTATTTATTGCCACCATTTTCGCACTTCATCGACAGCAAATTCGCATCAGTCAAATAACAGGGGTCGTACACCATTTTTCTGAATTTATAAATGTCACTCGTTGTCGGATTTTCCGTTGACAATAACAAATCTCCTTTGGTTATCTTGTTGCTGCCATAATTTTCAGTATTGCCGCGGCAAAGCAATCCGTAGGATACATCTCCTCCCGCAAATGATCCTATTTCTGTCAGTTTTTCGCCGTTTTCTCCTTTGGTTCCGTATAGAGCCGCTCCCACTATATTTGTATTGCCATCGTCAACAAATTCATCCGGATCTTTTACCCAATCTGATCGATCACTACGCAGCGATACTTTTCCCGAATAAGGAATAACTCCTACATTTACCCCTCGCGTATAGAAGAAATTCTCCTTCAAAAACTCCTGATAAGCGCGAGTTATCTCGCAGATCGGTGTTTCCTTGGCGTCATCTGTCGGTGTTGTTGACTCCGAGATATACGGAGTACCAGATGTTGAGGTATTTTTATCATTATTATTCTGATTCAAGGCTGCGCTATTGGTCGGAACCGTTAAAATTATATCCACGTTACACTTTGCCGGCTCTGCGTATGCGACATCATCGTCTGTCGTCACCTTTATCTTGTCGCCTTCAACTTCTATTTTTACAGTTTCATCGTCCAGATCCGTTCTGGTTGTATAGCTTTTTGGCTCGACATTTTCTGGTGTCCCGTCACTAGAGGACATCCCTACCACTTCCGGCCATGTTACGTAGTGGTACCATCCTACCTCTTTTCCAAGGGGATCAGTAGTATTTTCGCAATAGTAGACGTAGTCCTGATATAAGTCTTCATCCGGAGGAAACAAATTTGCATTTGATCGCTTTAACGAAGCATACATAATATCAAAGTGTTTTACAGCCATTGGTGCGTGATTTGTTTTGTAATAGTAATAAAAATAATACCTTTTCATATCGGTTGATTGCCCCGTGCGTGCTACTGTTTTTTCCCCCGGTTCAAATTCTGTTTGTAATGATTCTGTTGATTCCGTTACTTTTATCGGGCTGTATGCACCAACTTTGCCCTTCACTTTTCTGGGAGTATTTATTCCATGTACAGCTCGAACCATCGGTGAATCCAAATATGCATTTGAGTTGTTATAAATCTCGTCGGCAATCCTCAGCATCGCCTCCCGCTGCTGCGCGTAGGTCAAGGCAGGATTCCACTTCTCCGCCACAGCCTTCGCTGCCTTACCAGCACATTGCTTCACTAACTTACCAGATCCTAATGTCGTATTTTGGTCCGATAACGTCCGTTGATCCAGCACATACTTCGCACCGAACAGCAAAACTGGGACAGCCATCACTATCAGAATCATCACATAGCCAGAAATGGAATGATTGAAACCGTGAATATTTTTCGGATTCGAAAAATATCGCAGAGAAAGATTGCTTTTTCGTTTCAAGAAACGCAAAGCGGATGCAAAACTTATTAGAATTCTGCCAAAAATTGAACTCTTCAGCCGTATTTTTATTTTGTTTGATTTTTTCGCACCTCTTTTTGTTTCATCAGTCATTGCAATCCCTCTAAAACTTTTTGAACCTTTTTCTCCCGCGTATATTCTTGCAAATATTTGTAAATTTTTCGTTAATTTTTGAGAGATTTTTCGACATCACTTTTTCAGGACTTTGAAAAAGTTAATGAAAAATCTTAGAATGAGTTAGTTTTTCGTTTTCGAAGAAAAAATTCAGCAATTCGCTCAGTAATTTCTACGATTTTTTCCTCATTATGGCAGCGAAAAATCCATCCGTATCGTTGCGGAGAGGAGTTAATCTCAAAAAATCACCTTTGTAATTTTTTAACTCAACTTTTTGCAACTCGAAACTGCCGAATTCCTTGAGAAATTTTTCGATCTGATCTTCGTCTTCTTCCTTTAACACGGAACAAGTTGAGTAAACCAAATGACCACCGGGCTTTACCAAATTTTGAGAGACTCTGAGAATCTCGGCCTGGACTTCAAGCAACTCCAGCAGATCATTTTCGCAGAATTTTGCTCTCATGTCAGGATTTCTTCGCCAAGTCCCAGTTCCTGAGCAAGGCACATCAACCAGTACGACATCTGCTGATTCTCGGTGGCGTTTCAGCCATTTGCTGTTGATCTCCTGACAGAAAACATTGTTTACATTCGCTCGACGAAACCGCTTTTTCGCATTTTCCAAACGCTCGGGATACTTATCCATCGCGAAAATCCGCCCTTTATTTTCCATGTACGCTGCCAGGGCTAAAGTTTTGCCGCCAGCTCCCGCGCAGTAATCAACGACCGTATCTCCGGGACGAACTCCGCACAGTTCCGCAATGAGCTGCGATCCTTCGTCCTGGATTTCCACAATTCCGTCACGAATCGCAGGATGACTTCGACTGATTCTTCCGTTCAAAATCCGCAATCCGTTCTCGGCATATCGGGTATCTTCGATTTCGAACTCCTTCAACTCTCCCCTCGCCTGCTCCTTGGTCGCTAGCAATCTATTTACTCGCAGATCGACACAAGCCTTGCCGTTCAGCGCTTTCATCTCGTCCGCCAAATGATCTTCATCAAAAACTCTTCGCAGATAGGGATCCAACCATTCGGGATAGTTCAGCTGCGCGTATATCGGAAGATCTCCCAAATCTCTGCGCAGAAATTTTCGTTCGAATTCCGACAATTTCTCAGGAGCATATTTCCGCCCTGAAAAAATTTCCTCGATTTGTTTTTCTGAAAATCCGCGATCGAACTTCATATGAGCCAGTATAAAAAATCTACAGAGATTGCTCGTGATTTTCCGAGTTATGAACTTCAGTTTTTCAAAATTACGAAAAATTTCATAGGAAAACTCGGCGATCGCTCGACGATCATTCGCCCCTATCCATCTGTTATTCTTGAAATATTTTGACATCACGATATCGAACGGCGCGCGCGACGAAAAAAATATCTCCAACAAATCTATTGCGGACTTTACCCGTGCTTCTAACTGCATTTTAATGAATCCTCACCTGCTCCATGCATCTATTCAACCTTTTTCGATTTCTCCGCATACTGTGGTATAGACATACAATCCGAAACACTGCCTACGGAGGCTCTCCGCGAAATCCCCACTACGTAAATCTCCACCGACACGCTACGGCTGGACTTCGGCTTGAAAAAATATGCTTTTGCGAAATCCTTCTTCACGCGTTCGAAAAACTGCTTTTCCTTTCCTCCCATAAATATTTTGGCGACAAACGATCCGCCTGGAGCCAATGTATTCAGTGCGAAATCGTAGACAGAATTTACCAAATTCATTATGCGTAAATGATCGGTTTGAGCATGTCCCACCGTTGCCGGAGCCATGTCGGAAACAATTAAATCCGCCTTCTGTCCCAACGCCTCGATGATTTTTTGCTGATTCGCTTCATCTTCAAAATCACCGATGAATTGTTGAACTTTCGGAAGCTCATCGAAATTCAGAAGATCAATAGCGATAATCTTTGCGTCTTCGGAAGATTTTTGAGCCAACAGCTGAGACCATCCGCCCGGAGCTGCTCCCAAATCGATGATGTATTTTGACTTTTTTATCAAATTGAATTTATCGTCGATCTCCAACAATTTATACGCCGCGCGGGAACGATATCCCTCTTTGTGAGCGCGTTTCACGTACGGATCATGCATCTGACGGTCCAACCATAACCGCGACGACAAACTCATCTTTCCCTTAACCTTCATGATTTTCTCAAGCCCCATCTTCCACTGAAAAATACATTATTCCGAAAAAGAAGTATAGAAAAATCATATTTTTTGTGCTATTAATCTACTCGCCGTTGGGAAATAGTTTAGCGGTAGAACTCCCGGCTCTGGACCGGGCAACCTTGGTTCGAATCCAGGTTTCCCAGCCATTTTTTTTCGTAGTTTTTGTAGTTTCGGTAAAAGTAGTTTGTATGTAAATCGCGTGGTGTGATTATGCGTGGGAATGCGTATCTGCATGGCGCAAATATGTGTTCATATGTATTTTGTGTGAAAGGAAAAAGATGAATAAATCTCTGTTAGTTGTTTGTCTGAGCGTTGTAATTACAAATATTTTCGGAATGCCTTCGGACAGAAATAGCAGAAAAAGAGGCTCATGTTTATCAGAAACAATCGATGTAGAAAACTGTTCCAACAAAAAGGCTAAAACAAACAAAAGCATAATATGGGTTAACGCAAATAATAAAGCACAACTAATTGATATTTTCGAGAAAGAACGATGCAAAGCCGAGCAAAAAAGAGAAAGATCGAAAACTGTTTATCATTTAACGGAGAAACTTCTTTATAGAGAAAAAGATAATTACGGACAATACAAATGGGGACAGAAACTCGAAGAAATAAGCCACGAAACGAATGCTGCTCTCAACGAAATTTATGAACTAAATCAGGTTATTCAATTTATACAGAAAAACTCGTCATCAAATTTAGAGATTCCGTTAACATTTGGAAAAGCCCAAAAAAACATTAAAGATGAAGAATTTTTAAAAGTTATAAACGAGGCATTTGGAGTACATCTTTTTGATAGAAAAGAAGGAGAAAGTCTAGTATGGGAGGCTTTAAATGCTTTTGAGCCCTACAAGAAAGGAAAGAATATCCTATTTTGGAATGGTAAAGCCTATGTAAGCGGTCTCTTTTCTTATGTTCCTGATTTACGTATAGGGGGTAAAGTTTATCACGTAACCAAATTGTACGAAGTACTGGGATATAAAGAAAAAGATATTATAGCACTGGAATCTATACCTAATGGATTTCCGGTTTTGGAGAAATCGATGAATTGGTTTTCGATTAAAAATTTTTGGGAAAAAGCAAAAGTACAAAATGATTCGGAAATAGACGGAACTTTACAGAAACATAGAAGATCGTGTAAACGATATTTTCACGAATATTTGGAACGGGCCGCAGATTACATAAAAGCGGCGCGAAATTTAGGAATAAATACTAAAAATCTGAATCTTAGCTTAGAAGGCTTATCAAAACCCTACGAAAAAGCAGAAGAGGTTATGAAAGAATTTTTGAAAAAATTCAGCAACTACATAGGAGTGTTCAGCAAAGAAGACCAGAATCGATTTATTGAAGATATAAACTATACGAAAAATTTGCTATATGCTCCGTCCCTATTCGATGATTACGGTAAATATTGGCATACAGAATACATGGTGCGCTATTTGCAAAAACATGATAAACCTATTTACGCTGTTTCGTACTATGACATGTGCAGGCAATGCGAGATGTTATTTGCCGAATTCACTAGAGAAGAACCTGGCAAGGATAATACCATAATAATTTCAGGATATGATTACAAAATGAGTCGAAGTAAGGCACATCCTTATATTTTGAGCAACAAAAGCTTTTTGCAGGTACAATTGCACTAATCGAACGCATCAAACCGAATAATATCCGCCCGTCTGTTTTTGCCACCCCTACGCCGCATTTGATGGAATAAAATTCTGTCCAGACAGCAATTAAAAAACCGAGACAATTATGAGATACTGTGAAAAATGTTAATCGGAAAGAAAATGGCAACGGTATTCAGCAAATTTTTCAAAACTCCACTTTTCTCAAAAAAAATCTGTCTTATTAACCCCAATTATGGATTAGAAAGAGGGATGTAGTGCCCAGAAACCGAGGGGCTAGAAGGCTTTAACTGATAGGCAGTAAGTGTAAAAATGATGTGCACGAGCATGTTTATAAAGGATCTATGCCGGAAGTATTCGAGCATGAATTTGTTTTTGAGATAATCGAAAACCATCTCAACTAGAGAGCGTTTGCGCAGAAGAATTTTCTCTTCGAACGATATCAAAATATTTTTCATTTGAGCGTTTTATACCCGTGATTATTTTCAACCCTCGAGCCATCAAACAAAGAAACAAATCCTTGCTGATGTAACCTTTGTCCGCAAACAAAAATCCCCTCATATTTGCTGTCATTTGAGGCACCACAGACCGATCATCCACGTTGCCTTTTGTAAGTTTTTCGTTCATTAAATTTCCCTTAGCATCAATGTGTAATTTGAACCCGAAAAACCAACCCTTCGTCGATTTCCCTCTCTCAGCGAGTCCTTTGAAAACTTTGTCCCTGTAAATTCTCTTCGGATGGCACACGTTCAAAGATGTCGAATCGATGTATGCGATCTTGCTTCTCTTCCTCAAAGTACAGCAAAATAACAGCATTAAAAATATAATATTCGAGGCATCAGCGCAACAAATCCTTCGTAACCCGGCATTTTCGGAAATTCTGGCTTATATTGCTGCAAATATGACTTGTAAAAATACTTAAAATTGCGACACGGAGCTTCCTGAAACATCAGCACTATCGTGGTTATTTCACTTTCCGTTAATCCCGGAGTTCATGTCGGTTTTCTCGGCTTTTTTCCGTCTTCGATTTGCTTCTTTTCCCTCTCTTCTTCCAAGGCTTTCAAAAAATCATCTACTAAACAAAATAATCTCGTGATATCTCTTTTCATGGCTGAGTTCCTACTCTTTTTTTCGGAGCTTAGCCTTTCCTCTGTTTCAAGCTTTTTATTCCATTATTGGGGTTGAAAAAGATTTTTATTCCCCTTTTTAATCCTATTTTGCGCCGTTCGCTATTAATATTTTGCTTATCTCACTGTTGGGTTTAGCCAAAGATAAAGGAGTACGCCCAATTATATCCTTTATATTTACGGTTCGTTTATTCGCAAGAAGTTTTACCATTTCTGGATCGTCGTCATTCTCCATGCTTTTACTTACGGCAATATGTAGGAGCGTCCATCCGAAGTTACCGTAGAATTCGACATCTACATAATTGTCACCTAAAAAATATTGGTAATCTCGTGGCAAGCTGCATTCTCCCGTAACATCAGCACCTCGCGATATCAAAAATTTAGCAACTTTCACTTTATTCATCATTACCGCAAGAATTAATGGAGATACTGCGTATTTTTTTATAAATGAATCTATTGTTTCTTTATTGATATACTTTATATACGATATATCATCGTGATTGATCGCCTTAAAAAAATTAATAAATTCTACTTTTTCGTTTCCTTTAGTATCAGATAGTAAACACATCAAATCGAAACGATATTCTTTTCTAGCTATACCTAAAGGAGTATTGCCACGATTATCCTTAATGTCTATATTTGCGCCATTTTTTAAAAGTAATTCACATGCTTTGTAATTGTCACTTTTCACCGCGTAATGCAAAGGAGTTTGACCTTTGTTATCTTGAACATTTACATCTACGTTTGCATTCAGTAAGAGTTTTATACTTTTAGTTGGACGATCATACCTATCAAATCTATAGTCATATGCAGCCCAGTGAAGTGGAGTGAGTCCATCTTTACTTTTCGTATTTACAGCTACTCCTTTCAATATTAACAATTCCGCTATTCTTGAGTTTTCAATGGTTGTGTGGAGAGGAGTATTCCCTTCGTGATCCCGGTGATTAATATCAGCACCGTGTTCTATCATAAACTCTCCCATGGATCTAAAATCGAAATCATAATCGTTCGGATCTCTTTGAGTCAATCCGAAATAAAATAAAGGCGTTCTTCCCTGCTTATCTTCAGCATTTACATCAGCTCCTTGTAAGATGAGCTTTTTAGCAATGTCGAATCTTATACTTTGTATAGCACAATGCAACAAAGGAGCACCTTCAATGTGTTGAAATGTCTCCGTAATATCACTAATTTCCTCTTTCGTTAGAGAAAGCCGAAGCTCTTCTTCAGGAATAGGAGATTGAGAACATCCGCACAACAATAAGCTGAGAGCGAAACACCCGTATTTAATAATATCTAGAAACTTATACATAAAATGTTTTCCGCTAAACCCTCTGTATTCTAACAATAAAACCTTAAGAAAAAATAAATACATTAACAAACTGACGTAATCAATTTCCCAATCTGATACACCAAAAATGATACAACCCAAGCTACCGCGCATTGCACGAAAATTATTCCTGCGGCAATCTTTTTCCGAGCTCTCTTCTTACGGCTGCTATCGTTGCAACGCATGGAGTATAGAGCAACGAGAATATTAGAAACACAAAGGCGGTCAATTGATTAAAACACGATGAAATCTGCGAAACATCTCCGACGAGCAGTATTGCAAAAGTGCTAATCACACTTTCTTTCGCTATGAACCCGCTTATGAATGCAGTGAAAATCCTCCAATCGCTAATTCCGAGAGGCGCAAATATTGGAGAAATGAAACCTCCCAGATCTGCCAATATACTGTCCGCAGGTGTACCAACAAGGTCCAATTTTACATCTAATGCTTGCAAAAACCAAACGACTATCGTTGCAAAAAAATTGGAGAAAGTTTTAAATTTTCTGTGTAATGGAGATTCCCTTCCCGAAAAAAATCGAGATCATATGTTGCTGAACTCCAGAGAATACAAGGGAGTAAGAGAGTGTCATCACCTGATTGGTTGCTGATATATAAGATCGAAAATAACGAACTTCATTTAATTCGAACGGGTTCTCATAGCGATCTTTTTGGATAATCAACTTTTTAATCAACCCCGTTATGTCCCCCGCCGGGAGGAAGGGGGAAGGATTTGAAACTAAAGCCCCTTCCTCCGAGCGAGGGAAATTTTGAACCGAGGACCGTCCCCGATCAATCTTTATCTTTGACGGCCGTGCGCAGCTCGTTCAGGATGGCGGCGATTTTTGCGGCTTTGCTCGCGCTAAAGTGCAGATAATTCGCGATCGCGCTTTGCTGGTCCGCCGAACTCGCTCCCACAGCCGCATCCACCGCAGTCACCAAACCTGATTTTTGATAGTCGCTGAGAATCATGTCCCTACCGAGATATCTCATTATCCCGGCGGCTATCTGGCTGTCGACAGAATTTCGGACATCCGACTGCGTGTCCCCGCTGACGGTATGAGTTCCGAGCTGTCGCCCTCGATACATTTTCGTGAATCCCTCTTTCGCAGCAGATTCAGAGATATTCGCCACCAGCATCGAATAAATCGCGTCCCTCACGGCTGCGGAATCCACGACTCCCAAAGTATTGTTCGCCACGGCGGTTGCCAAGGAGCTGTTCAAAACGCCTCCCGTGGTCAGCGCCCCGACACGCGTATTTTTCACGGCATTCCCCAAAGCGGCATAAGTCGCTGACTTATCAATTTCATCCAACGGAGTTTTGATATTTCCATAGGTGTAATTGATGGTAGTTACCGATTTATCAGTGCTGTCGTATTTATCTCCCGGTGCAAGGTACCATGTTGTTCCTGATTCATTTTTTACTGACCAATTATAATCGCGGTTTTTGAGCCTTGCCAGACATATAAGACTATTAGTATCCGTTAAAAACGTCTTCAAAGCTGATATTTTGGTTGTTTTATCTCCTTTTGTTGCAATGTAATTTTTCATTCCTGTTTCCATGCTGCCAACACTTGTCGGAACGTTACTATACGTAAAAGTATCTTTAATATAATACGGCCAAGCCAGCATAAGTCCAGATATCATAAATGCTCGATTATAATAGAAATAAGCTACACGATCCTTGTAAATTCGACCAAAACCATTAATTTGGTTATATTCAGGATTGCCATACGCCTCAACTTGATACTTGCCAATCATTTCAGTTTTCAAACTCTCAGCATTCCCTCTAAATTTTTTTCCTTCTTTATATCCGTATGGCAGTTCTGCTTCTATCAAATTTTTAGCTGAATCAATATTTGAGTTATTTATTGCTGTAACAATGTTTCCTACGTTGTTTGCATTTACGTATCTAACTGTAGTACTATGACGTCCTATATCATTACCTCTTGAATATTCCTCTTCAACATCGAATACCTCTTTACCCTGGGAAAAATCAGTACTATTGGTTTTGTATAAAAGGGACTCTATTCTTTCCAGAATCACATCCTTTATTGCCCTACGTACTCGTTCTACTGATGAACTTACGCTGCTCTTTTTGATTTCCTCGTAAATTGTATCTATTAATCCTTCTCCTTCTATACGTGTACTATCCAGATCTCTATAAAAATCAGAAATTTTCAAATAAATTTTCAAATATTTCTTAGCTTCTGTAGGTTTGTTGTTCGTTATGGCAGTTATTATCTTGCTCGCATAATTATTTTGTTTGATAGTTATTTTGCTATCAATATCAGCTGAAGTAAGATCGAGAAGATCTTGACGTGACTCCGCGTCCTCCATCACATAAGCCAAAGCGTAATCACGCACTCCGCGAGCGCTGGTTTGCAACGCGTTGTGGAAGGCGTTCACCTTCGAATTCACGGTTTCGCTGCTTTCGAGGGAAGTTTTGATTGTGCTTCGCGTCGAGGTTAAGTTCAGCGCGCTCAAATTGTTGGATTCGGTCAAAATATTCGATAATTCGGTGTTGCCCGCAGTGGCCGCGGTGCTCGAATTGTAGGCTTCCACAAAGGACTCAATTTCCGTTTGCAGCGTGTCGTAGCCATCGTCGCCCTCACTCGCCAAAACGCTGTTCGGGAAAACGGCTGTTATCTGCGAGTCCAAACTCGCCGCATCGCTCACGGCGTCAGCGTCTTGCTTCCACCAATCCGCGTTGGCCGAGAAGACGTTGCTCGCGGTTTTCGCCAGCAGGATATCCTCGACGTCGGCACCGCTTACCTCCTCTGTGCCGCCGATAAGTTCGTCGAACACCGTGTCGTCGAAAGCCACACCGTCGGCCACGCTGTCAGGGCGGAAGTTCGAAGCAAGAATCGTATTAATCTCGTCGCGCAGGTCGGATTCGTTTCTCACAACCGTCACGGTCAGCCCCTCGAGATCTGTCAGATACTCGACGAAAGCCTTCAAATCCTCATAAGGCAGGGTTTTCCCGCTCAAACTCGGCACCGCATCCAGGACGACCTCGCCGGACACCGTTTTGTTCTCCAGTCCCTTCAGATACATCGCCAGATCGAAAGCCTGATCGCGCGTCAAATCACCGAGAGTGTGCGCCTCTGCGCCAGTATTCGTCGGTCGCAAATACTCATCGACCTCGTATCGGACACGCTCCTCGGTTGTCCGCTCGATGTTCGTCGATACGCTTCTGTCCTGAGCCGCCAGACAATTCTTCAGATCAATCAAATTCTGGTAATCCAAAGTCAGTGCATCTTTATCTGCAATGATATGCTGATCTGCCAGGTGATTCTTGACGTCATCGCTCGTCACCGTCGCGCTGCCCTGCTCTTCCAGATACGCCACGATTTCTCTGATCACCGCTTCCGTCTGGCCTGCTATCGAGTGATTTTTCATGTAATCCGCAACCGCATAGTCGAGCTTCTGGTCCTCGGTCTTGACGGCGGAAATCGTGCTCGGGATGTCCTCCTTGCCCTTGAAGTGGTCGACAAACGCCTCAAGCTCAGGGAAAGTGAACGCCACGATATCGATGTCGGTCGTCTTCACGGTCGCATTTTCGCCCAGAGTTTGCAGATACTCCACCACCTGAACGAGCTTCGCCTTGGCCGCGTCATCCTCCACCGGCAGAGAGGCTATGTTGTGGCTCGACAAGTAGGCCTCGATCTGATATTTGAGGCGGTCGCTCGGATTTCGAGTTTCCTTTATATCGTTGAGCATCTCGGCGATGTCGGCCGCCTTGAACTCCTCTTCGCGAGCGGTTATCCAGTTCATCGCGACTTGTCGGACCGCCGCCGCTTTAGCAGCCGCATCCGTGCCGTAGATCACGTCGATAAAGCCTGTCACTCCGCCTTCCACGCCGTCGAAAATCCCTGCCGTTCCGTTCGGAGCTAGATAGCCGTTCATCGTGCTGAAAATCGCAGCATCGAAGGCAGCATTGATATTCGTTACATTCGTTGCGCCGCTGAGGTTCACCGCGTTCGAGCCGATGTTCACGCTTCGGTAAATTTTCGCGTACCTGTCCTTCACGTCGTCGGAAGTATTCGCCTTCTGTGAAGTAATGTTGCCCGTCAGCACCTGGGACGCAGCGCTTTCCACGCCGCTCGCGCTTGTGATATTGGCAATCGCAGTCCTCAGCGCCTCCCTCAAATTTGAAGAAACCAGCGAATCGATCGCCGCGTCGTTCGTCGCGTTCGCCCGAGCTTTCAGCACCTCATAGGCCGTTTTCGCATCGATCGCACGCACATCGCCGATCAATTTGTCGTAGGTGTAGTCCAGGATGTTGACTTTTGTCTTGTTATCAAAGGCATCTGTGTACTTGTAGTTGTCGATCTCGGATGTGCCGTTCGCCACAGGCCACTCGTTCTCGTCGTTCACCAGAGCAGACGTTCCCGATACGTTAAGCTGAGATCTCAGACCCTCCTTTAATGTCTTGCCGCTGCCCAGATTCTTAAGAGCATTTTGGATTTTCGTCTGAATATCTGTCGTTATAGAGGCAGGGATATTAGAGTTAGTAAAGGTGCTTGACACATAACTCTGCCAACCGTTTATTTCATCCAAAATATCCGTAGATGGCACCCAAGCGTAGTTAAAACAGTATTTTACGAGATTATCAATGTAGATGTTATATACATTTCTAATTACCATGTCAGGATGTACTCCATAATAATTAAAAAAGTAATCTATAATAGGGGTCGTAAAAGCACTTTTCGTATTTTTTGCTGCTAACGGTATAAAGTCTTGGTTAAGTATACTTACAATTTCTGATCTTTTATTTTGCTTAATTCGGTTTAGAATAGCCGTGCAATTGTTGTTGCCATCCGTAGTTTCAGGAATATATAAACACTTAAAGCTATTCAATGTAGCGGTTGCATGCGTTTTCTTTTTCACAAACATAATTCTTTCGTTTTGAGTAGAAAGATTCATTATTACGCCATCGTCATCCGTATATTGCTTATTCATAAATGCATTTAAAATACGGTTTTTTAATGTAGTTTGAAGAGCTGTATTGCTTTCTTTTTCCGTAGTATCTACGAAATATTTCACATAATGTTTTCTTATAAGATCTTCCACCGCATAATTAACTCTTTCCCTTGGATCCGTTTTATTAACTGTTTTTATATCTGTTAAAATCTGACTTACGGCATTTGGATATTTACCATTTTCCTCGACCATGTAATAATTGTATCTTAGATAGGTAATTAAATAATCTCTACCTAGGCTATTATCTACGTTTTGTACTATTTTGGCTGTTGAAGCGTCTCTTAAAATTGCCTTAGGCCCACCAGTCGACGGATTATATTCGTTCAACACCTTGTTTTGTAGATCAGTCTGCCCTATCTCATACATAACCGCATACCGACGGATTGCTTCAACAATCTCCGGCAAATCGGTATAGACACTATTGGTTTTCGCATTCATCGCGTCGCCATTGGCGGTGACATCTGTAAGAATTTTGCTGTTTATTGTGGACCTACTCTCGGTTGTATTTAACACACTCAGCTTGTTTTCGTCGCTGAGAAGCGAATCCAACGCCGAATCCATATCCGCCGAATTTGCCTCATAGAGCGCATCCACATAGTTTTCGATATCGGTTTTCAGCGACGACGGAACCGTACCATCTGTGGTTGTAGCGATTCGGCTCTTGGTTTCCGTCTCGGCCGCGTTGTTGATGACGGTCGGGATGTTCGGATCTTGCTTCAATATGCCGGAATTCGCGTCGGACAGGGCCGGCATGAAGGAGGCCGTGATCGCGTCCGCCCAGGTGTTTTTGACGTCGCTCGCGTTGATATCGCCGTCCTTTGTCAAGAGCGAATCCAGACGGTAGCTGTCGTAGGCCACGCCGTCGAGTTTGGCCTCAGGGGTTTCAGGGAGGAGAAGCGCGTCAATCCTCTGGCGCAGAGTGAGTTCCTCCTCGACGATCATCGGCTTATTCTCGAAGTATTTTTCATCGTCCAGGGCCTCGATGTAGGCGACCAAGTCGTCGTAGCTCAGGTTGACCGTGTTCGGGATTTTCCCTGCGTTTTGCAGCTCCTCCATAATGATCGAGCTCTTGGTCTTCCAGTTCGGCGGCAGCGTATTCAGGTGCTTCGCGATCTCGACCAGAGCGGCTTTTGCGTCATCATCGGACAATCCGCTGATCTTGTGGCTCGGGTAGTAGGCGGCGATCGCATAGTCGATCTTCTCCGCGTCGGTTTTCACCACCTCTATCGTCTTCTCCAGGTCGTCTTTCAGATATTCCACAAAATCATTCAGGTTGGCGAACTCTATGTCTACGTCCTTCTTGAGCTTGTTTTTCAATTCCTTCTCAACATCATCGCTGTTGACCTCTGCGCCTTCGTCCTGCCTATTCAAAAATTCCACGATCGCGTACGCCTCGGCTGGTGTCAAACCCCATTTTTCGCCGCTGTACTCGCCGATTTTCTCCGTGACCGCTTCTTTGTAGGTCATCTCCACCTTTATCTTC
>JAGCFW010000022.1 GCA_017649895.1 Alphaproteobacteria bacterium | reverse complement strand
GGGGGCTCAACACCAAGATACATCTGGCCGTGGATGCGCGCGGTGTGCCGGTCCGATGCATTGTTACAGACGGTGTCACGGCTGACTGCGCAAAAGCTGGCGAACTTATCGAAAACACCGGAGCACGAGGGCTAATCGCTGATCGAGCTTATGATAGTGACAAAATCGCAAAAAACGCTGAAATTTTAGGCATGAAAGTCGTTATTCCTCCTCGCAAAAATCGAAAAGTTCAGCGAAATTACGACAAAAATACCTACAAAATCAGAAGGTTAGTTGAAAACGCCTTTTTGCATCTGAAACACTGGCGCGGAATCGCTACCAGATATTGCAAAAATTTGTCTTCATTTCTTGCTGCCGTTCAGATCAGATCAGATGCCTGGCTGTTTGGGGAAATATCTCGTGACGACAGAGTCTAGAAGAATTCGGCAGTTTTTGTGAATTTTTGTGGTCATATTCCGACGGAAAAACGATTTTGTACGAAGACCACGAAAAAGGCTGGATTCCGGCAAGCAACGGATTATCCTATCAAATCAGCAAAGATCTAAAACGACGCGGGTTTAAATTTCTCGGCTCAGGCACGATTTACTCGCATTTACAAGCATACGGAATCATCAATGATCACGGAATCGACTGCGAGTGTTACAAGAAAATTATTACGATGTATCCAACAATCAAAAAGCCGAAAGATAATGAAAAAGGCGTTCAGTATTTTGGGAATTAAATGGCGTAAATCTATGACTGTAATGTTGTTTTATGCTTTTTCCTAACCTTCTTTAATTCAAGCAAACGTCGTAACAACATGAATTGAGGAAGAATTAAATAGCAGATAACAGTTCTGCACTCATTTTGCGATAAATGGAAATGAACAATGCGATTGCCAGCAACAAAGATAACACATCAACTATCGGCTGCGTCCATATTAAACCGTTCATACCGAATTCTGATCCCATGATAAACATAAGAGGAATGAACAACAGACCTTGACGACTCAGATTAACAATCAGAGACTCTGTCGCAGCTCCCATTGCCTGCAGGGTGTTGACCAGCACGAAATATATTCCGAACAGAAAACTCGTGGTCATGAAAATTCGAGCAAAACGAAGTCCAAACTCAAAAGCAACCGCATCGGTTAGAAATGACTGAACGATTTCTGCTGCAAAGAAATAACATATCCCGGTCAGTACTGTGCTGAGACTCAGAGCGAAGAAAACAGAAAAACTAAGAACATTTTTGAATCTCTCCCAACTTCTGGCACCTACACAATATCCGAGAATTGGCTGAACACCTTGTCCCAAACCCATACATACCATGCCAGTCATCATTGTGACTTTTTCTGCAACTCCTGCTCCTGCCACAGCCATGCCTCCGTACAGAATCATTCTGCTGTTCAGAAGAATATGAGAGGCGCTCATGAGCAAACCATCCAATGCAGCCGGAATGCCAATAATCAGAACGTTTTTGCAGATACCATTTTTTACTACAAAATCTCTGATACTGACGCTCAGAATCGACGTTCCCTTCCAAAAATATAAAAGGTAGTAAGCAACGGCAAGCACGTTGCCAATCACTGTGGCAATCGCTGCACCTTTAATTTCCCAACCTAGCCAAAGAATCAAAATCGGGTCCAAAACAACATTAGCGAGGTTACCCAGCATCATACCCATCATAGCAGTATTGGCTTGTCCCTCTGCACGAATCACATTTGAAAAACAGGTTGAAAGCAGAAGGAAGGTACCGCCAACTGTTACGATCATCATGTAACTCTTCACATAGTCCCATACATCTTTGGTTGTCCCTATTATCATCAGGATCTGATCCATAAAGATCCAAAACAGACCTGACATGACAACACCCACGCAGACACTGCTCCACATACAAAACGAAGATACTTTTCTTGCATATTCCATTCGACCTTCGCCCATAGCCCGGGAAATAACGGAAACACCTCCTACACCGAAAACTGTTCCCATAGCCATAAAGAGCAGAAAAACAGGCATACATATCGAAACCGCCGCGACTTGCAAATCATCACGGGTCTGGCCAATAAAAAAAGTATCTGCAACGTTGTATATCAGAACCATCAGCATGGCCATCATTGCTGGTATTGCATTTTTCAGTACTGCAGTTGACACTTTTCCGGAATGAAAAACATCCATTTGGTTATGTTTGTTCATATACTGTAATTCCTTTCTAAACTGCACTTATTTATTCAAACCGAACATACATCTTTTCTGCTATAGTATACCACGAATTTATTAACTATCAGTGAAACTTGATTTATGCAGAAAATGGATCATATCTTCGCAGAAAGTTTTTTAAAATGCTTAAAACAGGAATAGATAGAGCATTGTATATAATCAAAAGAGTTTTCAATGAAAGGAATAGTTGAAGCAGGTATAAAAGAAATGGATTTTATCTTTGCAAGAATATTTCAAGCTAGTGTATTTGCTATATAGTGTCGTCACAAGGTTTATGATATACTGAGAAAAATTGTGATAGGAAAAAAATGGAAGACGAAAGCATACGCAGGCACGACATATCTGATGAATTTTGGAGCAAGTTGGAACCAATATTGCCGGGAAGAAAAGGCAGCTGGGGAGGACAAGCCAAGGACAACCGTCGGTTTATAAACGCAGTGTTTTGGATTTTGCGAACCGGAGCGCCATG